>JANMJQ010000120.1:0-9818 GCA_031371445.1 Akkermansiaceae bacterium
AGCGCTGACTTTAGTCGGCGAGTCCCGCGCTTCGTGGATGGTTGGAGCGCCAAAATGCCGGAATCTCACTCGCCGGCTGAAGCCAGCGCTCCGGAAGCACGGCTGGCACCTGCGGAATTGTGTATAAAGATCAGGGCGTTGCCCTGGGCTGGTATGGTCCGCACCGTTGGTGCTTTGGAATTCATAACTCACCTCGGAATGTGCTCGACTGAGCCAATGACCGGGGTTTGCCTCGCGCGTACCCATGAGTGAAGCAAACGAATCCCCCGAGCCGACCGAAGACGCCGCCAAACCGCCGCGCCGGGAACCTGCGGTCCGCCCGCGCAAAAGCCCGAAAGCGGAAGCCGCCGCCAATGTCCCGGAGTCTACTCCCGTGGAAAAAATTCAGGAAGACAAGTCGGACAGCGGGGATTTTTCCGGCGATCAGGATTCCGGCGCATGGCCCGAACCTGAAGCTGCCTCTGTGGGAGGAAATTCCGGACCTTCCGAAACACACAAGAAAAAGAAGCGCCGCCGCAAGGGCAAGGGAGCAAACAGCCCGGCACAAGGCAACTCCCCCCAAGGCGAGGAAACCTTTCCGATTTCAACCGAGGGCAAAGCCCCCGACCACCGCGAGCCACGGCCCCCACAACAGGGCGGCTCCATTCCCTTCCCTCAACGGGTCAAACATGACCCCGAACAACTCGCCGAAAAGGCGTGGAAGATTTATAGCTCCGAAGTCGGAGAAGAAGGCGTTGCTTTGATCGGCGACAACGATGCCAAAGAACTATCGCGCCGCTGCTTCCGCTTGGCCGAGATCTTCCTCGACGAACAAGCGCGGCATCGTTGAAGAGTCAAAGGTCTGAAGGTCTGAAGGTCAAAAGTCTGAAAGTCGACCTTCGGACTTTAAGACCTGCGACTTTCGACTTTCGACTTCTTTACGAATACTTCAAATCCTTGGACGGATCCAATTCGAAGTCCATGATCTGAAAATCCTTGGTGGCGGGTTTGATGTAGCGCTCCATCAGCTTCAGATGGAATGGATCTTCCAGCGTCGTTTTCAATTTTTCCAAGGAATCGACTTCGATCGCGAAGAAGAACTGCCAGCGCGAATGCGGGTCGAGGTTGCGGCCGGATCGGACGGCCAGCACTTCCGGAATTTTCAACAACAAGGTCCGGCTCCAGCGAACCAAGTCCTCGACCATCGATTGCGACACCTCGTCCTCAAGCTGGCAATAAACCACGTGATGGATCATCGGCGGACGCTCACGATTTCCAATTGAGCGCGCCTTTTTTCAGCGCATACACGTAAGCGAAAAACAGCACACCCGCGAAACCCGCCATGCTGACCAAGGCCGTTGCCCCCTCGCTGACCAATTCCCGGTATTGCAGCGCCCACGGATACATGAAGACCACCTCAATGTCGAAAATCACAAACAACATCGCAACGAGATAAAATTTCACCGAAAACCGCGGCGCACCTTCACCGATCGGCAGCATCCCGCATTCATAGGCGCTGTCCTTGGTGGGATTCCGCTTGGCCGAGCGCCCGAAGACCACACTCAGCGTCAACGTCGAAACCGCGAAGCCGAGCGCGATCAAAACCTGGAACAAGACGGGAAGATAATCCTGGGGCATGGCGAACGGAAAAAAGAATCAGGACCTCAGCGCAAAGAAGCAAGAACAAGAGGTCGAAAGTCTGAAAGTCGGATACTGAAGAGTCGCAGGTCTGAAGGTCAAAAGTCGAAGGTCGGATATTCAGACTTTCGACTTTCGACTCTTTTTGCACAAAAAAACCCGCGCCCTTGCGGACGCGGGTTTCGGGAAATCTCTGAGCCAGAATCAGGCTTCTTCTTGAGCAGCCGCATCTTGGGCGGCGGCGTAAGCGCTTGAGGCTTCGTGGACGCGGGCCGTTCCCTTGTATTCCTTGCCGAGTTTCTCGACGAGGCCGCGGGTCACCAGGTTTTGAAGCTTTTCGTAGGCGCGCAGACGAAGCATTTCCTCGCCGCCACTGACAGCATTCCGGACTTTCAGGTTCGCAAACACACGCTCGAAAAGGTCGTTGAATCCAAAAACTTTCTTTTCGGCGAGCACGTTGCAAAGTTCATCGGTAACATGGTCCGGAAGTCGACGTGAAAAGCGGGTACGTTTCGTTGTAATTGCCATAACGACGCCACGCTACACGGAATCCTTATAAAAGCGACTCAAAAAATCGGAAGGATATACAAAACCAACATAAATATTTTGCAAGAGTTAAATATATTTTTGAACGAAATGAATTGACGTCAAAATTTCATGCCAGCTTGACAGTGCCCGATTTTGCGGCAATCTCCGCGCCCCGCCGCGTCTGAACCGTGGCGAGGCTACTATCGTCATGAAAAAGGATCTGCATCCGAAATACAATCCGGTCGTCTTCGTGGACATGACCACCGGCAAACGCTTCATCAGCCGCTCGACCAAGACCTCCGACAAAAAGGAAGTCATCGACGGTGTCGAGCACAGCCTCATTTCCATCGGCATCACCTCGGACTCCCACCCCTTCTTCACGGGCTTGGCGCAGTTCGTCGATACCGAAGGCCGCATCGACAAGTTCCAGAAGCGTTTCGGTGCCGTCCGCCGCGTCGGCAAGCCGAAGGTGGACTGAACGTCGTCACCTTCACGAAATTTCACCTGAAGTCCTGGCCGCATGTGTGGCCGGGATTTTTTGGTTTCAGGTTTGAGGTATCGCTTCGAGCCACAGACCACTTGTATCCAAATTTCATAACCACAGATGAACGGGATAAACACAGATGGAAGAAGGGATAAGATAGGTTTTTTGGGTTTTATACCCTCCGGTCGTCGCTCAATACCATCCCTTCATCCTCTCAATCTGCGTCCATCCTGTTAATCTGTGGTTGAAAAATCCAGATGTGATTGCCAATCGATTTGTCCCCAGACTGCGGCCTTTTACTTGCCTCGCAGGCACGGCTTGCCATGGTTCGCGCGTGCTCGCAAAACGCATCATTCCCTGCCTCGACGTCACCGACGGCCGGGTGGTGAAGGGCGTCAACTTCGTGGACCTCATCGATGCCGGCGATCCGGTGGAGTGCGCGATCGCCTACAACGCGCAGCAGGCTGACGAACTGGTCTTTCTCGACATCACCGCCTCGTCCGATAACCGCGCGACGATGGTCGATGTCGTCCGCCGCACCGCGGAACAATGCTTTATTCCCCTCACCGTCGGCGGCGGCATTCGCAGCGTCGAAAACATGCGTGAAATGTTGCTCGCCGGCGCTGACAAGGTCGGCATCAACACCTCCGCGGTGAATAACCCGGGCTTGGTGGACGAGGGCGCGAAAATTTTTGGCAGCCAGTGCATCGTCGTCGCCATCGATGCCAAGCGCGAAGGCCCCGGTAAATGGGGCGTTTACACTCATGGCGGCCGCACGCCCGTCGGACTCGACGCGGTCGAATGGGCCAAGGAAGTCTGGCGCCGCGGTGCCGGTGAAATCCTCCTCACCAGCATGGACGCCGATGGCACCCAGGCCGGCTACGACATCGAACTCACCGCCGCAGTATCAGCGGCGATCGGCATCCCCGTCATCGCCAGCGGCGGCGCGGGAAATCTGGATCACATGGTGGATGTCCTCGATGCGGGCAAAGCCGATGCCGTGTTGGCAGCGAGCATTTTCCATTTTGGCAAGCACACCGTCGGAGAAGCAAAGGCGCATTTTGCAAAGAGGGGTATTCCGGTTAGACCGGTAACAACGTAGTCTAGGACTTCAGTCCGGTCTTCCCATGGGATTGAAGAACGGACTAAAGTCCGATACTACATTGTCAGACTTCACCCCTTACAATCCTGACGAGCCAGTCCATCGACATCGCCTCCATCTACCTCACTGGCGGCAATGGGAACGAACCTATTTCGTAACAACGCGTCTGGCGGATTCGATTCCGAATCCTGTGCGTGATGAATGGCTCATACAGCGGAATAGCTGGCTCACCCAACGCGGCATCCTCCCGGGCGCGGACGCATCCGCACTACCGGAAGACGAACGAATCGAATTTCATCGAAAATTCACCACGCGCTTTCACGAACTCCTCGATGCTGGTCATGGCGAATGCATGTTGAAGCAGCCCGCGCTCGCAGCCATCCTTACAAATTTGCTGACGTCTGGCCACGAGTCCGACTACCAACTCGATGCTTGGGTCATCATGCCCAATCATCTGCATGCCCTGGTAACTCCGAACGCTGGGCAAACATTGGGGAAAATCGTCCAACGTTGGAAAGGAGCCAGCGCGCGGCACATCAATCAAATGACCGGGCGATCGGGATCCCTGTGGCAGGCTGAAGCGTTCGATCACATCGTCCGCAGCGAAAAGCAGTTGCAGCACTTCCGGCGGTATATCGCCCAGAACCCCGCAACAGCGGCGTTACGGGAAAGCTACATCTTGGGCCGGGGGAATCGCTCCGGGCTAACGGCTGAAGAGGCGGCGAAATAGTAGTCCCGGACTTCAGTCCGTTCTTCCCATCGCCGTGAAGAACGGACTAAAGTCCGGAACTACATTATGCGTGCAAAATCTAGTTGCCGGATATTCGCCCTGCTGATGGCGGGAGCGCTCGGGGTCGCCACGGCCGATCCCACCGATGACCAAATCAGGAAAGCCCAGGCGAACGTCGATAACGAAGCCGTGCTCGTGTACGGCGGAAAGGTCGGCAAGCTCGACGCGATGTTCGCGCTCGAGATCGACGGCGGCCTGGTCGATGGGCACTATTACTATCCGACGCGGGACAAAAACCAAAGGTTCAAGCTAAAGGGGACCAACCCCAAGGATGGTGTGCTCGTCTTGCAGGAATTCACCGAACAGAAAGATGGCAGCCTGGTGCACAGCGCCTCCTGCCGCCTGACCAAGCGCGTCACCGACTCGCGCATCTATTGGGAAGGCACGATGAACAACACCGACGGACGGTCGTTTCCGATGCACTTCTCACGGCCGGAGTGAATGCCTTGGACTGCGGTGGCAGAGCGACACCGCTTTGGATGGGCCCGAAGCGATGAGTGCCGGAAGAACGTTTGGGATGAACTACGCCTGTCCCGCGAACCATCCAAAGCGTCGTGGCGCTTCGCTTCCCGCCGCACTCCAAGGTTTTAGCGTCGCTTCAACATCGCCCGGAACCGCGGCAAAATTTTCTGATACAGCGAATTCTTTCCACCGCGCGCAAGCTGGACACCCAGCAAAGCCGCGGCATCCGTGGGATCGGCTGGTGACAATGAAGCCGCACGGTAAGAATCTGTTTTCACCTGACGCTCGACGTGGGAAGCACCCGCCGCTTGCGTGACACTCACGGCGATGCCGGGAGCGCGGAGCTCCAGCAAGGAAATCGGCGGGCCAGCGGCGTTCTCTTTCAACGATACTGAAACCGCCGTGCCGCCTGGAGAAACGAAGGCGAATGGATCGCTGGACGCACGGTCTTTCCAACCCGCCTGCACCGCAAGCCATGCAAGCACTTGCAAGACGGTATTGCGGTGTGCCGGATGATAGACGAGTTCCACGTGATCGATCGATGGCAAGGCTTCCTGCGCCACCGGATCGTCGAACAAGCCGGCGATGCCGACACGGAACTGCCACGAACGGGTCCACGCGTGATCCTGGATGACGAGATCGGGATTCGCCTGCGAAGTGTCCTCGATGAGCTGGAACGCCGCCGCGGGATCGGCCCACGACGAACTGTCGATGATGAGGCGGTCCATCACCGCGACCAGTCGTTCTGTTAGAATCGATGACAACTCGCCCTGCCACCAGAAAACGAGGGGCAGGTCGGAATTCAGGTGCGCGAAAACCGTGTTGCGGAAGCGGCCGGTCACGGTGCCTGTTAGATGGAAGGCGATTTGTTCGCAGCACACGGACTTGCGGCCATCCGCGAGATGGCAGTGCGCCGTGATCCACGCCCGCAGGCTGGGCTCCGGTTCGTTGCGGTCGATGCCGACAAGAATCGCGCGGCACGCATGCTCGCGCGTGAGTTCGCGGATGATGTTGGAATTTTCGATCAAGGCGCCGGGCGTCTCCGAATAGACCACCAGGTTCATCAGCGACGCATTCGTCCGCGCCTCGTCCTGTTCCCACAACTTCCGCAGCTCCTTGTCGATCGCGGAGACGGGAACTTCGATGCCCAGCTCCGGGCAAACGTCGGGAATGATGTCTAGGGTAGCGTTCATGGGCGATAGATGTCTTTTCGATGGCCGATCTCGATGACCAAAACAACAAGGATCGAATTTTGAACTTGGTAAATCACACGATAGTCTCCGACGCGGATCCTGTATTCAATGTCGTATCCTATCAGCTTAACACATCCGGATGGAAAGGGATTGGTTGCGAGCTTGTCGATGGCCCGACCAACGCGGGCGGCCATTTTGACCGGAATCTTTCGCAAATCCTTTTCGACTCCCTTAGCGTAATCAACCCGGTAGGATGCCATCTGCGATCAATTGCTTTTTAAGTTCTTCCCACGGAAAGGTTTTTTCCTTGCGGCGGCGTTCTATGATCGCAGCGGAATAAATGTCCTGAAGCAGATCTTCATATTCCCGAATAGGAATCACCGCAGCGACTTTCTTGCCTTTGCTGTTCGTCACAAACTGCGTTTTCATGGTTGGAACGTAGCAAGATTACGGTTTCGTCGCAAGCCCCCAGTAATCAAAGCCTCCGCCACTGGTTGCCGTCTTTGTGCAGCAGCGCGTCGGCTTCCTTCGGCCCCCATGAGCCGGCGACGAACTCGGCCATTGGCGGCGGGTTGTTCGATTGGTGCCAGGCGTGTTCGATGTGGTCGATGAATTTCCATGCTTCCTCAACCTCGTCGCGGCGCGCGAAGAGAGTGGCGTCACCGGCAACCGCATCTAACAGAAGCCGCTCGTAGGCCTCCGGGCTGCCTTTGCCGAAACTGGTGGCGTAGTGGAAATCCATTTTCACGGGCTCAAGGCGCAGACTGGTGCCGGGGATTTTCGAAACCATGCGCAGCGAAATCCCTTCATCGGGCTGGATGCGGATGATAAGCACGTTGCCACCCGGAACACCGCCGGTGATCGCGTTGAAAAGCACGCAGGGCGCGTCCTTGAAATGGACGGAGATTTCCGTCGATTTTTTCGGAAGCCGTTTGCCCATGCGAATGTAGAAGGGCACGCCGCTCCAGCGCCAGGTATCGATGAGCAGGCGCACCGCGACATAGGCTTCGGTATCGGAGGTCGGGCTGACTCGGTCTTCTTCGCGATAACCGGGGACCGCGTTGCCATCGACATGACCGGCGGTGTATTGCGCGCGGATCACATTGGCCGCCACCTTTTCGGGCGTGTCCCATTGCCGCAGCGAACGGATCACTTTCACTTTCTCGTCGCGCACGCCATCGGCACTGAGGTCCGTCGGTGGTTCCATGGCGACCAGGCTGAGTAGTTGCAGCAAATGGTTCTGCACCATGTCGCGCAATGCGCCGGCCTTTTCATAATAGCCACCTCTGCCGCCTTCCATGCCGAGATTTTCAGCGCAAGTGATCTGGATGTGGCTGATGTATTTGCTATTCCACAGGGGTTCGAAAATGGCATTGGCAAAGCGCAGCACCATCAGGTTCTGCGCCGTTTCCTTGCCGAGGTAATGATCAATCCGGTAGGTATCGCTTTCGTGGAAAGTGTCGTTCACCACCTGATTGAGATGGCGTGCGGTGGCAAGATCAGTGCCGAAAGGCTTTTCAACGATCACGCGCGACCAGCAACCGGGTTTGTGCTCGTTGAGACCCGCCGTTTTCAGGTTGATCAGGATTTCATCGAAGAATTCGGGAGCTGAAGCAATATAGAACAGCCGGTTGCCCTTGCCACCGCGTTCGGCATCGATCGCATCCAGCTTCGCCGCTAGGCTACGATAGCCTTCCTGGTCGGTGAACTCGGACATGTGGTAGCTCACCGTTTCGATGAACGGCTGCCAGATTTTCTCGTCGTGCCCCGAACGCGACACCTTGCGGTTCAACACTTCCAGGCCCGCGCGGAATTCCTCATCGGATTTTTCCCGCCGCGCAAAGCCGATGATTTTCACGCCCGTCGGCAAGTCGCCATCGACCGCAAGGTTATACAACGCGGGGATGAGTTTGCGGTGCGTGAGGTCGCCGGTGGCACCGAAAATCACAATGCTGCAAGGCTCCGGCCGTGAGCGGGAAACCAAGTCTTCGCGGAAGGGATTCATTGGGGTAAATGCTGAAATCTGAAATCTGAAATGCTGAAATGAAGATTGATGATGAGGTGGGAAGCTTATTTTCTGATTTCAGCTTTTCAGTTTTTACCAAGGAAGCGGGAATTCGCGGTTGAAGGCGAAGACGCGTTCGCGAATGGCGTGAAGTTTGGCGGTGTCGTTGGGGCTTGAGAGAGCTTCGTTGATGAAGTCCGCCACCGTGCGGATGTGATCTTCCTTCATGCCACGGGTGGTGACGGCTGGCGTTCCGATGCGGATGCCGCTGGGCTTCATCGGGCTGCCGCTGTCGAAGGGAATGCCGTTTTTGTTCACGGTGATACCCGCTTCGTCGAGGGCATGCGAAGCGTCGGCGCCGTTGAGGTTCTTCGTGCGCAGATCAACGAGCATCAGGTGGTTGTCGGTGCCTCCGGAGACGATGCGAAAGCCGTGTTCAGTAAGACGCTCGGCCATCGCCTTCGCGTTGCGGATGATTTGCGCGGAGTATTCCTTGAACGCGGGCTTCAATGCCTCGCCAAGGCATATGGCTTTCGCGGCGATGACATGCATGAGAGGTCCGCCCTGGATTCCCGGGAACACCTGGCCGTCGATTTTTTTCGCGTGCTCTTCCTTGCAAAGAATCAATCCACCGCGCGGACCACGCAGCGACTTGTGGGTGGTGGTGGTGACGAAATCCGCATGCGGCACCGGATTCGGATGCAAGCCCGCGGCGACCAGGCCGGCGATGTGCGCCATGTCGACAAAGAGATACGCTCCAATTTCCTTGGCGAGTTTGCCCATGCGTTCGAAATCGATGGTCCGGGAATAAGCGGAGGCACCGACCGTGATGAGTTTCGGTTTCAGTTCGCGTGCGGTCTTTTCGAGTTCGGCGTAGTTGATGCGTTCGTCGTCGGGAGACACGCCGTAGTGCGTCACTTCATAAAATTTGCCGGAGAAATTAGCCTTGTGGCCGTGCGTCAAATGCCCGCCGTGAGCGAGATCCATGGTGAAGATCTTGTCGCCAAACTTAAGCACCGAAAAATACACCGCCTGATTTGCCTGGGAGCCGGAGTGCGGCTGGACGTTCGCGTGCTCCGCTCCGAAGAGTTCCTTCGCCCGGTCAATGGCGAGCTGCTCGATGACATCAACATTTTCACAGCCACCATACCAACGCTTGCCGGGATAACCTTCGGCGTACTTGTTGGTGAGTTGGCTGCCCTGCGCGGCCATCACGGCCGGGCTCGTGTAGTTCTCGGATGCGATCAGCTCGATGTGATCCTCCTGCCGACGGTTTTCCTGCGTGACGGCCGCCCAGACTTCGGGGTCGACCTCTGCGATGCGTTGCTGGCGTTCGAACATGACGGGCCTCGGGGAAGCGCCGTCGGACGGCGCTCGTCAGGACAAGGGTCGCAGCACACGGACGCCCCGGGAACGATCGACGTGGTCGTCGCGGCAGCCGTGCGTTGCACGTGCATTCCCGGCTGCCCAGGCGATCGGCGGCGGATCGCGACGAGACGTCGTCGACCCGCGAGTTCCGCGCTCCCCGGTGGTAACCCACCTCGACGGCGGTGCCGTCTTTTCGCCAGTCGCGCGGAATGGAATGCGGACCGGAGTGTAGGCGACGCCGGAGCCCCGGGCAATCCACCGGCAGCGGC
>JANMJQ010000140.1:0-125392 GCA_031371445.1 Akkermansiaceae bacterium
TTTGGTTGGGTATCCCATGGCGGTATTGGTTAGATCGAATCTAGCGTATATACTAGAGTCAAAAATCGCATGAGACAACCTTAAAATGTCATAAAATGGAGAAAAACTAGATCACTGATCTAGAAAGAACCAAACTCCAGACGGCGGACAGAATGTCCGCCGCACCCAGCGTTCAGAATGAACCCGCTCCTTTGACTGATGAATTCAAAATAGCGAAATGTCGCCGCTTCCATCGCCAAGGCCTTGTCCCAAGCCGGGTTCGTCCCTCCACTTCTGTTCAAGCTCTTCCATTTCCTTCTCCTTGCTGGTCAACTGTAGCTCTTCGGGAAGGTCCCGATAGCACTTGGGACATTTGCCGAAGCTTCTGGCAACAATTTGCTCACCGCAATACTGACAATGAAGGTCCATTTATTGGAGGACATTTTACTTCGCGGAACCCACACTGCAAATCAATCTTTGGTAACGCTCCTCACCCCGGCAGGGAATTTTTTAACGCGGGTTGCCATCAAGGGTGCAGGCCCGGAGCAGGATGCTCCGGCAATGAGCTGGGACGAGACGTCCCAGCCACTATTCTTAGAGGCTGAAAAAATTCGTTGGGAAGATCATTCCCCAACTCATAGGATTTCCGCCCACCACATCACCCATGCAAGAACCGGTCATCGATATCCACGTTAGCTCGAACCTGACTCTTCCCGCGCCGGCGGAGTTGTTGCAACGCATCCCCCGCACGGAAGAGGACGCTGCCTTCGTCGCCAACAGCCGGCGGCAGATCCGCGATATCATCTTCGGGAAGGATCCGCGGTTTCTGGTGATCGCCGGGCCTTGTTCGATTCATGACGTGGTGGCCGGCCGTGAGTATGCGGAGCGCTTCGCCGCGCTGGCCGGGAAAGTGAAGGATGAGATTCTGTTAGTGATGCGTGTGTATTTCGAAAAGCCGCGCACGACGGTGGGTTGGAAAGGCCTGATCATGGACCCGCGGCTGGATGGCAGCAACGAAATCGAGGAAGGGTTGCATCTCGCGCGGCAATTTCTGTTAGAAATGATTCGCCTTGGGGTTCCCACCGCGACGGAGCTGCTGGATCCGATCACGCCGCAATACATCGCCGATTTGATCTGCTGGTCGGCCATTGGTGCGCGGACGACAGAATCACAGACGCACCGGCAGATGGCGAGCGGGCTTTCGATGCCCATCGGCTTCAAGAACGGCACCTTGGGAAATCTGGAGCCCGCGGTGAATGCAATCAAGGCGGCGACGCAGCCTCAGACATTTCTCGGTGTCGGACTCGATGGCCGCGCTTCGGTGGTCACGACGACGGGAAATCCCGATTGCCACATCATCCTCCGCGGTGGTGAAAGCGGACCGAATCACGATGCCGCAAGTGTGGCGACGACACGCGCGTTGCTGGAAAAACACGGCTTGCCCGCGGTGATCATGATCGATGCGAGCCATGGAAATTGCGCGAAGGATCACCAACTGATGCCTGGGGTGTTTGAGGAAATCGTCAGACAACGAAGTGCGGGGGAAAAATCCATCACTGGAGCCATGCTTGAGAGCAACCTCGTCTCCGCCGCACAAAAATTCCCGCAGCCGCTTGACCAGCTTCGTTACGGGCAGAGCATCACGGATGCCTGCATCGACTGGGAAACGACTGAGCGGCTGATTTTGGACGCCCGTTCAACTCTTTCGCGTTCCTAGGTCGCACCGTGAGAGATGAATCGGATTTAGCCGCAAAAAGGCGCAAAAAGGACGCAAAAGTTGTTAGAGGCTGTCTAAAAATTGGCAGGGACCGTTCTCCGCAACGGTCTGGCGAATGCGCGGTAGATGAACCGGCACATGAAACGCTTGGAAATCCGTTCATGCTCGTTCACCCGCCACTCATTCGCGCGGACCGCCCGGAGGATCGGCCCCTGCCTCTTTGCGGCAGAGCTCTGCTTCGCGCGGTGAAACTCATGACTGCTCCGGTTGGGTGGTGGAATCGCCCAGCTCTGCCGTTTCGCCGCGCAGCATGCCGCGCTGGCTCGCCAGTGCAAGACTGGCGGCGACGAACGAAAGTCCCATCACGGAAATCCATAACAACGGCGGATTGGCGTGAAAGAGCAAGAGGCCAAGCGATGGACCGAACATGGTGGCGGAACTCCAGGTGACGGACATCACACCCTGATAGCGGCCACGCATTTCGTCGGGGGCGAGGCTGGCCATGTAGCCGTTGTTCACCGGCATGGCGATCATTTCACCGATCGTGAAAACGATCATGCTAATCACCAGCACAGGCAGCGTCGCGCCAAACATGTTGATGCCCATGCCGATCCCGATCAGCGCGTAACCCATCGCGATGATTCTAACAGGAGTGAAGCGGCGGGTGAATCCGATCAATGGCAATTCCAGGCATGCGATCATGATGCCGTTCATCGCCATCAGCAGGCCATATGTGCGCTCGTCGAGACCGGCCCCCTGGGTCGTTTGGAGGCTGTAGGTGCAGCTCATTTGCAGGAAGACCAGAGTGATCAGGAAGCCGGCGACTGACGCGAGTTGGAATGAAGGATTGCCCTTCATGTGCTTCAGCGCGTGGCTCCATCCGCTTTTCGCCCTGGATGTGATTGCAGCGGGCCTTGGCTTGAGTCCGATGAGGATGGTGAGGCCGAGCAGCAACGTTGTTGCCGCGTCGGCGACGAACAGCGTCATGAACGAATTTTTCGCCATGAATCCGGCCATCGCCATTCCCGCTGCAAAGCCGACGTTGATCGCCCAGCGTTGGCAGGAGAAAGCACGCACCCGCAGCTCCGGTGGAATCAAGTCGGCGATGAGCGCACCGGACGCCGGTCCGTAAATGCCGGACGAAAGGCCCGTCATGAATGTCGCCACCAGCAGCGCGGGAATGCTGTGTGCCTGTGACAGCAACAACATGAACGCCGCGGCTCCGGTGCAGGAGATGAGCATGGTTGGCTTGCGGCCGATTCTGTCAGAAAGCCAGCCGCCAAGAATTCCGGCGCAGAGGCCGCCGGCGCCATAGGCACCCAGCGTGAAGCCGATGGTCCTTTCCTCGTGGCCATGCATTTTCAAATAGATGACCAGGAACGGCATCACGAAATTCCCGAAGCGGTTCACAAGGGTGCCGCTGAAGAGAATCCAGTATTGTCCGGGCAGTGATGCGAGATCCTGCAGGAGCGTCGTGGGGCGTGATTGCGTGTTCATGGAAAGAGGCATTTGGAAAGACGCGGAGGACAGAGGACATGGCTGCCTCATATTAAGAATGCAAACCGCGAATGGACGCCCATTGACGCGAATCGGGAAGAATTTAGAAACCAGATTCCAGAAACCAGAGCCAGATTTGCCCAGGGTCCATCCCCGATCCACGATCTACTATCCACTATCTCTTGTTCGCGTTCATTCGCGTCAATTCGCGGTTCGCTCGGACCAAACTCGCTCGGGGGCACGCCGATCACCATCCATCTTCAGGTGGCCGATTCCGAAGTGGTTTTCGCGCAGGCGGTGAAAGCCGGTGCCACGGTGAAAATGCCCTTGGCGGACACGTTTTGGGGCGACCGCTACGGCATCGTGATGGATCCCTTCGGTCACAATTGGTCGATCGCGACCCATATCCGCGATGTCTCGAAAGAGGAAATGATGGAGGCCTCGAAGGCGATGTGCGGAGGATGAAGCATTTTAAGAAAATCGAATTATGCCGCAAAAAGGAACCTTGAAATTGATTACCGAATTTTTACGGTTGCCCTCCGCGCGGCAGTTGCTACATCTCCCCGCGTGCCGCCACCAGCGGCAGTGAAAATGCCTCGGTAGCTCAGTTGGTAGAGCAGTTGACTCTTAATCAATTGGTCCTTGGTTCGAATCCAAGCCGGGGTATCTCTCGTAATCAACGAGTTACAGAACCCTTGAGCGGAACGATCGAATCCAATTGCTACCTCGTTTGCTACCAATGCCTCTATTCTGTTAGATTCTGTTAGGGATTCGGTGGGGGTGGCGGCTAATGCTCAAAACCGCCAAAAACACCCCGGCCTCAAACTTCTCAGGGGTAGCCATTTCATACCGAATTTGGCGATCTGTTGCAAAGTCGTTTCATTTTCACGAAAACAACGGGATTTAGGGGGTTGTTAAATGGCGATGCCTATTGGAACCGGCGCGAAATCTGATTATATCTAAATAGTAATTCTTTTATAATCAAAGCTTTATGTGTTCTTTTGCTCGTTTCTCTCTTCGGTTTCCGCGGTCTTAATCAATTTGCTCAGGGGCACTCCAAGAGCGTCGGCAATCGCTTTGCAAATATGGATCGACAGCATTCTTTCGCCACGTTCAAAAAGTATGATTCCCGTTCGTGCCACTTTCGCCGTTTGCGAAAGACCATTTCGCGAAATTCCCTGCCGTTCGCGTTCAAGGCGAAATATATTCCCCAAAATCCGGGCAAATGCTATTGGGTCGGAGGAATTCAGAACTCTCCTGCTAACAGGCCATCAGGCTTCGAACAATTGTCCTCATTAGGACAATCTTAATTGACGAACGTTGGCAGATTTCCAAAGTTGCACGCCCATGAAACCGAGCACTATAAAACCGTCCATCGCGGCCATTCGTGGATACCAATCAATCCTCACTAGACTTGGTGTAAAAAAGCACTCTGAACGAATGGTGGTTACTGGCGTATTGGTCATGCTAGTAATCGCAATCATCGCACTTTTGTCGCAGGCTGTGACGAGTTCCCGGGGTGCCGCGAAGGCCTTGCGCGAAAAACAAATTTTGGAAAAACGCTGGGATGATGCGAAGCTGGAGACAGCCAATGCTTATATAAGCTACCGAACTCTCGAAAAAAATAAAATTTGGAAGCCACGATGGCCAGATCCATCCCCGATAGCTAGTGACGTCTCTTTTATGCTTTCCAGTTTTGAGAGCTTTGTTACGATAGGATTGGAATACACAGAACTTAGGAGACAGCATGGAGCAGTGTTCAGCTTTTCTGTTGATAAAGTTCTTCCAATCAGAGAATCAATAGATTCTTACGTTGCAAATAACCCGGAAATTCCTTCTTCGCTCAGAACGAATCTGGATGATTTGGAGGAAACCTTGGAGTCATTCCAGCGAAATCTTCGTTGGGTTTCGGAATCGACCAATAGCCACGATACAGATATGTATGCTTCTATGGCAAGGAGCGACATTCCGAAGTTAATTTCACTTAGCAACGCAATTAAAAAATTTACAGACGCCCCTCCAAGACAGCCGCACGATCAGATATTAATCTGGAGGGAAGAAGCTTATACAATATTTTCAACTATCTATCCGGATAAACATAAGTATTTCAAAGTTCTAACACCATCCGAACTATTTCCCCAATCGGGACTTGAGGTTGATCCAAAAAAAGCGGCCATCGAATTGGAGCGAAAAAGCTTGGCAAGAATTGAGGAAGACAAGCGGAACGTTGAACTTTTGGCAATTCACGAAAAACAAAGTCGCGATGCCGAAGAACTGGCGAGAAGAAAACTTACCGAATCGACCAATCAAGCCGACCTAGGAGAGGCATGCCAGAGTGGCGGGACAGTCTATTTAAAAAACAAAATTACGGCACCAATGAATTCTTATTCTGTTTCGAGACAAGTTCCAGAGGGCAGCCAGCTTAAAGTCGTCGAAAAACTTTCTGAAACGCGAATCCTTGTAGATTATAATTACCGGTCCGACCTCTTTACGCGTTTCGAAATTGATATTAAAGAAGTTACTGCAAAAAGTGGCGGAAAATAGATTTGTATTTTCGGGAACTAATTAAAAGTCGTTATGAAAGGACTAGGAATATTTTTTATTATTGTGGCAATTGCCTGCGGCATCATGGCGGGATCAACCGTAATTGCGGAAGAGGAAGTCATAAGGGGCTGGCTAGTAGTTGGGGCTATTTTTTTCGTGATCGGCTTGATTTGCATAGCTGCTGGAGGAACACGCAAAGTTCAGGTTGTCCAGACGACTCCGGCTGCGCATTTAGACAAACCCAACCTCAACGATTTCAAAATATGTCCAGATTGTGCGGAAGAAGTAAAAAAAGAGGCCAAGATATGCCGATTTTGCAAATACACTTTCAAGACAAAATAGAATAATCTTAAAAACATGATTTTCTGAAATCAAAACGTGTTTTTTGCTGAGCGAAGCGGTCAAAGCGGAACTTTATTTATTCATTCCGTCTAAGCCTCTATTCCAGAAGGATTGACGGCAGCTTAATTTTAATTCTTGGCCGGATTTTACCGCCATTGGTCTGACTTGTCTAGTAGGTCGCGTAGGATATAGGAGAGGGATGAGGGATAGGAGCTTATATATTATCTTAAATAGATTAAAAAAGTAGAGCCACTTCCTTAGGGACCGAACCCGGCTCCCAAGGAACGATTTTTAGAAGCTTTGGCAAATATCCAAAGTGGTAGGGCCTCATCAAAAGACGGTAATTCCAAGCGGCTGGCGCATGCTTCACGTCCACTCCATCTTTTTCCAATTTTTCGACGTATTTGCCAAACTTACATTCTCCTGTCCTGACATGGGCACTGTATTTGTAAACTTTCGTTGTGTTATCCTTTAGCCCGCAACGTCTGACGAAATGTTTCTGGATTTTGTCGCTAATCGCCTCTGGCACTGGCGAGGTCACGACCGCATGAAAATGACTCTTCACAATTGGCTCCGGAATCCGCGCAAATTCCCTGACCAAAAGAAAACCGATTCCTGTCCCCTTCAGTTCCCGACGCAAAAGCTTGTTTAGGAATTTCTGAAAACCGTTAGAACGCGCCTCGCTGATCGCGGGCGGGTTGAAATTGAGCATGCCAATCCACTGATGCGCCCGGGCAATCCGCTGGAGCGTCGGCAGGGACCGCGAGGGAATGGGCGGTTTTGAAACGGCCCGCTTCTTTCGGCACCTCTTTCCCGCCTTCCCTCGGCTGGACTTGGGAAATGGGTTCGGGAGTGTAAGAATGCCTTGGTCTGATCTAAGGTCTATCATGCCGCACCTCCTTTTGCGCAGTCGGTGCAGGACTCGATGAACCCTAAGAGTGATTCGCGATTGATGAGGCGGATTCCCCGCGTCCTACCCCTCGACCGAAGGGAGGACGTTTTGACTGGTCCGCCCCGTGAATCAAAGAGTTCGTAAAGGCTACTTCTCGGGATTCCTGAAACGGCTATGGCATCACCTATTCGGAGCCAAACTGGATCGTGTTGTTGAACTAATTGCATGGGCTGGAGATACCCGAGGACATCCCCCGTTGTCAAGTCGTAAGTCGCTGAACCAGAAAGAATAACATTAAATATTGTTATGAGAAAATCAGATTTAATTTTCCGCTAAACCATACTTTTAGTGCCGTTTTTGACCGTTTATGGCGTCATATGGCCCGATGGATGGAGAATTTTTCCGAAATAGGCTCCAGAATCGCCCCTGACGGCGGGCACCCTTTTCGCTGACGGGTTATCGCCCCCGGCTCCTGAAACGCGATCCTAGGCCCGTTTCTGGCGCACGGTTTCGGGAAAGAAAAAGGAATCAGAATTTAAATCCAGTTTTTGCCCCCTCGGTCGCGGCTAATTAAAATGAATTAGATTTAAATCCATTCCTTATCCGCCGTAGTGCAAGCCCCTTCAAAGGCGACAACCTTTTGGGCCGCAGAATGGAATTAGGAAACTAGGCTGCCTGCATCGCACCTACCCGTTTCAAATATTGGTCAAAGGCATCCGCCCGAAACCGATGCTCCTTTGTCCGCAGTCCCATCACCCTTTTGATTTCGCCCCTGCGGACCATTTCTTGAAGCGTCCATTTGGAAATCCCCCATGCTTCGACCGCTTGGCGCGTGGTAAGCAATGGGCCGGTAACGTTGCTGTTAGCGATGCTCGTTTTCATGGCACCTCTATGTTAGATGCGACGATGAAAGTCAAGATTTTTGTGTCTGTAAGTCGCTAATTATGAGAAAATTAAAACAGAATTTCTTGGGAAGAAATACGAATTAGATTTTTTCCGAAACGGCCACATTGCCGTCCGTAACAGCAGCCTTGTTAGCGACAAGGACTTTCAATTCCTCAACGGAGATTCCCAACTTTTTTGCCAAGGGCGCGAAGGGGTCAGACTCCTGTGCGAAAATCAGGGTTTCCATGTCGATAGTGTGGCTCTTGGTCAGCCCAGCGTAGTATTTTTCCGTGGTGACGATGGATGCATGACCGAGAAATTTTTGCGCATGAAGCATGCTGTAGTTGGATGCAACTACACTCCCCGCTTCCCGTCGCAGCCCGTGAATTCCCTTCACTTCCTTCACGCCCCTCTCAAAAAGCCAAGGCAGGAGAATTTTGAACTGACACCCGAGGCGCGTGTTGGCCATTTGGGATTTGACCTTTTTACTTTTGGGACCGTCAGGAATCAGAAACGGATCGGATGGATTGGCCAAACAGGTTTTCCGCAACTCCAATAATTCCGCCGCACGTTCCTTCGAAATCAAAATGGAGCGATGAATCCCGCTCTTTGGCTTGAATCCGTAGCCGGATTGGACCGTGAGTGTCGATTTATCCCGGTCATTCACGAGCCACGAAACCCGGGCGGCTTGAATCTCCCCACGGCGCAGGCCTGCCCCTAGTGCCAATATCACGATCATTCGCTGCCGGGGCAGAAGGTTTTTTGATTCGTTCCAAATCCGCTCGCGGCACTCCTGCCCGAGAGGAATGTATCCGCCCTGTTTGACCGTGTGTTTCTCGATGCTGCCGAAAGGATTTTTGAGATGGATTCCCTGTGCTGCCCAATAGATCAGTGCAGATTTTTTGAACATGGATTGAGCCGCCCGCACTTGAGAGGACTGATTGGAGGTGTTCGCTTCGGTCCACTTCAATTTCGACGGGTCAAAAGACCCAATATCGCGGGCCTTACATGCGGTCAGGAGACGGCGGAGACATCCGATATTGTGGCGAATTGTGCTTTCAGCCACCTTTTTGACCGACTGGCCTATAAACTCCCGGTATATCCGTTCCATGTCTTCGATGGTCGGGGATTCGCCCTTTTTGAGAATCCGCTTGCCCCGCAGTTCAGCTTTCGCCGCTTCCCAACCGTTGTTTTTGAGGGTGACTTGGAATTGGGCCTTTTTGGTTTCCGCGTCCTGCTTGTTTTTGGTCCGCAGGGAGACCCATACGGGTTTTCCCTCATGGGTTTTCTTGAATGCCCACGTCTCGCCACGCTTGAAAATTTTCATGGCCAACTCCATCAGAACTCTGGTAGCAAGTAAAGGGAATTGCTACTGATTTTGCTACCAATCCGACCAACAGGAGGCGATTTACACCAAACGGAAACGACCGGAAACAATGCCTAACCCTTTAAATTTAAATAGATTTTTTCTATTTCGTTGAAAAGTCAATGAGAACCCGAAATCTACTATACTAGACTCTTAATCAATTGGTCATTGGTTCGAATCCAAGCCGGGGTACTTCCAAAGCCTTACCGCGTTTCGGACAGATAATGCCGCGGCAGATCGATGGTGAAGACGCAGCCGCGATTGGGAGTACTGACGACGGTCAGCAAGCCGCCATTCGCCTCCACACTGCGGCGTGAGATCGCCAGGCCCAATCCGAGACCGCTGTGATCCTCTCCCAGTTGGGTGAACGGCTGGAACAGATTTAGAGATTCGGGCGGAAGCCCCTTGCCGTTGTCTTCCACATCGATCATGATGCGGTCCGCGACGGCATAGGCATTCAGCGTGACTTCCGTTCCATGCCGGGTGAATTTGAACGCGTTCTGGAGAAGATTTCCGACAGCGGATAGCAGCAGGTCGCGGTCGGCATCGAGCGCCAGCCCGGCATCCACGCCGGCAACCACCAGGATACATTCCCTCACCTGCGCTTCAAGCGAGGAGGACAACTTGATTTCCGCAATCATGTCCGCCAATGAGAACAAACGGTTATGGATCGTCATGCCGGCGCTCATCCGGACATCCATCAGGGAGCGATCGATGAGCGTGCGCAAGCCCACCATACTGCGGTCGAGGACCGCGCCTGTGGCACCGGAAATCCCGACATTTCCCATGCGGATGACCGTGATTGCGAGGGTGGCGGTATTGAGCAGGTTGCGTAGCTCATGGGCGAAAAATCCGAGCTGCACGTTGACCGCCAAGGCCTGCTTGTCCGCAACCATGAAATCCCGCTGGTAGTTGAACTCGGTGACCGCGGTTGCGATGGCATTGTCCAGGCAGCGGTTGAGTGTCCGGAATTCATCCGTTTCGAAGGGCGCCTCCAATTCGAAAGCAAGGTCCGTCACGGCCTGGCAGAGGTCGCCATAATCGTGGACCACTTGCTCGACGGTGAAACCCCGCTGAAGGAGCTCGCGTCCATGCAGGGTTGCCGCTTCCCCAATCTCTGACAGCTCCGCCTTGCTGCCACCTGAAGGCCCGGAAACTTTCCGGCTTCGCATGGGAGTGGCAGTCTGTTCGACCCGGAGCGTCTTGATCAGTTGGTCCAGAAAAAGCGGAATCCCATGCTCCAACTCGTCGTCAGTGGGCAAAGGACTCGGTCGGTTCGACACTTTCACCCGGCACCGGGCAATAAGTTCCTCCCGATGGTCGGAAAGGAAATCGTGCATCATAGCTATGAGCATAGGTTCATTACCTAGCCGATGATACTTATATTTTGCATAAAATAGGAGTAGTGCGGCTGAAAGGGGTGACTCCGACTTAGAAGTTATTGGTTATTAGGAGAGCCGAGACCCAAGTTAACAGCTAATGATAATTAACGAGTTATGCAATCGTAATTGCGTATTACCATCACTTCACAGCGGCGCGGCGCTGCAGCATTTGGTCAGCCATGACTCCGAGAAGCACAACGGCCCCCATGACCGCGAAATTCAACGAGCTGGGGATGCCGAGCAGGTTGACCAGATTTTGCAACACTTGCAGCAAGGCGGTGCCGATGACGATGCCGATGATCGAACCCTCACCACCGCGCAGACTACAACCGCCGAGCACGGCGGCGGCGATGGCGTAGAGTTCATAAAAATTTCCATGGTTCGACGGCGAGACCGAGTTTGTGTAGAACGCAATCATGATGCCGGAGATGCCCGTGAGCAGGCCGGCGATGACATAGGCACCGGTGATCACGAGATTCGTGTTGATGCCGGAAAAGCGGGCGGCTTCTTCATTGCGTCCAACCGCCAGCAAGTAGCGGCCATAACCAATAACCGATAACTAAAACGGCTCCGCCTTTAATTTCCAGCCCACAGTCCGCTTCAGGAGAAATCCCTGGCGGGTCGCCTGACCTCTGCCTGCCGCCCCGAACTCGGTCATCACCCGGATTTCGCCCGACTCTGAGGCCAAGGTCGCGATCCGGAACACCGGCTCACGCTTGATGCGGAAAAAGCAATGCAGCGGGATATCCGGATGGGCCGCATTCCACAAATAGCGCGCGGGAGGAAAATCCGTGAGGTCCCCCAAGGCCGCCAGCACCTCGCGGACCAAACGAGCCCCATGGCGGCGCGTCAATTGACTGGCAGCCCGGCGCGCCCGGAGATTCTCGATCCATGCCGCCGCCGGATTCAGGCGATCTTCCTCCATTTCCTGGATCAACTCACGGGCGTGAAAGGCAAGGAGCCCATGCAGTTCGTCACGATCGATTTCGCCCCTTTCAAAGCTTGCGAAGATCTGGGAGGGGGTCTGCATCGGACGTGAAACACGGAAATGAATTCCCGGCGGCGTGGGGAATTTTGGATGAAATTAACGGCAGCGCAAAGGCAATTTGGGAAATACTAAAAACTTATAGATATTTAACTTTTCTTAAACATTCCACGTAATCGCGTAGGTCAAAAATACAACTCATTGATTATAAGTCGTGAAATTCGCCTATCGGTCGTTTCCGCCCAGAACGAAAATCAAGATTTGCCGAACACCCGATATTTTTCTAATTTTTTCCCAGTTCACCCCATCCCCCCATGAAACCGTCCGTGTTCCCCCACATGGTCGCTTCCCTGATCCTCGGAACGATAGCCCCACTATCCGCCCAGAATCTGGCAAGCACCCCCTCCGCCTCCGGCAGCAAAGCCGATGCCATTGATGGCATCAGCGAGCGCCAATTTTCGGCAAGCAATCTGCCACCAGGCCGCTATCAGGTGCCAGTGGTTGCCAAGACCGACGGCACTCTTCCCGACGTGAAGCCGGTGTATGCCGCGCAAGACGCCGCCACCCTGGATCCTGCCGCCCCCAGCCAGCAAAAAGTGGAAGCGGTGGTCGATCTCGGCGTGCTCCGCGAGCCATCGCCCTATCAAACCAAGGCTGCCGGCAAGGTGCTCTACGAAGTTTCCACCGATGGTCTTCAAAAGGGCCTCGCAACGATTTCCGCCGTGTATCGCGAAACCGGCAAGACCGATAAGAACTTCGATGCAAGCGCGATCGCCCTTTCCGTCGAGCAACGGGTGAAACTCGACCCCTCGAAAGTTCTCGAAGTGGTCCAATCGGAAGTGAGCGCCAATCCGGCCTTCGCTTGCGAAATCGTCAAAGCCTCCATCAAGGCCAGCGAGGCCGATGTGAAGCAAGTCGTGGCGATCGTCGAAACCGCCATCAACGCATCTCCGGAAAACATGCGGCTCATCTCGCAATGCGCGATCGCCTCGATGCCGGAGTCGGTGGCCGAGGTGCAGGCGCTGCTTGCCAAGCTCGATCCCAACAGCGGTGACAGCGACGTTTACAGTTCGAAGAGTGCCAAGAGCGCGAAAAGCGCCAAGGTCGTGATTGCACCCGCGGTGATTTCGAATCCGTTGGATCTGCCACCGATCTATATCATTCCACCGCCACCGGTCATTCCTCCTCCGGTCACCGAGGTGAACCCTCCAGTTTGCAAATACTAAAGCGACGTTCGAATTTCGAAAACCCGGCACCGCAAGGCGCCGGGTTTTTTTGTGTCATTTGAGTGCGGACGGAGCGTCGACATTTTGTCGACTGAGTCCGGCCGACATGCTGTCGGCCGAAGCGGAGGTGCCAGGCCTTGGTGCTGCCTGGCAAATGGAGTGACGGCGGACAGAATGTCCGCCGCACCTAGCGCTCAGAATGAACGCGCTCCGGAGGGAACCGGCATCAATGGTTGAAGATGAACTCCTTCGAGTTCAGCAAGGCCCAGAAGATATCCTCAAGCGCTTCCTGGGGTTTCTCCGTTCCGACAGTGGCGAGCAGTTTCTCATTCTCCATGTCCGAGGGCGCGCGGTTGAGGACGCTCAGATAGAGCTGTGAAATCACTTCAGCCGGGGTCTTCTTTTCATTGAGCATCGTTTCCACCACCTTGCCATCGTGGATGCGCTTCTGGGTGGTGTCGCCATTGAGAAGATGCAGCGCCTGTGAAAGATTGGGCTCCATCTTCACTTCGCAAGAACAGACGGTCATGCGGCTGGCACGGCCGAAGGTGGTCAGGAAGTAGTTGGTCGTGTTGCCATCGGCGATCTGCACCGCGCGCGCGCCGAGGGGCAGGCCCTTGAACTTGTTCGGAGTCGCAGTGACCTGTGAAATGCAATCCAACAAGACCTCGGCCCTCACGCGACGGACCATCGCATGGGAGAAGTTCCGGGTATCGGTGGCATTGCTGTCATTGACGCGGGTGGAAAGCTGATAGGTGCGCGAGGTGCAGATGTCGCGGACAAGCTTTTTGAAATCGTAATTGTAGGAAACGAACTTCGCGGCAAGCGCGTCCAGCAGCTCCGGATTGGAAGGCGGGTTTGAAACACGCATGTCGTCCACCGGCTCGACAATCCCCACCCCGTTGAAGTGCGCCCAGACGATGTTGACCACGTTCCTCGCGAACCACGGATTCTCCGGCGAAGCAAGCCAGCCCGCAACGGCCTCGCGCCGTGATTCACCTTTGATTTCCGGCTGCGGGCCACCGAGGAATTTCGGCTTCATGGTTTGCTTGGTCACCGGGTTCTGGACTTCACCACCTTCGTCATAAACCACCCGCTCGCGGGGATCTTCGGCGGGCTTGCGCTTCACCTGCGCAAAGAACGAGGCGAAGCTATAATAATCATCCATGGTCCAGCGGTCGAAGGGATGATTGTGGCACTGGGCGCATTGGATGCGGGTGCCCATGAAGACCTGCGCGACATTTTCCGTGAGCTTGAGAACATCCTGCTCAATCTGGAAATAATTCGTCGCAGGACTCGAGAACGTGCCTCCCTTGGCCGACAACAATTCCTTCACCAATTCGTTGAACGGCATGTTGCCGGCGATGCGCTCGCGCAACCATTGGTAATAATTCAGCGCGGCCTTGTAGGACACCTGCTGCTGACCGCTGTTGAAGGTGCGGATCTGCATCAGTTCCGCCCATTTCATCACCCACATTTCGGTGAACTCCTTGCGGCCTAACAGATCGTCAACCAGTGCCCCGCGCTTGTCCGGGCGCGTGTCTGTTAGAAATTTCGCGCGCTCGGCGACTGTCGGAGGCAGGCCGATAATGTCCAAAAACACCCGCCGCAGAAAGGCTTCATCATCCGCGGCGTCGGAAGGAATGATCCGCAGCTTGTTGAGCTTTTCCGCAACATAGCCGTCGATGTAATTGGCGGCCTTGAAATCGGGCCGCGTGTAGGTCCCGCCGGACGGCACGACAATCGCCTGCGCGCCTTCCGTGAAGGTATGAAAACGCGCGAGCACAAACGCCTCCCCGCGGTACTTCGATGCGGCCATTCCCTCGCGGGCCTTGATCGAAACCGAGTTGTCGTTGGAACTGGAAAACGTCGACAAGGCCGAGACATCGCGGTCAGTGCCATCCGAATAGGTGGCCCGCACGGTGAAAGGTATCCGCACATCGCTGCCTGTTAGAACCACCTGCTGCGGCTGGACCTCGATGCCGGTTGGCTTGGCGATCCCATCCTTGTCATAGAGCGCGCCATCCCGGATCCATGATACCAGGGTTTTGTAAAACGCGCTGTCCTGCTTCATCAGCTTGCCCCCGGTGTGCGGCACCGTGCCGATGGCTTTCGTCAGCAACAAGGACTCCTCGGGAACCGCCAGGTTGATGCGGCGGCCGGCCATTTCCGTGGTGAGACGGAAGTGATCGCCCTTGGGATCGAAGCCATACAACGACAGATGGAAACCATCCTGTCCGCGCGCCGATCCATGGCAGGAACCGGTGTTGCAGCCACCCGCGGTGAGCACCGGCATGACATCGAGTTGAAATGAAACCGGCCTCGGCTTCGCGGCATCCTTCACGGTCACCGGGACTTCCGCCGACAGCCCCCTGTAGTCGATCCGCAATTTCGTCGCTCCGTCCTTCAACGGCGCGAGCGTGGTTTCTGTTAGAGATACGATGCCGGTATCGGCCAGCGTGACCTTCGACTGCTTCGTGATGTCGTGGGTCGACGCATCGGCGAAGCGCGCGATGACAATGACGCGGTGGAAATCCGCGGCGGTTTCGAGGCTGACGGATTTCGGGAACGCTTCGATCGCGATGATGTTGGGATCGGGCGGCGCGTTCCAGCGGGGCAATGCGGTTTTGGACAACGATGCCAGGACTTCGCCATCAGGCCATTTCGCACCGCCTGCGATCCACTCGCTCAATGCGCTGATCTCCTGAGGCGTCAGCGGCTCGCTGTGTTTGCGTGGTGGCATCCGGTCGTCGTCATCGGCATCGAGCTGGACGCGTTTGAGCAGCTTGGAATCGGCGGGATTTCCGGGAGTCAGCGCCGCGCCATCCTCGCCGCCATGGAGGAAGCCGTCGCGGGTGGTGAGGATCAACTTGCCCTTAGCCTTTTCCTCGGTGTGGCACTCCAGGCACTGCGTTTCCAGGACCGTGCGGGCTGCATCGAAGGCGGGAATCGTCTCATACCCCCGTGCCACCAGTGGGAGGCTGAGGAAAAGGTAGAAACCGCGGCGCATCGCTGGGAATACGCGGGCGGATGGCTGGTCATTGCAATTCAGAGGAGAATTTTGAACCACGGATGAACGCGGATGGACGCGGATTTAGAGTGAGAATCTGAAATTTTGGGGATTTCGTAACCATCCGTGTTCATCCGTGTTCATCCGTGGTTCAGATTTCGTTCCGGTCGGGCCGGGAAAAAATCGATTTTCGGGACACTGGTGGATTGACAACCCGCGGACGGCTCCTAGAGTGCGCGCCCCGAGCCGCAAAAAACGGCCCGATTACGAACCTTTTTCAACGAGGCCCACGCCATGAGCAAACGCACCTATCAGCCCTCCAAACGCACGCGGAAAAACCAATTTGGCTTCCGCGCCCGCATGGCCTGCAAATCAGGCCGCGCCATTCTCCGCCGCCGCCGCCAAAAGGGTCGCAAGCGCTTGGTTCCCAAGGGTGTCGAGCTCCAATACAGCCGTCACACGACGCAGCACGGCGTTTGATTTTCCGCGCCGGCGCTCCGGAAGCTTCCGGCTATCCGCCCATGCGACTTCCGCGGACATTCAGCATGACGCAGCGGGCGGACTTCGCCCGTGTCAAACAAACCGGTCAGGCGAAAGCCGGCCGGTTCGTCATTTTAAGCACTTTGGCCGATCCCACGCTCGCCAGCATCCGCACCGGCTTCATCACCACCCGCCGCTGCGGCAAGGCGCACGACCGCAATCTCCTGCGCCGGCGTTTTCGCTCGCTGGTGCAGTCCCACGCCCCGTCGTTCGCCGAAATGCGGCGCTTTCTGGTGACCATCGCCCGCCCCGGTGCCGGCGGCGCCAGCTTCGCCGAGTTGGAGGCCGATTGGGTCAAGCAAGCCACCCGGCTCGGGCTATTCATCCGTCCCGCGGATTCGCCATGATGCGCCGCATCGCCACCACGCTGATTCGTTGGGTCATCCGTTTCTATCAGGTGATCATCGGGCCCATGTTGAAATTCGCCTGCGGGCCGAACTCCGGCTGCCGCTTTACGCCCTCCTGTTCCAACTATTTCCTCGAAGCCGTCGAAATCCACGGCCCCCTGCGCGGGTCATGGCAAGGCGTTCGTCGGATTTTCCGCTGTCATCCATGGGGCGGTCATGGTTATGACCCCGTCCCACCGCCGCGAAATGAAACCGCGGCGGGATGCCAATGCGATTGCGGATCTCCGCGGACCTAACATTTTCCAACAACACTTTCCATGTACGATCGAAAAACCTGGCTGGTTCTCGCCCTCTGCGGCGGATTGCTCGCCGCCAACATTTATTATTCCGGCAAAGCCAAGGTCGCCCAAGAAGCCGAACGCGTGCGTCTTGAAGCGATCCAGAAAAGCGCTGGACCCACACCCGACCAACCGGTCGCAACCGATGCGGGCCTTGTAGTCGATACGCCACCACCTCCGACCGAAGAAGTCTTCGTCACTCTCGAAAGCAGCGAAGTCATTTTCACCCTGACTAACATCGGTGGTGGAATCAAAATGGCCGCCTTCAAGAATCAGCTCCAGGTCGGCAGCAAAGACAAACTGGTGGAAATCAACCACTATGGCGCCGGACCGATTGGAGCATTGGTGGGCACTGGTGAAAACCTCGACACCACTGCATACTCCTATAAAGCGGAGCAATCGGTGGCTGGTAAAAAAGCGGTGTTCGTCGCACAGCTCGCTTCCGGCATCATTGCCAAGAAAACCTTTTCGCTGGTCGAGCCCGGCAAGCCCGGATCGCCTTATCTGTTAGATTTCAGCCTGACCCTCGAGAATAACTCGGCCGCGCCGATTGATCTTGGACCATGGAGCTTGTTCATGGGTGAGGCCTCACCGCTGTATCAGGCCGAAGTGGGCGCACAGACCGGATTTTTCTGGCGCGAAAACGGCAGCATCAATTTCAAGGACGGCACTTCATTCAAAGGCGGCATGTGGGGATCGGACAAGTCCGTGATCCGCAGCGACGTCGGCAAAGCCGTTGAACTTGCGGGAGTGACCAACCAGTTTTTCGCAACCGCGCTGCAACCGAAGACACCCGTGCCCACCAGCGTTTGGTCCAAACCGACACAGGTGAAATTGCCGAACAGCAGCAAGACCGTTACCTCGGTTCGCGCTGGTCTGCAGCTCCCCGCCGGTGCCCTCAATCCTCACGAGCTGAAGTCCTTTGATTACCGCATCTTCACCGGTCCGAAACACAATCCCATGCTTCGGAAGATGGAGGATGCATGGGGCGACGGCTGGGGCGATTTGATGCAATACGGCTACTTTTGGTGGGTCTCGCGCCCTCTCAACTGGTTGCTCAATTCCTATCATCACCTCCTCGATGGAATCGCCAAGAAGTGGTCATGGGGACTCGCCATCATCCTGCTGACCATCACCGTCCGCACCGTGATCTGGCCATTGCATGCGAAGTCCACGCACACCATGAAACGGATGGCCAAGCTCCAGCCGGAGATGGCCAAGCTGAAGGAAAAATACGCGGACGATCCAAACAAGCTCAACAGCGAGACCATGGGTCTCTACCGCAAGTATGGCATCAATCCACTGGGTGGATGTTTGCCCATGTTCATCCAAATCCCCGTCTTCTTCGGTTTCTATCGGATGCTCCAATACGCGGTCGAACTGCGCCACCAACCTTTCCTCTGGGTCGGTGATTTGTCGCAACCCGACACGCTCACGCATCTCTCGTTCCTAGGCGGCATCCCGTTGAACATCCTGCCGATCGTGATGGCGATCACCAGCTTCCTGCAGATCCGCATGACGCCGAAGACCGGCGATCCGACGCAGCAGAAGATCATCATGTTCATGCCGTTCATGTTCTTCTTCTTCTGTTATAACTTCGCCTCCGCCCTCGCCCTTTATTGGACTACGCAAAACATTTTCTCCATCGGCCAAACCTGGTTGATGAGCAAAGTCCCCGAACCCGAGCTCAAAGCCCGCGGCGGTGACTCGAAGAAATCATGGGTCCAAAAAATGGCCGAACGCCAGGCCGAGTTCCAGCGTCAAAAGCAACAGGGCGCCGGCATGCGCGATGTAACGCCGGATTCCAAAAAGAAGCGTCCGCCACGCACGGGAGGATGAGGAAAGTCGAAAGTCGAAAGTCGAGTTGAAGAGTCTGGTTCTCTTCCTATCAACTATCAACCTTCTTCGCTTCTCACTTCTTCAAACACTCCACCACCCAACAGCCGGCCGCCGTCGTAGAAGGCGCAGATTTGGCCGGCGACGATGGCTCTTTGCGGGCGTTTGAATTTCACGCGGATCCTGCCGCCTTCGATTGGCTCGATCGTCGCTGGCTCGGCCTTTGCGCGATAACGTGGCTGGGCCTCGACACTGCGTGCTTTGTCGAAGGGTTCATTCAACGCGGACAAGGAACCGACCGTGCAATCGGTGGCGAATAGTCCGGGCGAGTCCGGATTGTCCCAGCCGACGATCAGCCGGTTCTTTGCCATGTCTTTGCCAACGATGACATAAGCCATCCCTTCGCGCGGCGAGGCGACGCCATGGCCTTTGCGTTGGCCCAGCGTGTATAAATGCAAGCCACGGTGCTCACCCAATACCTTGCCACTTGGATCGACGATTTCACCCGGTGAATCCGCAACATGGTGCCGCAGGAAATCGCTCATCTTCACCTGGCCGAGGAAACAAATACCCTGGCTGTCTTTCTTCGCCGCGACCGGCAGATTGAAGCGATGGGCCGTTTCCCTCACCTGCGGCTTCAACATTTCGCCCGTCGGAAACAAGGCATGCGCGGCCTGGCGCTGGGTCATCAACGAAAGGAAATAACTCTGGTCCTTGTTCGGATCCGCACCACGCAGGATAGCGGCACTGCCATCTGTTAGATTTCGCCGCCGCGCGTAATGACCGGTCGCCACCCGCTCGAATCCCTGGTCCAGCGCGTAGTCGAGAAAGACGCCGAACTTCATCTCGCGGTTGCACCAGACGTCGGGGTTCGGCGTGATGCCGGACCGATAGCCCTCGATGAGATAATCGACGATCCGCGCGCGATAGGCGTCGATCAAATCAATGACGCGGAATTCGATGCCCAGGGTTTTCGCAACCGCGCGGCCGTCCTCGATGTCCTGCTCCCAGGGACAATCGCCCGGAATGCCCTCGTCGTTGGTCCAGTTCTTCATGTAGCCAGCCGCGACCTCGTGCCCCTGCTCGATCAGAAGCGCCGCGGCAACCGCGCTGTCGACGCCACCGGAAAGTCCCACCAATACCTTCGCCATGAGTGGATTTTTGAACATCGAACATCGAACGTCCAACGTTGAACATCGAAGTGAAGAAAAATTCCCTCGTCTGTTCGACGTTCCATGTTGGACGTTCGACGTTCGATGTTCATCCTCCTGCCATGCAATCGATGACAGGCTTCGGCCGCGGGGCGGCGTCAACCGATGGTTGGAGCGCCACCGTGGAAATCAACTCGGTGAACCGCAAGCAGGCCGAGGTCGTCGTGCAGTCCCCGCGCGAACTCAACGAGCTCGAGGTCCCGATCCGCAAGGCGGTGCTCGGCGTGGTGTCGCGCGGGCGCATCCAGGTGTCGGTCGCAATCGAACGGTCCCAGGGCACGGCCATCGATTTCAGCGTCGACACCGAACTCGCCAAGGCCTTCGCCGCGGCCTTCACCGAATTGGGGGATGCCACGGGCTATCCGGTGAAACCAAGCGCTTCCGATTTCCTGCGCCAACCGGGCATCATCAACGCTGGCAATGCCGACATCAACGCACTCGAAGCGTGGCACGCGATCGAACCCGCCCTCAATGTCGCGCTGGCCCAACTGGCCACGATGCGCGAACGCGAAGGCTCCGATCTCAAGGCGGACTTCCTCACGCGTCTTGGTGTGCTCGAATCGTTCGGCCGGAAAATTGCAACAGCGGCACCAGCGCGACCCGTCCGTCAGCGCGAACTTCTCGCCAAGCGGCTTCGCGACATCGGCCTCGAGCTCGATCCCGCGGACGAGCGCGTTGCCAAAGAGATCGCGCTCTTCGCCGATCGCTGCGACATCAGCGAAGAACTGACGCGGCTCGATTCACACTTCGCAAAATTCCGCGAATACCTCGATGCCACCGAAGCACCAGGACGCGCGCTGGATTTCCTATGTCAGGAACTGTTCCGCGAATTCAACACCATCGGCTCCAAAGCCAACGATGCGGCGATCGCGCAAACCATCGTCGAAGCCAAAACCGAACTCGAAAAAATCCGCGAGCAGGTGCAGAACGTTGAGTAGGTAGAAGGTAAAAGCTGAAATTCTGAAATACTGAGATGCTGAAATAAAGCACAGGCGCAGCCGATTTCTCAATTTCAGCATTTTAGCTTTTCAGAGTTTCAGCATTTATCCCAACAAGGTCCCTATCTTCGCGTGCGGACTGGAGGAAAGTTTCATCCATTTCGATGGCTTGCTTCAAGTGGCTGCGTGCGCGCGGGCCTTCGCCGAGAGTCCAGAGATAGCAGGCGAGATTGTAGTGGAAGACCGGCATTTCGAACAAGGTCTTCGGGCCTCGCAGCAATTGGTTGCAGGCCGCGAGGGTATCGCCGGTTTCGTGGAGGCAGTATGCCGCCCGCAGGAAAAATTCCGGCTCATCCTCCGCTCTCAAACACAGCAAGCGCGCCGTCTCCGAAGCCGGGTTCCATTGCCCGCGGGCCATCTGCGCGGCGAGCTTCAACTCAAGCGCCCCACGCTGCGTCCGATCCGTCGACGGCAAGGTTTCGAGCTCGTAAAGCGCCTCGTCCGCCAATCCCAATTCCAGCCATCCCGCCGCAGCGCGTAGAGTCCGAGTCACAACCATTCGTTCCAACGTAGGGAATCCTTGGCCCCATGGCAATCCCCCAGCCCATAAATCTGCAAGCCTCCGCAACTGCTTGAGTAGCTGGGCACAGATCCCTATCCCGCTGTTATTTCGGACAGGGATTCGTTCTTCCGCTTTTCCGAAAGACGTGATAGATTTCCAGCCATGAATAAAACCGTGATCCAGGCAGAACTACCGCCCGAATTGACGGCTCGAGCGCAATCCTATGTGAATGAAGGATGGGCGACGGATTTCAATGAACTGCTGGCGGATGCGCTGCGGCGTTTCTTGGAATCCCACTCATCGCGGGTGACTGAAGCTTTTGTCATGGATGACGTGCAATGGGGTCTGCATGGGCACGACTGATCATGGTCCACCGCTGGTTGTGTGCGACGCAGGGCCGCTGATCCATTTGGATGAAATGGATGCTCTGGATTTGCTGGCGGATTTCGCGGAAGTGCTGGTGCCGGAGGCCGTGTGGAGGGAGGTGGAGCAGCACCGGCCGCGTGCTCTGTCCCATCCCGGCGTGACGTTGTGCCGGACCACTCCGAGGATGGCTGTGTCGCCCGAGTTAGAGGCATTGGCCCAGGTGTTCAGCCTGCATACCGGCGAGTGGGAGGCCTTGCGCGTGGCAATGGAGCATCATCCGGGTCTCTTGTTGACCGACGATACGGCGGCACGGTTGGCAGCAGGGAACCTTAGAATTGGCACGCATGGAACCATTGGTATTCTCGTGCGTGCGATCCGAAGAAGGCAGCGGACGAAGGAAGAAATTCTCGCTGTTTTGAGATCTCTACCCAGACGATCCACACTGCATATGAAAAGCAGTCTGCTACAGTCCGTAATTTCCGAGGTGGAGGGCAGTTTTTGATTCTGATAAGCAAGCCCAGCGAACAGAAAACCTCACTCCGTATGACCCGCGGATGGAACGCGAATGACACCTCCCAGTGCCGCTCCGATGATGAACGGAAGCCAGAACCAAAGACCATACATCTGGATCATCACCCCAAAGCCCTTGAGGATTTCCGCCACGTTGCGATGGGAATCGAATACAAAGGAAAGACCCAGTTCGAATGAGAAAAAGAGAAGCAACCCCATTCCGATGACTGCGCCCGCTTTCGTCCATTCAGGCCAAAACTTGCGGCGGATGATGGCACCCATCGTGAGCAGGATCAAAACCCATACGACAGCGACCACGGTGTGATACTGCTGGAAGACTGCGATTGACCACGCTGAGAAGAAGTACATGCCGCCTGCGAGCAACAGCCCGTGAATCATCAATTTAAATGGAGATTTCATCTTTTATCCAAGGAAGCACCGGCATGTAGGTTATCAGTTAATAGTTATTGGTTAAATGTGTAAGAGGTCTTTCCCAATAACGTCTAACTAATAACTAATATCCGATAACTGATAACTGATAACGCGCCAAGGCCAGCTAGAGGAGCTTTTTTGCAGCCCCAACCCTTCACGGCTCCTCCGATGACGGTGGAATGATTTCATCGTCGCCGACAGGAATCGCGCGGGCGGGGCGCGGTTTTTCCGGTTGTTCCACCGGTTCCTCGTCGGGACTGAGTCTCTTATCTTCCTCCGCCGCAGGATCAAGGTCTTCCACGGGCAACGCCTTCAATGGCTTCACCGGTGTTTCCTGCAAGGCGTCGGGATCATCGCTCTGCTTCTTGTCGCCGGATTTGTCATCGTCTTCATCGACCACGATCAAGGCCTTCTTCGGCGGAGCGATGGTTTCCTTGATGTCGTCTTTGATGCCTTCGAAGAAGCGATGCACCATCGGCGCGGCCATGCGTCCACCTGACACCGTTTCACCGGGACTACCTTCATAAAGCACGGCAAACGAATAACGCGGATTATCGAAGGGAAGAAATCCGGCGAACCAGGCGAGGCGTTGTTGCTTCGCCGGCGGTCCCCACTGGGCGGTGCCGGTTTTTCCACAAAGCGTCGTGTAGCTGAGACTCGCGTTATGGCCGGTGCCGCCGCCGGAGTTGACGACGTCCCTCATGCCTTCCTGCACAATCGATACCGACTTATCATCGACCCCGATCCATTCCTTGCGTTCCGGAATGGTGGCCTGAATCACGCGGCCACGGGTGTCCTGGATTTGGCGGATGAGCTGGAGCTTCGGACGGGCACGGCCATTCGCGATGCTTGCCATGGCTTGCGCGACCTGCAGCGGCGAGGAAAGCAAGCTCCCCTGCCCGATCGAAAGATTCGCCGTGTCACCGTCGAGGATTTTGCGATGTTCGTTTTTCAACATCCACTCGTCATTCGGAACAAGGCCCGGGCTTTCACCGATCAATGGCAGGCCGGTGCGTTCACCATAGCCGAGGCGGCGGGCCAGGTTGAGGAAGGCGGCCGGACCGACATCGATGCCGACCTGATAGAACCAGGTGTTGCAGGAGCGGGCGAGCGCGCGTTTGACGTTGATCGAGCCTTCGGGGATCTTGGTCCAGTTATTGAAGGTCGCGTTGCCAACACTGATGGAGGCCGGGCAGTAGATCGTCGAGAATTCGGTGACGGTGCCATTGTTGAGGGCCGCGAGGGCGATCACCGGTTTGAACGACGAAGCCGGCGGATAGGCCGATTGAAAGGCGCGGCCAAAGAGCGGCTGCGAGGGATCATTTTCAAGAGCCGTGAATTCCTCCTGATTGATGCCCGGGATGAAATCGTTGAGATCGAATGACGGACGCGAGGCCATCACCATCACCTCGCCGGTGACCACATCGACCACCACAAACGCGCCGCGGCGGCAGCCTTTTTTAAGGGTATCTTCGGCGAGTTTCTGCCAGCTCAAATTGAGGGTGGTGACCACCGTGCCACCGGGGCGGGGCCGCTTGACTTGCTCCTCTAACAGCTTGTTGAAGTTCTCGTCGAAAAGGAGGCGCTTCATCCCGGGCTCGCCGGTGAGTTGGGTGTTGTAGATTTTTTCCAAGCCCGCGCGGCCTTCGGTTTCCTCCCACAAGGGTTCGTTGAAATTGATGGGCCCGGTTGGCAATTTCCCGACGCTTCCCGAATACCCGATGATGTGCGCGGCCATCTCACCCTGGGGATAAACGCGCTTGTAAATCGGATGCAGAAGCGTGCCGTCGGGCAGCCGGGACTCGATGTCGCGCGCTTCCTTCTCCCCAAGTTGGCCGGTGACCAGCAGAGGCAGCCATCGCCGGTTGCTATAGTGGTCGAACAACTCGTCATCGGTTTTCGGAATAAGTTTTTTGACCAGCGGTTGCAGGGCGTTCAGGCGGGTGCGCGCCCAGTTCACCACGAAAGCCCGGTCGGCATTTTCAAACTGCTTGTATTGCAGTGCGATCTGATAAGCGACGCGGTTCTGCGCGAGCGGTGCGCCGTCACGGTCCACGATCTGGCCGCGCGGCGCTGGGATTTTGAGCGTGATCGTCCGCGCGTTCTTGCGGGCGATGATGGCTCCGTCCGACGCGTTGCGGACCGGAGCCGCTTCGGACGGCGGATTATTGGAAGCCAGTTCAGGCCCCTCCGCGCCCCCAGCCATCATTGCCGCGACGCAAGAGACCAGCAGCAGGCAGCGACGGATCGGCATTTTGACCATGTGAGTTTCGAAAATTAGGCGGGAAATCGGACCAAGGCAACGCCCAATCCCGGGGTCGGAGAGACCAGAGACCAGAGACCAGAGACCAGAGACCAGAGACCAGAGACCAGAGACCAGCACCGCACTGCGGCAATTCTCATCTGGATTCTGGTCTCTGGGTTCTGGTTTCTCATTCGCGGTTCTCTTGTCCCTGGCCCCCGGCTGTGCATGATCACGCCAATGAGCGATTGGAACTTCATGTCGATAATCATCCTCGTGGGGATATTTCTGCTGTGGAACGTCGGACTGGTGGCGACTTTGCTGAATCTGAAAGCCTTTCCCGAACGAGTCCCCGCCGCACTGGCAGGCCTGCTCGACGACGCCAAGCTCGACCGCGCCCACGCCTACCTGCGCGCCAACGCCCGCCACGACATCCTCCAATCGACCGTCTCGCTGGTGGTCCTGCTGGTGTTTTGGTCGGTCGGCTGCTTCCAGTGGCTCGACGACGTCGCGCGGTCCTTGGCGCACTCGGAGGTCCTTGTCGGCCTGATCTTCCTCAGCGCCTTGTTCCTCGGCCAAGCCCTGCTCGCCTTGCCGTTTTCGATTTATGAAAATTTCGTGATCGAGGAAAAATTCGGTTTCAACCGGACCACCCCGGCGACTTTCGTGACGGACCGCTTGAAGGGCCTGTTGCTCGGGATCCTTCTCGGCCTGCCCCTCGGCGCGGCGGTGCTGTGGATTTTTGGCAATGTTCCGAATGCATGGCTCTGGGCATGGCTGGTGGTGACCGCGTTCCAGCTTGTCATCACGTACCTCGCGCCGTCGTTGATCATGCCACTGTTCAACAAGTTCACACCGATGCCCGAAGGTGATTTGAAGGCCGGCATCGAAGCGCTTGGAATCCGCTGCGGATTTCCTCTAACAGGTGTGTTCGTCATCGATGGCTCCAAGCGCTCGACCAAGGCCAATGCGTTCTTCACAGGCCTTGGAAAACGCAAGAAGATCGCGCTCTTCGACACACTCGTTGACAAGAGCAGCCGCGCGGAACTCCTCGCTGTGTTGGCTCACGAGATCGGCCATTTCCGCCGCGGCCATATCAAGCAGCGCCTCGCTGTCGGCATCATCCAGACGGCCGTCATCTTCTTTCTGTTAGGGCTCGCCACCGATCCCAGCGGAAAATTCTCGCGCCTGCTCTTCGATGCTTTCGGCGTGAAACAAATCTCGCCGCATGTCGGGCTGGTGCTGTTCACCATCCTGCTTGAACCCGTCAGCAAACTCCTCGCCGTTCTCGCCAACGCCTGGTCCCGCCGCCACGAATTCGAGGCCGATGCCTATGCCGCCGAAGTCACCGGTGAGGGTGCGGCGCTCGGCGATGCGCTGAAAAAAATGTCAGCCGACCATTTGTCCCATCCGTCGCCCGCGAGACTTCGCGTCTGGTTGGATTACTCGCACCCGCCGTTGATCGAGCGGCTCGAAGCGTTGGGAAGATCGAAGAGATAGGAGATAATGGATAAAAGATCGCAGAGCTGTAACCCTCTACATCCCCTATCCCCTATCCCCTATCTCTTCCTATCCACGATCTCGTCAATCACACTTCTCCGTGATCGACCCGTCTTTGATGATGAGCGTGCGGTCGCCGACTTTGGCGAGATTTTGATCGTGGGTGACGACGACGAGGGTCACGCCGTGTTCGGTGGCGAGCTCCATGAGGATGCGCATGATTTCCGCGCTGTTGCGTGAATCGAGATTGCCGGTGGGCTCGTCGGCGAAGAGGACCTTGGGTTCGTTGACAATGGCGCGAGCGATCGCCACCCGCTGCTGCTCGCCACCGGACAGCTCGGCGGGGAGATGTTCGGCGCGATCCATGAGACCGACCCGCTCCAAGGCCCGCATCGCCGCTTCGTCAGTGTTTTTGCCATCGATCGCTCCCGGCACTGCGACGTTTTCCAGCGCGGTCAACTCGGGCAACAGATGGTAGTTTTGAAACACGTAGCCGATGTTGCGATTGCGGAAGCCGGCTTGGTCCTTTCGTCCGAGGCCATACAAATCGGTTCCGGCGATCCTTACCCGGCCTTTCTCCGGCCTCTCCAGGCCGGCCAGCGTATAGAGCAGGGTGGTCTTTCCAGCCCCGCTCGGTCCGCAGAGGAATACCCGTTCCCCGGCGGAAATCCGGAGGTCAATTCCGTGAAGAACCTCGATGGATTTTTTCCCGATCCGGTAGCTGCGGTGCAAATCCACCGTTTCAATCATCACGTCGTCCATGGGCCAAGCGTGGGCTCCGGAGCATTTTCCTCAATCAAAATCAGAACCCGCGCGGCTTGGGAATCTTTGCCATTGCCAAGCCTCCGGCCCTCTGTTCCCTTTCCCAGCCATGGCCAATCCGACGAATGTGCTCGCAAGCGGAATCGAAATCACCGGTTCCATCCGTTTTTCCAACGACATGATCATCGACGGGAAAATCGATGGCGAAATCACCTCTGACAAAGGCCGCGTCACCATCGGCGAAAACGCCATCATCAAAGGCGACGTCACCGCCGGTGAAGTGAAGGTCTACGGCAAGGTCGAAGGCAAGATCACTTCGCAACGCTGCGAGCTTAAAGACAAGTCCAAGATCAACGGCGACATCAAGTCCAAGGTCTTCTCCATGGAAGAAGGCGCGCAACTTTCGGGCCGCACGGATATCGGGGGCTGATGTAGTGGCGATCACCGGTCGCCACGAACTGGAGCGCGGAATTCATTCCGCCCGAGTTGATATGGAGATTTCGAGCGGAATAAATTCCGCGCTCCAATCTAAAACAACTCCCCCTGCCCCGGCGACAGCCTCCTATAAGCTGTTAGATTTAATTCCGGCGGCCTTGAAGCCAGGCCATGTTTCCGGCAACAGAGTCGTGGTGCAGGAATTCCGTTGCTTTGTAGCCATTTAAGGCTACATTCGGGCCATGAAAGAGGCCATTGTAAGGGCTAGAGTCCACACGGATCTCAAGGAAGATGCGGAAAGAGTTTTTGAGACCCTCGGAATCAATACCACTGAGGCGATCCGGATGTTTCTGAGCCAAGTCCGCCTTCGTGGAGGGCTGCCATTTCCGGTCGAAATTCCCCGGAGTGATGATCTTCTGGCATCCAACCGCATGAGACAGGCAGCTCTCGAGTCGATTCATGACGACTAAGCCGGGCGAGATCTATCGGGTCGACTTGGGAATGGGCGGCAAGGTCAGGATGATGATCGTCGTCTCCCGCGAAGATCGTGACGCACCCCCGCGCGCTCAGCCTTTGTGTTCCGATCACGACCTCCAACCGTGGTTCGGGTTACGAAGTTGAGCTTCCGCCTCGGCCATTTTTCAGATCCCAGAGCTTCGCCAACGTTCAAGGCCTCCAAGCGATTCAACATCACGAATTACAAGCACGCGTTGGGGTCATCTTCGGTGATGCCTTCGACAAAATCAAAGACGCCCTCCGGTTCGCGCTGGAATTGTAAGAAAAAGAGAATCGGGATCTACGAGAATATACCTAATGGAAACACAGTCGCCGACTCCTGGCACCGCCGATTTCCCTCGACGAATAGAACCTCCGGGGCCACAAATTAATCAATATTTCAGATGGTCCTAAATCATCGAATTGCCATGAAAACCGTCCACCCGCTCGCATTCGCAATGCTGCTTGTCTCCTGTTCGGAGGCCCTCGCGCTTACTCCGGCGCTGAAATCCGAATCCCCCGTCACGCCCGCCCGCCTTGCGACTTCCGATTGGGCGGGCATCCGCACCGCCTACGAGGCTGCCCGGCATGCGACCCACCGCCAGGAAAACGGAACCCTCAGCGCCCGCAATCCCGGACAAGATTGGAGCACGGAATTCGATGGCAAGGGCTTCCTCGTCACGCCCGATCACGGCGGATGGACCTGGGGCTTGCAGCTCACCGCCTACGGCGACCGAACCCTGCAATCGGCTTCCTCATCCATCACCTCCGAGAATGGAAAAATCATCTGCTGTCGCGATGAAAACCTCACCGAGTGGTTCGTCAACGACAACCGCGGTCTTGAACAAGGATGGACCTTCCACCATCGCCCTGATCGCACCAACGATTGCGCACCGCTCCTGATTTACCTCAGCACCCGCGGTGACCTCCGTCCGCAGGTCTCGGCCGATGGCTCCGGTGTTTCTTTTCAAAACCACGCCGCCGGCGCCGCCCTCATCTACGATGGGCTCAAAGCATGGGACGCCGATCGCAAAGCACTCCCGGTCCACTTCGAGCAGGGTCGGGAAAACAGCATCCGCGTCAGCGTCGATGATCACGCCGCCTCATACCCGATCACGATCGACCCGATCGCACAACAGGCGATGATCAAGGGGGCGAATACCGGGGCTGGAGATCAGTTCGGCGTTTCGGTGGCAATTTCGGGAGATACTGTGGTTGTTGGCGCGAATTGGGAGGACGGCAGCGGGACCGGCATCAACCCCGGGGTCAATGAAAGTGCCTCCAATGCCGGGGCGGCATACGTCTTTACGCGCAGCGCTGGGGTATGGACCCAGCAGGCTTATTTGAAGGCCTCGAACACCGGTGCCGACGATCAATTTGGCATATCGGTGGCGATCTCCGGAGATACCCTGATAGTGGGCGCAACTGGCGAAGACGGGGGTGGCAATCAAGTGGATCCGCCGTCTGACGAGGCTGAAGCGGATGCCGGTGCTGCCTATGTTTTCGTCCGCAGCGCGGGCGTTTGGAGCCAGCAGGCTTACTTGAAAGGATCGGCCTCCGGGTCAACCGACAACTTTGGAGTGAGCGTAGGCGTATCGGATGATATGATCGTCGTTGGCGCCGAGTTGGAGGATGGCAGTGGCAGCGGGGTCAATCCTGCATTCAACAACGCCCTGACGGATGCTGGAGCAGCCTACGTTTTCTCGCGCAGCGGGACGGTGTGGACTTCGTCGGCCTACTTGAAAGCGTCAAACCCGGACGCCTCGGACTATTTCGGTAAAGCCGTGGCCATTTCCGGCGATACCATCGTCGTCGGGGCACGATACGAAGCCGGAAACGGCAGCGGAGTCAATCCACCCGCTGATAACCTGGCTCCCTACGCGGGTGCCGTCTATGTCTTCCAGAAGTCGGGCTTGGTATGGGCTCAACAGGCTTACCTTAAAGCGTCCAACGTCGGAACATCCGACTATTTCGGCGGCGCGGTGAGTATTTCAGATGACACCCTCGTCGTAGGCGCGACGGGCGAGGATGGAGCAGGAACGGGTGCGAACCCCGCCTCGAACGAGGGAGCTTTCGGTTCGGGAGCGACATATATTTTCACCCGCAGCGGCACGGTCTGGACGCAGCAGGCTTATTTAAAGCCCTCCAATCCGTCTCCCTTTTATGCATTCGGTTATTCGGTGGCGGTCTCTGGCGAGGCCATGGTGATCGGAGGAACGGGAAGTACAGGTTTAGGGCTAACAGAAGGTGTGGCCTATGCATTCGCCCGAGCCGGCTCGGTTTGGAGCCAGCAGGGCCAACTGGCCCCCACTCCTGTCGCGCCAGGGTACTACTTTGGCTATTCGGTTGCGATCTCAGGAGGTACTGGCTTGGTCGGAGCACCCCAGCAGGACGGTTTCGCGGGGGGGGGCTACATCTTCACCGGCATCGGCACTTCATTTCCCGAAATCGTCGTCAACCGGCCCGGAACGAATCTGGTCGATAACAGCGGAATCCAATCCTTTGGCCCGGTCAATGTGGGCGGCAGTGCAAATCTGATTTTCAACATCCGCAACTCGGGCCTGGTCGCTCTCAATCTAACCGGATCCCCCAACAAAGTCGCCGTCAGCGGCCCTGATGCGGCAATGTTCAGCATCACAACGCAGCCGACTTCCCCGGTTGCCGCTAACAACGGCAGCACCTTTTTCAACGCCCGCTTCTCGCCCACCAACGCGGGCACCAAGACAGCAGTCCTTTCCATTGCCAACGACGACAGCGATGAAAATCCTTACGAGATCAACCTCAGCGGCGTGGTGGCGTTCCAGGAAATCGCGGTTTCACAAAACGCGGCGGACATCGCGTCCGGCGGCAGCAAGGATTTCGGCAATGTCAGCGTCGGCAGTGGGTCGAATCTGGTCTTCCAGATCTCCAACACCGGCGGCGCTGACCTGACATTCACCAATGTGCCCAAGATCGTGGTAAGCGGCCCCGACGCGGCGATGTTCAGCGTGATTTCACAACCCGCTTCCCCCGTGGTTCCAGGCGGCAACTCGTCTTTCACGGTGCGCTTTTTGCCCACCAGCGGCGGCACTAAATCAGCAACTCTCACCCTTCCTAACAACGACACTGACGAAGGTAGTTTTCAAATCAGTCTCACCGGCACTGCACCACCCGCCGAGATTGCCATCGAACAATCCGCCGTGGATATTTCCGATGGCGGCTTAAAAGATTTCGGCGGAGTCGTCGTTGCCAGCACCGCGGATTTGACCTTCGCCATCAAAAACACGGGCGGTGTCAATCTCGTCCTCAGCGGGGCTACCAAAGTTACAGTCAGCGGCACGGATGCCGCGCTGTTCTCCGTCGTCTCCCAGCCCGCATCACCCGTGGCTCCTGGCGGCAGCGTTCCATTCACGGTTCGTTTCGCCCCGATCAGCGGGGGAGCCAAAACAGCGCATCTCACGATTGCCAACAGCGACGCCGATGAAAACCCGTTCGACATCGATCTTGCGGGGACCGGGCTGACGTTCACCGCCGACACTGACGGCGACGGTCTCAACGACGCTTCCGAAGCACAGCTTGCGTCCTTGGGATTCAACTGGCAGGTCAGCCAGACCGCACTGGTGAACGGATATTACGCCAACGCCAATGGGGCCAACCTCTATTCACTTTCCCAAGTGCAGGCGCTCAACGTCAACGTGCCACTCATCCAAAAAAATCCCAGTGGCACTTTCACTCTCACGCTGGGGATCGATAAAAGCGCCAACCTCATCAACTTCGCACCCTTCCCGATGACCGCGCCGCAGACGTTGATCAACGGACAGGGAAAGCTTGAATTTCAATTCAACGCGCCAGGCAATGCGGCGTTTTTCCGGGTGCAGGCGCAATAAGCTTCAATGCCAGGACAAGCGGAAGTCCTCACCTTTCCTCCCACTCCTCCTCGAGGTGCTCCGCGGATTTCGGTTCGAGGTGTGAGATGACCCTGCCGTGCGGATGGAGCAAGGCCGCGACGCTGGCTTCGATGGCGGTCGCATCTTCATGCGCATCGCCGACACTGATGTCATCGTCGAAGACCAGGTGGAATTCGACCCAGTGGGTGCGGCCGGAGTGGCGGTGACGGAGGTTGTGATAGGACAGCGAGCGGTTCGCGCATTCGCGGTAGAGGAGATCGCAAATCTCGCGCTCGACCTTGGGATCGGTTTCATCGAGCAGCCCTCTGAGGCTGTCGCGGATGAGGCCATAGCCAACCCGCAGGATGTTGAGGGCCGCGATGGCGGCAGCGATGGGATCCCACCAGACCCAGTCGGTGAAACGGATCAGCGCCAAGGCAATCAGCACGGCCGCGCTGGACCAGACGTCGGTCAGCACATGCTGGCCATTCGCCCGCAGGATTGGCGATTGGGTGCTGGTTCCCACACGGAGGAGGCAGAGACCTAAAAGGAGGTTGATCGCCGCCGCCGCCGCTGTGACCGCGACACCGAAGCCGAGGTTGGAGATTTTCACTCCGAAGAAGCATTGCTGCGCCGCTTCATAGAGAATCAGCATGGCCGCGGCGGAAATCATCGCGCCTTCGAAGCCCGAGGACAGGAAGGCGATTTTGTCGTGGCCGAAATGGTGGGTTTCGTCGGCGGGCTTGTGGGCGAGCCGGAGCGCCCAGGTGGCAAAACCGACGGCCAGCAGGTGGACCACCGATTCCGCGGCGTCGGAATAGATCGCCGAAGAGCCCGTGACGATGGCGGCCGCAACCTTCGCGATCAGGAGGACAGCAGCCACCCCGAGCGAGAAATTCATCAGCCGCTTTTGGGTCCGAAAGCTTTCCACCGCCGGAGTTTGCACGCCCCGGGGGCCATGGCAACCCCCGCAAATCGGGTTTGTTCGACATCTTTGCTTGTTTTCCCTAGGAAAAGGGGCCTAGGCTCACCGCCCGCCGCGAGAGACGCTCCGCCAGCGCGGGTTCCGCTTCATTATTTTTTCCATGGATACGCCTCCTTTTTCCGAACTCGGATTGCCTGACGAACTGCTCGCAGCGATCGAAACGCTGGGCTACGAGCGGCCATCTCCCATCCAGGCGATGAGCATTCCCCCAGCGATGGCTGGAAAAGACCTGGTCGGCCTGTCCGCCACCGGGTCGGGAAAAACCGCGGCCTTCGCGCTGCCGGCCTTGGCCAAACTGGATGTGAAACTGCCTTACCCGCAGGTATTGATCTTGTGTCCGACCCGCGAGCTTGCGATCCAGGTCTGCGAGGAAGTTCACCGGCTTGGCGCAAAGATGCGCGGCCTGCAAGCGACGCCGGTTTATGGCGGCGCGCCAATCGACCGCCAGTTGCGGGCCTTGCGCTCCGGCGCGCAGCTCGTCGTGGGCACTCCCGGTCGTCTGTTAGATCACTTGCGTCGCGGCAGCTTCGATCCTTCGCGGATTAAGATGTCGATCCTGGACGAAGCGGACCGCATGCTCGACATGGGCTTCAAGGATGAGATGGACGAACTGCTCGCGGCATTGCCCGCTGAACGGCAAGTGCTGTTTTTCTCGGCGACGATGAATCCCGGTGTTTCGCGCCTGATCCAAAAATTCGGCAACAAGCCGGAAGTTATCGAGATCCAGCAAAAGGCCCGAACCGTATCGACCGTCGAACAATCGTATTTCGAAGTGCGCCAGCGTTCCAAAGTCGAAGTGCTTTCGCGCGTGATCGACATGAACCCGCCGCGGCTTTGCATCGTTTTCTGCAATACCAAGCGCTCGGTGGACGAATGCACCGAAGACCTCGTCAACCGCGGTTATGCCGCCGACCGTCTGCATGGCGACATCACCCAGCAAATGCGCGAGCGTGTGCTCAAACGCTTCCGTGAAGGCGCGGTGGAAATCCTCGTCGCCACTGATGTTGCGGCGCGCGGGTTGGACATTGACGAGATCGATATTGTTTTCAACTACGACCTGCCGACCGATCCCGAGGACTACGTTCACCGCATCGGCCGCACCGGTCGCGCGGGCCGTTCGGGACGGGCTGTTAGTTTTGTCTACGGCCGGGAGATTTACCGGATGCAATCGATCGAGCGCTACACGCGGTCCGTCGTCAAACGCGAGCGCATCCCCTCGGTCGAACAAGTCGAGGGACGGCGCGCGGATTTGATTTTCGATGACCTCAAGGAACGTCTCGAAGGCGGGAAATTCGATACGTATCAGGACAGCATCGACCGCCTGTTAGAGCAGGGCCACACGCCGACCGACATCGCCGGCGCGCTGGTGACGATGATCCGCGAAGCCAGTGGCCGCGAGGGATCGGCGATCGAAGAAGATCGCGAACACGAACGTCCCGCGCGCAAGGAAGCCAAGACGCAACGCGAAGATCGTGGCCCCTTACGTGACCGGAACATTTTCCAAGGCGATGACCGCGGGCCGAGGCCAGAACGCTTCGAGCGTCCGGGCCCGCCGCAGCAGGGGAATATCCAGCCCACGGAGGAAGGCATGGCACGGATGTTTCTCTCGGTCGGAAAAGCGCATGGCGTGTTGCCGAAGGAAATCGTTGGCATGTTGTATCGCGAGGCCGGTTTGCCCGACGGTTGCCTTGGCAAGATCACTCTCTTTCCAAATCACTCGCTGGTCGATGTGCCGCGTGAGTTCGTGGACCAGGTCATCGACCGCACCCGCAAGGCCCGTCTGCGCGGACAGCCGTTCCGCATCGATCTCGACCGCGGGCCGCGTTATTGAGATTTCGGAATGCCCGCCGATCTAACAGGAAATCTGCGGCGCTTCAAGCTGTTCACGGTTTTCTACACCGCGCGGGCGTACTATCCGGTGCTCGCGGTGTTGTTTCTCGATCTCGGCCTGACGCTGGATCAGTTCGTGATGCTCAACATGATCTGGGCGGCTGCGATTTTTGTCTTCGAGGTTCCCTCCGGCGCATTGGCGGATACGATCGGCCGCAAAAAGCTGTTGGTCGCCGCATCGGTGCTGATGGTCATCGAAATGCTCTGCCTCCTGCTTGCGCCGCGGAATGGCGGGGCGGTTCTGTTAGGGATGTGCGTGGTCAACCGGATTTGCTCGGGCATTTCCGAAGCCTGTGCGAGCGGTGCCGACGAAGCGCTGGCCTACGACTCGCTGCCCACCGATGACCGCGGCACACGATGGGACCACTTGTTGGCGACGACAATGCGCTGGCGCTCGGTTGGCTTTGTGATCGCCATGATCCTTGGCGGCTTGATTTACGATCCCGCTCCCCTGAACCGCCTGCTGCCCGCGGGAATGGCTTTGTCCGTGGAAATCGCGCGGCGCCTGCCGGTCGCGATGGTGCTTTGCCAGGGGCTCGTATGCGTCGTGGTCACCTTGCGAATGGTCGAGCCCGTCCGCCACGAGACGGCCCATGTGTCGGAGTCCTGCAAACATGCGATCCAACTCACCTGGCAAACCGCGCGCTGGGTTTTTTCCAATCCGCACACGCTGGTCGTGATTCTCATCGGCTTGTCCATTGACTCGATCGTCCGTAATTTCGCGACGCTCAACAGCAGCTACTATCGCTTGATTGAGCTGCCTGCATGGACCTTTGGATTCATCGGCGCGGGGATGGGAGTGATCGGTTGGTTTGTGCCCGCCGTCGCGAAATCGCTCAACGACCGCTTCGGCACCTTGGCCAATCTCGGCATTGCGGCTGCGGTCTCGCTATTGGGCTTGGCGGCGGTGGTTCCCGCATGGCCCCTCTTCGGCTTGCTGCCAGCCGTCCTCTTGATGACGACAATGGGTTACCTTGGCTTCACCATCAGCAAGGTCCTGCATCGCGAAGCCGATTCAGCGCGGCGCGCGACGGTGCTCTCGGTGAAAGGCCTCGCGTTCAATCTCGGCTATGGCTTGTTCAGCCTCGCCTTCTCGCGCTTGCTTGCCGGATTTCCCGATCAACCTGCGGGTCATGCATTTCGCTCCGCCTTGCTATGGCAGGTGCCGGCGTTCGGAATCACGTTGCTCGCGCTTTTCGCCTGGGGCAGATCGCATTGGAAAAAGCGCATCGCCTAGTCCATTGCTGTTAGACTGGCGTGACGCAGATACTCGCAGATCACGGGGATGCGTGCGCCCACCGATTCCATTTCCAACAACTGCTGGCGGATGTCCGCTTCATGGACAAATTGTTGGCTGATGATGTCCGTCATCAGACCAGGCTCGTCAGCCCGATCCAGCAGCGCGAACACGCCGCTTTGGACTTCCTCGGAAAGCCCCTTGACCGCGTCTTCCACAGCTCCGCGCAAGGTTTGCATCGCCGCCTGCGCCTGATTTTCCGGCACCCTGGTGGACACCAATGGCTCGATGCTGGCGTAGGGGTAATCCTTGTCGGAATGCCATTCGGTGAAACGAACGCGCATCACCCCGTGGATCAGGAGTTGCGAAGTGCCGTCGTCCTGTTCGCGCGAAGCCCGCACCAGGCCGATGGTTCCAACGGGCGAAACCAGGTCCTCGTCGCCCTCGGGGTCCCCTGCCAGGAGCCTTGCGACCGCAAAAAAGCAATCGCCCTCGAGCGCGTCCGCCAGCATTTTCCGATAGCGGGGTTCGAAGATATACAGGGGCAGCCCGCCATGCGGGAAAAGGGTGCAATCGGGCAGCAGCATCACGCCACAGCGCTCCGGTAGATTGATACTGCCCATGGTTCCGCGCAGGCATACACCAGCGCCCCGCCGATGCAAGGATGTTAGCGCCGTCCCCTCAAGCTGTTATTCGGCTTGATAGCAGGATTTTTCAAACAAGAATCGCGCCCCGCACCGCTAACCGCGGGAACTGCCGAAAAACCGCACCGCCACCCCATGATCGAAGTCGAATCCCTCACCAAACATTTTGGAACGAAGTACGCGGTCGATGACCTTTCGTTCACCGTCAAACAAGGCGAAGTCCTTGGCTTCCTCGGACCCAACGGTGCCGGAAAATCGACCACCATGCGGATGATCACCGGCTTCATTCCGCCAAGCTCCGGCGACGCGCGGGTCTGCGGCATTTCCATCGTCGACAATCCCGCGGCCGCGAAAACGAAGATTGGTTATCTTCCGGAATCCGCGCCGCTCTACAACGACATGACGGTCGTGGGTTTCCTGAAATTCTGTGCATCGATCCGCAAGCTCAGCGGCACCGCGAAAAATGACGCGGTCGAGCGTGCCATCGACACCTGCTTCCTTGGCTCTGTCGCCCACCAGTCGATTGACACGCTGTCGAAAGGTTATCGCCATCGCACCTGTCTGGCGCAGGCCTTGTTGCACGATCCGGAAGTGTTGATTCTCGATGAGCCGACCGACGGCCTGGATCCAAACCAAAAATTCGAAGTCCGCCAGCTCATCAAGCGGCTTGGCAAGACGAAGGCCATTCTGTTCTCCACCCACATACTGGAAGAAGTCGAAGCCGCCTGCACCCGCGCGGTGATCGTGGACCGCGGAAAAATCGTCGCCGACGGCACGCCCGCCGAACTGCTCGCGCAATCCGGCACCGGATCGCTCACCGACTTGTTCCGCAACGTCACCTCGCGCGACACGGAAGAGGTAAAAGCTGAAACGCTGAAATGCTGAAAAGCTGAAAGCGTTTCCCTCAAAATTTTAGCTTTTCAGCATCTCAGCATCTCAGCATCTACCCCACAATGTCCTCGACCACCATCTACAAGCGCGAGCTCTCCAGCTATTTCTCGCAACCGACCGCCTACGCGATCATCGTGATTTTCCTGCTGTTCTCGCTCGGCTTCACTTTCACGTTCGGCGAGTTCATCCGGGTCGGCGACTCGTCGCTCGAATGGACCTTCCTGTTCTGGCATCCGTGGATCTACATGCTTCTCGCACCCGCGGTCGGCATGAAATTGTGGGCCGATGAACAACGCACCGGCACCATCGAGTTGCTAGGCACTTTCCCGGTTTCCACATGGAGCGCCATCATCGGCAAGTTCCTGGCGGCGGCCACGGTCTGGCTGATCGCCCTGGCTCTAACCTTCCCAATCATCTGCACCGTCAATTACCTCGGCCATCCTGACAACGGCGCGATCCTTTCCGGTTACATCGGCAGCTTCCTCGTGTGCTGCACCTTCCTTGCCGTCACGATGTTCGTCTCCGCCTGCACCCGCGACCAAGTGGTTTGTCTGATTGTTTCGGTGGCCATCTGCGTGCTGCTGCTTCTGTGCAGCTACGACGCGGTAACCGCAGTGCTCGCGAAAATCGTGTCGCCGAACGTGCTGGAGGGCATCACGGCCTTCGGAGTGTGGGATCATTTCAGGTCCCCTAACAGCGGCCTGTTCCGGCTGAAGGATTTCGTTTGGTTCGCCTCGATGATCTTCGTCTTCCTCCTCGGAACCAGCGCCATCCTCTCCGCCAAGCGCGCCTGAGATAAAGATCTCAAATTTCAAATCTCAAATTTCAAATCCAAATGTCCCTCAAAGTCACCCATCCGGTCACGCGCGCCGCGTTCGGCGTCGCCGCCCTTGTTGCCATCGCCCTGTTGGCGAACTGGCTGGTATCGCTCACGCCCCTCGGCAACCGCGGCGCGGATTTCACCGAGAACAAGGTGCATTCCCTTTCCTCCGGAACTCGCTCGATCCTCAGCGAACTCGATACGCCGGTGGTGATCCGCTACTATGCTTCCCGTAACACCGATTACATGCCCGAGGAGCTCAAGCTCCACATGCGCCGCGTCGATGATCTGTTGAAGGAGTATACCTCGATCGCGAAGGGCAAACTGCGCGTTGAAAATCTCGATCCCGAGCCCGACACCGATGCCGAGGATTCCGCGAACCTGGACGGCATCAACGGCCAGCGGATGGACGACCAGAACCTCTACTTCGGTCTGGCGATTTCCTGCCTCGATCAAACGAGCGTGATTCCCTTCCTCGATCCACGCGAGGAGACGATGCTTGAATACAATCTCTCGAAGGCGATTTCCGAAGTTGCAACACCAGTGAAGCCGAAGATCGGCATCATGTCCGCGCTCGATCTCAAGGGCGCGCCCGCGATGATGCCGGGGCAAAAGCCGACACCCGGCTGGATCATCTATCAGCAGCTCAAGCAGACATTCGACATTGTGGATATTTCGATGGAGGGCGTAACCATCGACCCCAAGGTCATCAAGGTCCTGTTGTTGTTCCATCCCGCTGGAATCACTCCGGAAACCGAATATGCGGTGGACCAATACCTGCTGAACGGCGGAACGGTGGTCGCTTGTTTGGATGCCTATTCGCTGGCAGCGCAGATGACCAGCGGAGGAAACCCCATGATGGGCCAGCAGGGCAATCCAACGACATCCACCTTGCCTACCTTGCTAGGCGCATGGGGAGTGAATTTCGAATCCGGCCAAGTGCTCGCGGATCCATCGCTGGCCACCAAGTTCGGTGACCGGGTTGGCCTCGCCGTTCCCACTCTCGGCCAGGATTCCATGCCGCAAAAAGACAACGTCATCACCAAGGATCTCGGCTCGGTGACTTTCTATCTGCCCGGCGCTTTCACCATCACCGGCAATAGCGGAGTCACCGCGAACTCGCTGATCCGTTCGACCACAAAATCGGGATTCGTCGATGCGATGCGGGCCTCACAACTTGATCCGACCCTTCAACGGACCTTCAAGTCAAACGGCATTGCATACGACCTGGTCACCCATCTTTCGGGTAATTTCAAAACCGCCTTCCCCGACGGCAAGCCCAAGGCCTCAACCGAAGGCACCGAAAACAAAGATGCACCGAAAGTGGAGTCCCTCAAAGTCGCGGCCGCTCCCGGCAACGTCTTCCTGATCGCTGACGTCGATGCGTTCTATGATCGCTTCGCCTATAACGTGCAGGGCATGATGGCCTCTCCGCAAGGTGGCAATGCCTCGCTGTTGCTCAACCTGCTCGACCAGGCCAGCGGTTCGAAATACCTGATCGGCTCCCGCTCGCGTTCCGCAATCCGGCGCCCCTTCACCGTGGTGCAAAAATTGGAGGATGACTTCAACAAAACCGTCGGCGTGAAGGTTGCAGAGTTCGAGGCGAAGCAGAAAGCGGCGCAGGAAAAGCTAAACGATCTCCAGTCCAAAAAATCCCGCGGCTCCGAGTTGTATCTGTCGCCCGAGCAGGAAGACGAGATCAAGAAGCTGCGCGAAGAGCAGGTCGAATATGCCAAGAAAATCCGCGGGCAGGAAAAGGAGCTGCGCCGCCAGAAGGACCAGCTCACCGGCAAGATCACCCTCCTCAACGTCGCCGCCATGCCGCTGCTGGTTGTCATCATCGGCCTCGGACTCTTCTTCAAACGCCGCTCGGCAACTAGAGCTAGATAAGAGGTTGAGTGTTGAGGGTTGAGTGTTGAGTGCGAAGAAAATGGCGCACAACACCAGCCAGCAACTCCTCAGCTCTTTCTTTCACTCAACACTCAACTCTCAACACTCAACTTCTTCCCATGAACAAACGCCAGGTTACCATCCTTTGGATCATCGCCGCCGCACTTGCTATTGCGGTGGCTGCCGTGAAATTCAGCCGCAACGACACTGCGCGGGCCAGCACGGACCGCAAAAACGGCGAAACCTTGTTCGCGAAATTCCCCGGAGCGGAAACCGAGACCGTGGAAATCCAGGGCGCGGGCAGCAATGTCGTCCTTTCGAAAAAAGACGGCAAGTGGGTTGTCCCAAGCCGCGACGGCTATCCGGCCAACGCGACGTATGTGAATGAATTCCTGCGCACGCTCGCCGACCTGAAAGTCACCCGCGCGATGGAAGCCGGGCCTTCGTTTGCATCACGCTTTGGCATGGACGAATCATCGGCGATCCCCGAGCAACGTGGCATGACCGCCATCTTCAAGGACGCGTCGGGCAAGGAGCTGGCCAAAATTTCACTCGGCAAATCCATCGACTCGAATCCCGATGCCTCATCCATGGGTGGCGGTTCGGTTGGCCGCTATGTGCGCAACCATGCGGATGAATCCGGCTTTTATGCGGTGAAGGAAATGTTCCCCTCCGTGAGCGCGGATCCCAAGCGCTGGCTGGAAGATGGCTTCATCAGTCCGGAAAAAATCAAGAACATCACCGTCAGCCAAAGCGGCAAGCCCGACGTCGCGTGGAAGCTTACACGCGATGGCGAAGAAGCGGAGTTCAAGCTCGATGGCGCGGCCGCCACTGAAGTCCTCGACGCCACCGCCACTTCGGCGCTGAAGAGCTTGTTCTCATATGCCCGCTTCGAGGATGTGGTCCCCGCCGACAAGATCGCCGCGCGCATCATGCCGGAAACCAAGCGCACGGTGACCTTGGAAACCTTCGAGGGCTTCACTTACATCATCAACGTTTCAGCGGCGAAGCCCGCGGAAGCACCCGCGCCAACCGCCAAGGATGAAGAGCCGCCCGCAACCGACAATTATTTCCTCACCGTGGACGTGAACGCGGAGATCCCCAAGGAGCGCAAGAAAGAGGAAGGCGAAAAACCCGAGGATGCCAAAACCAAAGACACCGCGTTCATCGATCAACAAAAAGTTCTAACAGAAAAACTGGTGAAGGAAAAAGCCTTTGCGGGCAAAACCTTCGAAGTTCGCAAGAGCCTCGTGGAAGCCGTGCTCAAGGAGCGTGACGCGCTCATCACCAAGGCCACGCCTCCCGCTCCCGGCGAAGGAGCCGCGAACGGTTCGGTGCAACAATTGCCGGGTGGATTGATTACACGCCCACCGGTAAGGGCAACGACTCCGCCGATCGAAGCGACGACTCCACCCGTCGAAGCGGTGACGCCACCCATTTCCGTTCCTGCCGACGACGAAAAGGAAGAAAATCCCGCCGACTCCAGCGAGCCGAAAGAAAAGAAATAGCCCCTTACTCCCATGCGTCTGAGCCCTCTGTTTTTCTGCGCCCAACTCGCTCTCGCCGGCGCATCCGAGGTTTTTCACGACGTCGATTACGTTGGCAAAGGCAATCCCAGCCAGACACTCGATCTCATCGCACCCGGCGCCAAGGCCACAACCAAGCTGCCTCTCGTTGTGTTCATCCACGGCGGTGCCTGGAGCGGGGGCAGCAAACGTGACGGAATTGGCATCGTCCAACACCTTGCCGGCACTGGCCAATATGCAGCGGCAACCATCAACTATCGTCTGAGCCAGGAAGCCATCTGGCCCGCGCAGATTTTCGACTGCAAGGCGGCCATCCGTTTCCTTCGCGGCAAGGCCGGCGAGTATGGAATCGATCCCGACAAAATCGGTGTCTTCGGCATGTCCGCCGGTGGCCACCTGGTTGCCATGCTTGGCACTTGCCCGACGGAAAAGTCGATGGAAGGCGACCTCGGCGCGTTTCCCACGGTTAGCAGCCGCGTGCAATGCGTGGTCGATTTTTTCGGCCCCACGGATTTTCTAACAATCAGCAAGGATCCTCTTGTCGGAAATCCCGTCACCCGTCTGTTAGGCGGCATCAATCCGCAGCTCACTGGCAAAGCGAAGCTCGCCTCGCCTGTTACCTGGGTGACCAAGGACACCGCGCCGTTCTTCATCGCTCACGGCACCGCTGATCCGCTCGTGCCCTACAGCCAGTCCACTGAGATCGACGAGCTTCTCGACAAGGCCGGCGTGCCTTCCGATCTCATCGCCGTCCAAGGCGCCGGCCACGGTTTCAACAGCCCCACACTCAACGCCCGCGTGCAGCAATTCCTCGACAAATATCTCCGCGGCCAGGATTCGGTGATTTCGTGCGAGCCAATTCCGGCAAAGTGAGGATCGAGGATCGAGGATCGAGGATCGAGGATAGGAGATAGGAGATATTTAAGAGGCTCGGACAGCGGCTTCTCTGCTCTTCCTCTTCCTCTTCCTCTCAACACTCAACACTCAACTATTTCTTCTCTTCCGTCTTCTCCGGAACGAAGATCAAGCCGCCGCCGTTGATGCAGTAGCGCTTGTCGGTTGGGGTGTTGAAGCCTTCGCCTTCGAAGACATGGCCGAGGTGTCCGCCGCAGACGGCACAGGTCACTTCGGTGCGGACCATGCCACCAGAAATGTCTTTTTTGATCGCGACATTCTGGGCCTTGGCGGGGTCGTAAAAGGAGGGCCAGCCGCAACCTGAATCGAATTTTTGTTCGGAGGTAAACAACAGCGCCTTGCAGCCGGCACAATGATAGCTGCCTTTGCCCTGATGCTTGAACTCCTTGTAAACCGCGCCGTTCGCAGCCTCGGTGTCGGACTTGCGGAGAATCGCATATTGGTCCGGTGTCAGTTCCTTTTTCCACTCTTCATCGGTCTTGACGACCTTGCCAGTGGGTTCGGCGGGCTTCTCGGATTGGGTTTGCATGGGTGCTTGTTCTTTGGCCGTGCAGGCGGCGATCGCAAACGAAGAAATCAAGGCGGTGACAAAAAGTGGCGTTTTCATGGTCGGTCTTGCTGCCAATGGGACACGTGAACCCTGACTCTTATTCCCGATTTTGAAAAATGCTCACGTAAATTGTTCTTCAAGCACGGCCTTCGCAAAATCCCGGTTCATGCGCGCGATGTGATCGACGCTGATTTCCTTCGGACAGGCCGCTTCGCACTCGTACTGGTTGGTGCAATTTCCAAAGCCTTCGGAATCCATCTGCCGCACCATCGCCAGCACGCGCTTCTGACGCTCCGGCTGGCCCTGGGGAAGATGGCCGAGATGCGAAACCTTGGCTGCCACGAACAACATCGCGGATCCGTTTTTGCAAGATGCCACGCAGGCACCGCAGCCAATGCAAGCCGCCGCGTCGAAGGCCGCGTCCGCATCTTTTTTGGAAATCGGAATCGAGTTGGCATCGACGCTCGAACCTGTGCGCACATCGATGTAACCGCCAGCCGCGACGATGCGGTCGAAGGCCGTGCGATCCACCATCAGGTCGCGGATGACGGGAAATGGATTTGCGCGGAACGGCTCGATCCAGATCGTGTCGCCGTCGGTAAATTTCCGCATGTGCACCTGGCAGGTTGTGATGCCGCGCTCCTTGCCGTGGGCAATGCCATTGATGGTGAGCGAGCAGGTTCCACAGATCCCTTCGCGGCAATCGTGGTCGAAATGAATCGGCTCCTCGCCCTTTTCGATGAGGCGCTCGTTGACGATATCGAGCATTTCCAAAAACGAAGCCTCCGCCGGAATGTCCGCGGCGGGATACGTTTCAATGCGCCCCTTGGCCTTGGGCCCCGACTGACGCCAAACTTTGAGTGTGAGATTCATAGGGAAGACCGCATCGCCACCGGCAGAATAAAGGCCAGCGGGCGGCGGGCTAGTAGAAAAATCGGCAGAGCATCAAATCGCCGCGGAACTGGGTTCGCAGACCTTGGACTGCGGTGGCAGAGCGAAGCCGCGACAGCGCTTTGGATGGGTGGGTTGTCGCTGGCTTCAAGGGTGGCGTGCACGGAATCGTCCGACGGTCACCCCACTTCGCTCAATGAGCTACGAGGGACAGGCAGACCGCTACATCCAAAGCGGTGTGCCGCTATCACTTCCCCCCGCAGTCCCAGGTGGTGCTGACCCGCTCTGCCAATTCAATCCGCCCCAAAAAACGTCGGAGGTTTCCCCACCCTGGCGAGAACCTTTTCCAATGGACGTGCGCGTTGGAAAATGATTTTATGAATGTTCGAGATCAAAGTGGCCCGATCGGGTACATCTTGCGGGTTAAGGGTTTTTTCGCGCAGGAATGGACGATCGGGCCGCTTTGGTAATCAGCCCTGTGGCTGCACGGCCTTTTCCGCCGCGAGTTTGGGGTCCTTGTAAGTCGATTGGACATAGACCTCGCGCAGGAGCTTGTGCTCGATCTGGCAGGGACTGTGGGCCATGAGGTCGGCACCTTTGTTGTTCTTCGGGAAGGCGATCACTTCTCGAATGCTGTCCTCGCCGGCGACCAACATGGCGATGCGGTCCAAGCCGAGTGCGAGTCCGCCGTGGGGAGGCGCGCCGAAGCGGAAGGCATCGAGCAAGTGTCCGAATTTGATTTGCTGTTCTTCCGGACCAACGCCGAGAACGCTGAACATTTGCGCCTGCAAATCCTTTTCATGGATCCGGATGGAACCACCGCCGAGTTCGTAGCCGTTGAGCACGACGTCATAGGCGACCGCGCGGACATTCGCATAGTCGCCGGCTTCCAGTTTTTCGATGTCGTCCGGATGGGGACGCGTGAAGGGATGGTGAACCGCACCCCAGTGGCCGGTTTCCTCGTCGTGGGCGAGCAAGGGGAAATCCACGACCCAGAGGAAATTGAAGATCTTCGAATCCTTGGTCAGCTCCATCATGACCGCGGCTTCAGTGCGGACGCGGCCAAGGATCGTGCTTACGCTTTCGCGCGAACCAGCGGCAAAGAAAACGATGTCGCCTTCCGCAAGGTCGAGCTTTGCGATGACCGCCGCCTTTTCGGTGTCGGAGAAAATCTTCCACAGCGGGCTCTTGTATTCGCCGTTCTCGAGTTTGATGAACGCGAGGTTCTTCACAGGCAGGCCCGCTTGCACCGCGATCTCGTTCAAGCGGTTCATCTGGCCGGTGGTGATGCCGGCGAAGCCCTTCGCATTGATCGCACGCACCACACCGCCGCCATCGATCGTCGCGCGGAAAATCTTGAAGCCGGTCTCCGCGAAGACGTCGCCGAGATCGATGATCTTCATGTCATAACGCGTGTCCGGCTTGTCGGAGCCATAGATGTCCTCCGCGTCGCGATAGGTCATGCGCGGGAATGGCGTCGGCACGTCGATGCCGAGACCCGCTTTGAACATCGAGACCAGCAAGCCTTCGACGGTCTTGATGATATCTTCCTGCGTGACGAAGCTGGCTTCGATATCGATCTGCGTGAACTCCGGCTGGCGGTCGGCGCGGAGGTCTTCATCGCGGAAGCAGCGCGCAATTTGGAAATACTTTTCAAGACCCGCCACCATGAGCAGTTGCTTGTATTGCTGCGGTGCTTGCGGCAGCGCGTAGAATCGGCCGGGGTTGAGGCGCGATGGCACCAGGAAATCGCGAGCGCCTTCCGGTGTGGGGTTCGACAAAATCGGCGTTTCGATTTCATAAAACCCAGACTCATCCAGATATCGGCGGGCCGCTGAAGTGATCACGCTGCGCTGGCGGATGTTCCTGCTCATGCGCGCGCGGCGAAGATCGAGATAGCGGTATTTCATCCGCATGTCTTCGTTCGACAACTCCTTGTCGAGCTGGAACGGCAACACGTCCGCCTTGTTGACGATGTTGAGCGCGGTGGCGACAATCTCGATGCCACCGGTCGCGATCTTGTCGTTGGCGGTACCTTCGAGACGCGCGGACACGCGGCCGATCACCTGCACTACATCTTCCTCGCGCAAGGTGTGCGAAAGCTTCGAGACTTCCGGGTTTTCCTCGGGATGGAACACCACTTGGGTCAATCCCTCGCGGTCGCGCAAGTCGATGAAGATCACCCCGCCGTGATCGCGCGCGGAATTAACCCAACCAATCAGCGTGACGGTTTGGCCGATGTGGGACTCGCGGAGTTCGTTGCAGAGGTGTGTGCGCATGGTGGGAAGATGAGAAGAGTTTCAACCACAGATGGACGGGATGAACGCAGATGGAAGAGATGGGATTAAGAGTGGAGAGGAGGCGCTTCGGGCGGAGTCAGGGTGACGCGGCGAAACTGGAGCTTCGCGTGTTTGAAATTGAGAATGAGGCCGACCTGTAGACCGGTCGCCCGCAGGTAATTCAACATGCGCCCAACTTCGTGATCCGTGATGCGATCGATGGTTTTTGCATCTACGATGACTTTTCCGAAAACAACCAAATCAGGAATATATTCACCAACCTTCGCCTCACGATAGTGGATGGGATAACGAGCCTGTTGGGCGTATGGAATCCCGTGGTATTGGAAATCCACAACCAAAGCTTCCTCATACGCTTTCTCATGAAAGCCGTGTCCCAAAGAATTGAGAACAGCAAAGGCACAACCGATAATCCTCTCGGTTTCCATCACATGAATCCCATCTTTTCCATCTGCGTCCATCCTGTTAATCTGTGGTTTGATTTATTCAGGCAAGCAAAGGACCATCCGGCTGCAACAAGCGATCAGTAAGCCATTCGACGGCGGTGGTGGCGTTGCCGGTTTCTTCGGCACGGCTGGCTAGGATTTTAAGTTTGAGGGTGGGGAATTCGGCGCCGACGATGAGGGCGAAGCGCGCGCCGGATTTTTCCGCGCTTTGGAATTGTTTGGCGACCTTCGCATCGGTCAGCGACAGATCCGCTGAAATGCCCGCGCGGCGAAGGTCGGTGACGAGCTTGAGGGCTTGCCCGCGTTTCGTTTCATCCGCGACAACGACATAGATATCGCAAGCCGCGGCGTTGCGCTGGAGCCATACCTCCATTTGCATGGCGGTGTGGGTGGTTTCCTCGATCAAATTGCGGATGACATAATCGCCCATCGCGAAGCCGGTCGCGGGCATATCCACCGCGCCATCCGACATCGTTGCGACCAAAGTGTCATAACGACCGCCGCCCGCCACCGCGCGCATGGATTTTTTCGAATCGAAAACTTCGAACACCACACCGGTATAGTAAGCGAGACCGCGGACGATGGATAGATCCAGTTCCACGAAAGCGGCAAGACCGCGAGCTGTTAGATCGGCGCGGATCGCGAGATACGCCGGCGATGCATTCGCGGGATCGGCGACGAAGGAGGTCACTTGTGCGGTCGTGAGCGAAAACGCCGCGAGCTTTTGCGCGGTGACTTCAGGCTTCTCGCGCGCAAGCTTGTCGATGATGCCAAGAAAATCCGGCACGCACGATTCATCCACGCCATTCGCCGCAGCGAACGAGAGCCATGCCGCGCGATCGGAAACCCGCACGATGAAATCACCGGCGACGAAGCCGAAGGCCAGCATCGTTTCAATGGCGAGCGCGATCAATTCCGCGTCAGCCGCCGGTCCCGCTTCGCCGAGGATATCGACGTTGAACTGATGGAACTCGCGGCCCCTGCCCTTCTGCGGTTTTTCGAAGCGGAAGCATTGCCCGATCTCAAACCACTTGAGCGGCTTCGGGAAATCGCGCTGATGCTGTGCCACGATGCGTGCCAATGACGCGGTGACTTCAGGCCGCAATGTGACGTCGCGGCCACCCTGGTCCTCGAAGCGGAACAACTGCCCGGACAACTCGCCGCCGGACTTTTTCAAATAGAGACCCGTGTCCTCAAGAATCGGTGTCTCATATTCCACATAGCCGCAACTGCGGGCCGTTTTGCGCCACACCTCGAACAAATAATTCCGCACCGCGCACTCCTTTGGAATGAAGTCGCGGAATCCTGGAAGTGATTGGAACAAGGGGCCGGCCATGGGCGGGCGGCGAGGATGCACGGCAACGAAGGCATTTCAAGACGGATTCAACGACCCCTTGTCTGGCGATTTCCAACGTTTTGCCGGCAATAATAGATTGCGGCCAACAAGCGCCCTTGAAGGAACCCGCGAGCCGCGTACAAAAGTGAGCCGGGCGATGATTCCAAGTCTTGTCGGATTCTCGTTTGGAATACTCGACTTGCTATCTGGCTTGGTTCGTCCGGCTCTTGAAAAACGCTCGCGCACAATCCGGATATTTCAACCGATTTTTGGAAAAATTTTGGAGATTTTCGGGCTGTGGAAAGTGGGAGATGTAGGGGCGATCATGGGTCGCCGCGGGTTGGATGAATGGGGAGGAATCGAAACGGGGCGACCGGTGATCGCCCCTACTCCCTCAGCCTTGAGAGCAGAACAGGATCCGGCAGTGCGCAGGTGTCGGATTTGCGGATCAAGCGGTAGCGGTTGTTGGCCACCAGGTCGTAAACGAAATCGCGGATAAAGCGCGGAATGAAGCGGGTGATGGTGAGCAGTTTCCACGGGCCGCCGAGGGCGCTGGCGAGTTCGATCCAGGCGTCGCTGCGGAAAAACACCTGTCCGTCGCTTTCGCGGAGGAAGACCATGGTGCCACCTTCTGCGGCGGCGTAGTGGGAAAAGCCTTTTTCCTCAGCGAGTTTCCCTTGCAGAGGGGCGTAGTTGATGTTTCCCCGCTTGTCGAAACGCACGACCCGACGCACCGAAGCGGAACAAAAGCCGCAATCACCGTCGAAAAAGAGGATCCAGGACATGGAAGAAGTTTGTTGGTTGTCTGTGTTCAGTTTTCAGGAGGAAGAGGCGTGGACGGCACCCCATTTTCTGCCCTGAAAACTGAAAACTGAACACTAACAAACTCGCCAATTTTCCTGCTTGCCAGGGAAAATCAACGCGCGCATACTGTTCAAATGATCAGTCATATTTCGATCGAGGCAGTGGCGGACAGATTTTCGGGCTCGCGGATTTGTGATTTGCCGAATGATGAACGTCCTCGCGAGAAACTCATCCATCTGGGCCCGGCGGCGCTGTCGAACGCAGAATTGATGGGGTTGTTCATTTCCACCGGAATGAAAGGCCACAGCGCCATCCAGATTGGCAGAAGCCTCGTCTCCAAATATGGTTCCCTGGGCGCAATCGGCGGACTGCCGGTGGCGGAGTTGGCCAAGGAAAAGGGACTGGGCCTCGCCAAAGCGTCCAAATTGGCGGCCGCCTTCGAACTAGGAGTCCGCGTCGCGCGTGAGGAGCTGCGCGAGGTCCCGCTGGATACGCCGGAGTTGATCCACGACTTCTTCGGCCCCCAAATGCGGAATCTGCCCCAGGAGCAGGTGGTGGTGGGTTTGCTGGACGCCCGCCTGCGCCACATGGGGACCATTGTCGTTTCGGTCGGCACCGTCAGCGAGTCCTCGGCTCACCCGCGGGAAATATTGCGTCCCGTCATCACCCGGGGCGCATTCGGCTGCGTCCTGATCCACAATCATCCATCGGGGGATCCAAGCCCCAGCCGCGCGGACGAAGTCGTGACGCGGCGCCTCGTGGAAGCGGCCACCCTCATGCAAGTCTGCTTCCTGGACCATGTGATCATCGGCCGGCCCTCCCCGGGTAGGACGCCTTACTTCTCATTCCGCGAGGCCGGGATTGTGCCCTGAGTTGCTTTTGAAATGCGATCCCCTACGCTTGCGGGAAGATCGCCATGTCCCGCCTGCATCTGACCCGCAACCTCCGCACGCTCGCGTTTCTTGTCGCGATCGCCGCAGTGCTGGCGGGCATCGGCGGCTTGTGGTGGGCCAACCAGACCGGACTGCCCGCGTCGTGGCGGGCGGCCATCGAGCATGAAATCGAGCGCAAGGGAGCGCACGTGAGCATCGGCACCTTGCGCTATATGCCATTTCAGGGAGTCGTCGCGACGGATGTCAGGATTTATTCCGATCCGTTCCGCCTTCGTGAAATCTCCCGGCTCGAACGGGTCATCCTGGGTTTTGACAAGGCCAGGCTGGCACGCGGGTCTTTTCAACTGAACAAGATCCAGCTCGAAGACGCGACCCTGGTCATGCCGGTGGATCCGACCAATCCTTCTGCCGGCACTCTCGATATCAACGGCGCCTATGGAACCATTTACCTCCCCGGAGACCGCAGGATCGAGGTCAGCAAGGCGCGCGGACGGATTGCCGGAATCGATCTGACACTCGACGCACGCATCATCGGCCAGCAAAACACCCCGCCACCGCCGGATGACAACGCTCTGGTGAAAAGGCGCGCGCTGATGGCCAAGATCATCCATGAGTTGGAGCAATGGCATTTCGACAAGGAACACCCACCCGCGCTGCAGATTTCGGTGGAGGCCGATGTCAATGATCGCACGACCTTCGCCGCGAAGATCGCCCTGCAGGTCAAGGGCATGGAAAAGAACGGCCATGTTCTCGATGAAGTCACGGGCAGCGCCGATATCGCGGGGGATCTCGTCACCATCACTAGTCTCAAGGCCACCGATGAGCGCGGGGAATTCGAAGGCCACTTTGACTACGATCTCGCCCAGCGTTCGGGACGTTTCGACGTCACCTCGTCGATCGAGGTTCCACAATTGATGACCGCATGGGCGGGCTTCCACGCGCCGCGCGATGCGGTCTTTGGTGGCAAGCAACTGTTAGAAGCGGGTGGCGACTTCACGCTCGATGAAAACAACATCCCGCTCGTGCGCATGACCGGCCATGCCAGGTGCGAATCGGTGTTGCTGCGCGGCATGCCCTTCGAGTATGTCGAAAGCGCCTTCTCATGGGCGGATGGAAATTTGTTTTTACGCGACCTGAAGTTGCATCGTGGCGATGGTGAGGCGACGGCCAAGGCCATGATCGAGTGGCCCTTGGTTCGCATGCAACTGCATAGCACGCTGCCCATTCCCGTATACCGCCCGTTCTTCGTGGGCCAGCCGCTGGGCAACGTCCTGAATGACATGGCGGAGCGCGAGCATTCATCCGTCGATGTCAACCTGGAAGGCGGCTTCGATGCCAGCAATCGCGAAGCATGGGCCTACACCGGTTCCGGAACTGTTAGAAATCTCGACTACAAGGGGGTGCCTCTCAACCTCGCGCACTGCGCGTTCATTCTCAACCATCATGAACTCGATTTCAACGATGGCACGGTGGTTTTCAATTACGCGAAATACCCTTTGCGCAAAGCCTTTGGCGGCCCCGACGAGGCAACCGCCAAGGTGGGGCGCATCCGCTTCGACGCGCGGGAAAAACTCGTGGAAGTGGAAAATGTCAGCGGCGAATTCTGGGCCTCGCCGATGGTGCGCATGTTCGCGCCCAAGGTGGCCGACCTGTTAGAAATCTATCGGTTTCACCGGCCGCCCAAGCTAACCGGCACGGGCGTGGTCGATGTCACCCCGGAAGGCCGCACCAATCTAACAGTCACGTTCGCGAGCGAGAACGAAGCGGATTATGAGTTCCTCGAAAAAAATCTAACACTCGGGCATCCGTCCGCCACCGTGCGCATCCACGGTCCGCGCGTGAACGTGGAGAACCTCCGCCTCGAGGCTTTCGATGGTCCCGTCACCGCCCACTTCGAGACGCATGACGGCAAGCTCGACGGCGAATTGAGTTGGACCAAACTTTCCATTCCACCTTTGGCAACAACCTATGACTTCCAACTCAAGGGCGGTGGCACAGTCACCGGACGCATCAATTTTTCCATGACCGGCGGCAAGGTGGCGACCATGGATGGCAGCGGCCTGCTTGCACTGGAAAATACCGAATTGTTCGCCGTGCCGATGTTCGGCCCCATGACCAACCTGATCGGCGATGTGCTCAACAAGGAGGAAGCCGGATTCCAGCATGCCAAAAACGCGTTCTGCACCTTCAACATCGAGAACGGCATCCTCTCGACCACCGATTTCCATACCTCCACGCGCTCGCTGAATTTCACGGGCGAGGGTTCGGTCGACATGCGCGACCGGACCGTTGACGTAACCATCCGGATGAACGCGCGCGGATTGTTGAAATTGATTACCGTGCTGCGGCCGTTTTCCGGCTTGTTCCAATTCCACGGCACCGGGCCGTTGAAATCGCCGGAGTGGAATCACATGAAATTCAGTCCCCCGACCGGCAGGCAAAACGACATTCTGTTAGCCCCGCCAAAGGCCCGGATTGTGGACGACGGCAACTGACATTTTGAAAGTCACTCCTTGCGCCCGGCTGCGAGAGGTGCCACTAATCTGTTCCGAAGGCCGCGTCATTAGGATCGGCCTGAAATCGAAAGAAAAACGTCATGACCAATCAATTTTCCCCAGCTAACAGCCTCGATCCAGAGGCGGGCTTCACCCAAACTCCGTCAGTCTCCCAAGCCGCCAATGACCTCCGTGCGGCGGCCGGCGAAAAGGCCCGGGAATTCGTCCATGTCGCCGAAGAAAAGGCGATGGCTCTCAAGGATCGTGCTGTGGAGACGGCGCAGCAATTCCGCGAAAATGCGTCCGAGCGCGCCACCCAGTTCAAAGCCGCCGCCACCGAAAAAGCAGCTGCCTTCAAGAGCGCTGCCACGGAAAAAGCGACCCAGTTCAAGGATAGCGCGACCGAGCAGTGGCAGGACACCCGGGTGAAAGCCAAGGAAATGCACACGACTGCGGAAGATTACATCCGCGAGAATCCGACGACCTGCGTGCTTGGCGCGCTCGGCGTGGGCTTCCTCATCGGTTTGGTCGCCCGCCGCTAAGCCTGCGTTCCCGCCGCCTGTCCTGACTTCATCGATAGCCATGAGCCCGTCCTCCGACATCGGCCCGGCGGCATCCACCGCGGCTCCCAAGATCGGAGAAGGATCCGACACGCCCCAAAACTGGCGTGAAGCGCTGATGACTCTGCTCGCCACGCGGGTGGACTTGATCCGGCTTGAATCGAAAGAGGTCGCCGGCGGTGTCGCCCGCCGCGCGGGATTCTATGCGGCGGCAGGTATATTTGCCCTTTTCGCCTGGGCCCTGTTGCTCGCCGGTGCCATCGGCGTCATTGCCGAAACGACGGAATGGCCCTGGAGCTGGGTTTGCGTCGGCGCGGCGGTGCTTCATTTGCTGCTGGCGATCCTGTTTTCCAAACTGGCCAGTCCCAAGGCCAAAGCCGCGTTCCCAGTGACCCGCGCTGAATTTCAAAAAGACCGCGAATGGATCGAGAACCTTCACAAACCGACGAAATCCAACGGCTGATCCGCATGGGCGGCAGTGCCCGCGGATTGCTCGGCGCGCAAGCCGCACGGATGAAACGCAGCCTCGACGTGCCGGCCCGTGTCCGCGGCTCCCTCAAGCAACATCCGACCGGCTGGCTGGTGGCCGCACTCAGCGCGGGAATCATGGTCAGCTCGCTTTTGCGCCGCCGCTCATCTTCCTCCCCGCTTGTCAAAAAGCACCGCAGCGTGCCCATCGCCGTCGTCGGTCTCGCCTTGACCGCATTCCGGCCGTTTTTAAAAATGTGGCTGACCGATCAGGTAAAAAACTATCTGATAGGCCATCTCCGCGGCCAAAGCGTCGCGGCCAGCCGTCCTGCCCGAGTCTCAACCCCACTCTGAACCTCCCTTCTCATGTCGGAACATCGCGTCTTGGATCACGTGGATCAATACCTGCAACTCGGGCGCGACTACGATTGCTCGGACTTGCATATCGCCACCGCCTATCCTCCGGCATGGCGGCGCTTCGGCCAGCTTTCACCGATCTGGCCCGATCATGCGCCGTTGACCGCGGAGGAAACCGAAAAACTTGCCAAATCATTCCTCGGCAAGGCGGAATGGGACCGCCTGGACAAACATGGCGACATCGACTTCGCCTATTCCACAACGAACGGCCGTTACCGTGCTTCGGTCGTGAAGCAACGACTTGGCCTGGACATGGCCTTCCGGATCATCAACGACAAGATCAAGACCCTCGAGGAAATCGGTCTGCCGCTTGAGCACATCATTCCCCTCACCCGTTATCAAAACGGACTGGTGTTGGTGACGGGTTCGGTGGGTTCGGGAAAATCGACGACTTTGGCCGCGCTGGTCGATTTCATCAACCGCGACCGCGAGGACCACATCCTGACGCTTGAGGATCCAATCGAATATGTGTTTGGCTCCAAGGGCTGCCACGTCAACCAACGTGAGGTTCACAAGCACACCGAGTCCTTCGCCCGTGCGCTCCGCGGTGCCTTGCGGGAAGATCCGGATGTCATCATGGTTGGTGAAATGCGCGACCTGGAAACCATCCAACTCGCCCTCACCGCCGCTGAAACCGGACACTTGGTTCTTGGAACGCTTCATACGGGCAACGCGCCGCGGACACTGGACCGCGTGCTCGACGTTTTCCCCACCGACCAACGCGAACAGATCCGGATCATGGTATCGGAATCGCTGCGTGGCATTCTATCACAACAGTTGGTCCCGCGCGCCGATGGAAATGGCCGGATCCTCGCCCTTGAACTGCTCGTCAACACGCCGGCGGTTTCCAACTGCATTCGCGAAGGCAAAACCTACATGCTGCCCGGTGTCATGCAGACCGGTAAAAACGTCGGCATGATCACCATGGACGAATCGTTGCGCAACCTATACGTCAAAGGCTTGATCTCACGGGACGAAACGCTGTTCCGTTCGGATGACAAAATCCAAATGCGGACCTTCCTCCAATCCTAGGGCTTCCCGCTCACACTTCCATGGCCAGAATCGATACACTCTTCCGCTATCTGATCACCCACAAGGGCTCGGACCTTCACTTGTCGGAAGGCCAGATGCCAAAGATCCGCGTCCACGGCGCGGTCTCCATCATCCCCGATCAGGAAATGCTGTTAGGCGAGGATTTCAAGGAACTGCTCGCGGAAATTTGCGACAAGCGCGCTTTTGAAAAATATCTCGAAGTCGGCGATCTCGACTTCGCTTATGCAATGGACGAGGCTTCGCGGTTCCGTTGCAACTATCTGAAGCAACAGAACGGCCTTGCCGCGGTGTTCCGCTTGATTCCCACCGAACTCGCCACCCTCGAGCAACTGGGCGTGCCGAATGTCGTCAAGGAATTCGGCCACATGCGTGCCGGTCTCGTTCTTGTCACCGGCCCCACCGGTTCGGGAAAATCCACGACGCTTGCGGCTCTGTTAGATTACATCAACATCAACTTCAGCCGGCACATCATCACGGTTGAGGAGCCGATCGAGTTCGTCCATCGCAACAAGAATTCGATCATCACCCAACGCGAGGTGCCCATCCAAACGCCATCGTTCGCCGATGGTCTGCGCGCCGCGCTGCGCGAGGATTCCGACATCGTCCTCGTCGGCGAGATGCGGGATTTGGAAACCATTTCACTCGCTCTAACAGCCGCGGAGACGGGCTTGCTGGTTTTCGGAACCCTGCACACCAACAACGCGCGCAAGACGGTTGACCGGATCATCGACGTGTTCCCCGCCAACCAGCAGTCGCAGGTCCGCACCATGCTGGCGGCCTCGCTCCGGGGAGTCGTCGCGCAGCTTCTTTGCAAGCGCGTGGACAAACCCGGCCGGACTGCCGTTCACGAAATCATGTTCGCGACTCCTGCCGTCGCCGCCATTATCCGGGAAGGCGCCACCCAGAAACTCTACGACGTCATCACCGGCGGCAAGAACGAAGGCATGCAGTTCATGGACGAGTCGATCTGGTCCAAGCTGCGCGAAGGCATGATCTCGCCGGAAGAAGCCTACATGAAGGCCATCGACAAAACGCGCTTTAAGAAGTTTCTGCCCGAGAAGTCCTCGCACCTCGGCGATGCGTCCGGCGAGAGCCCGATGGCGCATTGATCGACACACATTAGTCCGGTCATTTATGAGAACCGCAGTCGCCGCGCTTTATACGCTTCTCCTGTTGTCGTCGCTTCACGCCCAGGATTTGTCGTTTGCCCTCGAGAACAACCCCGCCCAGCGCAAACGCCTTGCCCTTCTCCAAGGCGCCACGACTCCCCCAGCCCTGGATCTAACAGGATGGCAGAATTCCGCGCCGCTTGTTTTGGAAAAATTGAAAGGCAAAATCGTCGTTCTCGAATTTTGGTCCACAGGCTGCGACACCTGCATCGCCAGCATTCCTTATCACAACCAAATCTTTGAAAAATACAAAGGCCGGGTGGTTTTCATCGGCATCTGCCAATCCTATGGGTCGGACAAGTTGAACGATGTCATCAAAACGCATGCCATCAAATATCCTGTTGCCATCGACTCGACCGGCAAGACGACCAAGGCTTATGCGGCGAAAGGTTTCCCGGACTATTATATCATCGACAAAAAAGGCACGTTGGCGGCGGCGGATTGCGCCAATGACAAGGTCGTGGATGCCATTGATGTGCTGTTGAAAAAGGTTATCCGTTAATAGTTATTGGTTAATAGGTAAGAATTCTTCCCTGATAACAATTAACCGATAACTGATAACGCAATTACCACCGGCCTAAAAGCGCTGCTACGGTAAGTGCCGTAGTTTCGTCATTCCGAACGAGCTTCTTGCCGACGGCGGCATTCGGGAAATTCGCTTCGAGGCAGGGAGAAGTTCCCTGCGCCCCCGCAAGCACGCCGCTGCTGGCTATATCGATCGACCCCCCGGCAATCTTGCCACCCCATGGATCGATGTAAGTGATGGGAAATGATGTCGCGCTTTTATCGAGCTTCGTCGGCAGTGATTTGAGAGTGACGAAATGCGCGTCGAGCACGACCCATGTTCCACCGCGCTTGGCATAACGGCGGAGGCTGATGATTGGGGGCAGGCCTTTGCCCATCGATGTTGCAAGCCGTTCGTGGCTGCGGCGGAGAAGTTTTTCCGGCGTTTCCTTCGGTTTCAGGAAGAGGATTTCCTGTTTCACGAAAGGCAGGTATTGCCCGCGCGTCATCTCGTTGGCCATGTCGGCGAGGTCCGCAAGATTGACACCCTTGCGAGACCAGCGCGGGTGGTCCTTCAAATTTGCCGAAGGCCGCATGCCATAACTGCGGATGATCGCCGAGACGCGTTCCCTGTCAGTTGGGCCCGGCAATTGAACCAACACGTTTTGCCATGACGGATTGCCGAAGCGGAATGCATTGAGCAGGGCCGTCGGGCCACAGGCATTGCCCGCAAGAACGAGTTGATTGGCGGGCGTGGCAGTTGCGTTTGGTGCTTCGCGGAGAGCTGGTGCCGCCATCACCGGCAGGGCGAACGAAAAGCAAATGCTATGGAGAACCAGCCGGAACATAGGTCTCGACGCGACGGTCATTGGAAGGCTTGGCATCCACATGGCCCGAAATCGTGACTTGGGCATCGTAGCGGAGGCTCGTCGCGGTCGGAACGGTAATGGGCACACGGACAGTTTGCACGCCATTAACAGCCAGATTAGTGAGGGTAGTCGTCACATTGCCCGAAGGAGTGGAAATGGTCACCGCCGTGTTGTAGAGCGGCTCGGTGCCACGATTTTGCACCAGCACTTCCACTTGTCCGAAAGGGCTCGATGAACTCGGCGGCACGATCCGTTGCGAAGCGACAGCCGCATCATAAATCCCCGGGGTCTTGCCATTGATCACGCGGCCTAGATCGGGAAGCCCGGTGCCGTATTCAGAATCTGTTCCAGCCACGCCCGCATCGTTGAGATAGCTGAACAACTGCGTCGCCGCCTGGCTCGCAGTCAGCGGCGTCGCACCCGGCCGGCTCATCAAGGCCGCGATGGATCCCGCGACGATCGGGCTGCTGAATGAAGTGCCTGTCACCATTGTCGCCTCACCGCCCGTCCAGGCGGCGTTCAAATTATATCCAGGCGCGGCGATCGCAAGCTGGATGCCGGAGTTCGAAAAATCCAAATGATTACCCATGGCATCCACTGCACCGACAGCGATCACTCCTTGGTTGGCCGCAGGGTACGACACCTTATTGAGTCCGTTATTTCCCGCAGCCGCGACGATCACCGCATTGGCCGCGGTCGCATAGGCAATGGCATCGCGAATAAGGGGGCTGTCTCCCTGGCTGCCCATCGAAATGTTGATGACCTTCGCACCCGCATCGACAGCGGCGATGATGCCTTGCGCGAGGAGGAAGCTGTCAGACTGGCCAAGGTCATTGGCGATGCGCACGGACAGCACGCTGGCACCGGGAGCGATGCCGGGAGTCAGTTGGTTGTTGCCGATGATCATCGACGCGACCGCCGTGCCGTGGCCGTTTTGTGTCGCTGGATCACTTGGCAGGCCCACGAGATTGAGCATCGAGATGTTGCTGGAAAATGCCGGATGGGCCGTCACGCCGGTATCGAGAATCGCGACCAACACCCCTTTTCCCCACGAGGAATTGTCCATGGTGATGCCAAGCCAAGAGAGCAAGCGGGCACCAAGCGCCATCGCCCCCGGCTGCACTGTTCCATCCGTCGGGGCGGGCGTATCCACCGGGTAAATCAATGAGGCCTGGTCGTCCGGCCCGAGCAAGCCCGCAAGATCGGCGGCGTCTGAAAATCCAATGCGCAACGCATGCAAGGCATCGATGCTGCCGAGTATTTTCACTTTGTCGCCGGCCCGCTTCAGAAACGCTTCGAGCGCGGCCTTGTCCTTGAACACCACGGTGCGTTCGTTCCGCAGAGCCCCGTTCTCGGCGGCCTCGTCATCCCGCGGCGATTGGGGCGCGCGATTTTCGCGGCGGAATTTCGGGCCGGTCTCATCCACCACCACTTTCCGCTCCGCCAATGACGCTTTGGGAGCCGCTTGCCTGGCAACCGGGTGCAGCGTAGCCGAGGAGGCAAGCCAGTAGCCAGCCACCGCCATCACCGTGAATCCCAGAAAAAGCCAAATGTCCCGCTGCCGCATGTCCCCCAATAAACTCCGCTAACCCACAATCGGCACCAAGTTTTTTTCCGGACAGGCAGGATCAGGTTGGAAAATTGGAGCGCGGATCTTCAGTCGCATCTTGGGAAGGAAGAGATCGCAGATCGGGGATCGTGGATAAAGAGCTAAGGAGCCACGACACTCTTGTCGTGTCTTTTTGAGAGAACGCATTGAAATTGCTGCTAAAGTCCCGCGGCAATGGTCCTGATTTCCCGTCCTTCGCTACTCACCTACCATGACGAGCCACCCATTACATTTCCGTGTGCAGTGCAAATTGCCAGTACTTGCCTTCGTCGCACTCATGTCCGGCCTGTCGTGGCTCACCGCACCGATGTTGGCAGCGAAAGATCCGGTCCCTTCTCGCCAAGCGTCGGCAAAAACAAAAGCATCTCCACCCGCAGTCCGGCCAGCACCGGCCAAGCGTCCCGATCCGCGCTATCGCCCACCCGCCAACTTTGCCGAGCTTCAAGCCGTCGCAGGCGAAGTGGCGAAGGCCACGGGCCGCCAAATCAACTGGCACCTGGCACTCGGAGAAAATCCCGGGCCCTTGGCAAGGGTTCGTGGCAACTTGGACAATTGCACCATCTACATCCATCCGGTCGCCGCCCAAAAGCTGCCACCGAACACCTGGGCCTTCATCTTCGGCCATGAATTTGCCCACAAGGTCGAAGGCCTTCAATCCCACGGCAAAGCCAGCCCGGCCACTGAACTGAAAGCCGACATCGCCGGCGCCCGCTATGCGATGGCATCCGGCTATCGGCTTGAAGCGTTTCTTGGCTGGATTCTAACAGAACCGGATCAACATACGGATTCCCATGGCTCCCCGCATGAACGCGCCAACGCGATCGCCGCGCACTTTGGGATCCCGCAACGGGTGATTCAGGCGGAGACGCGGCGATATGCGAAAAATCGGGCGACGCATTAGGACAGGCGCTCCCCCAGATCAACGTTCGAAGCAAGCTACTGATCGCTGCTGTATTTTGAGCATAAGAACAATACACCTTGCCGAAGCCGATGAAATTCAATAGTCGGATTGGATATGAGAATCAACATCCTCCCGTTGGTTATTGGCGTGGTCGCTTTCGGTTTGTGTAGAGATGCGGAAGCCATTACGTTGGCGTCGGTGGATGGTTTCGGCGCGACGTCGGAAGGCTGGTCGATCGGAGCTACACCTTCGGCTACGCAGCCGACGCGCAGTGCCGGAGTGGGTTTTGATGGCCAAGCCGGGTTCCTGAGCCATTTTTCCGATAGCAACGGCGCGAACGGCAAATGGTTGATGTTTTCGGCGCAAGCTGACTGGATTGGCAACTACACGTCGGCCGGCGTCAGTGGAATTACTTTTCAAGCCGATAACCAGGCAGGAAATCCCCTCGCGGTTCGGATCGCCTTCAGCGGGCCTGGTGGCTGGTTCTATTCGGGCGCACAAACCATTACCAATTCCACCGGAGCTGCCGATTGGACTTTGCTCTCTTATACGCTCACTTCGGGAAGTTTCACCTACCTGGCCGGCAGCGGCGGAACCGGCAGTTTTACCGACACGATGTCAGGCGTGACGCGTTTTGAAATCCTGGGCGGAGCGAGTGCCATTGTTTATCACTCGAACGGCAACATCATCGAGGCGGGCCTTTCAACCAACACGGTGGGGATCGATAACATTACCGCAGTACCGGAACCGGCGACGCCAGGCTTGCTTGTAGTGGGATGGAGTGCTGTTGCAATGATGCGACGCCGGCGATTCATTGCTGCTGTAAGATAGGTTGTAACAATCGTGGCCGGAGAGCTTTGCGTCGCGGCCTTCAAGTCCCCCAAGGGACGACAGGAGCAGTGCATGAAGTTCGGCAAATTTTTAGGAACAGTCTCCGGGAAGCTTGAGTGCTGGTCGGCGGGATCCCAACAACACTACTTTGAGGTGATACAAGCTTCTCCCTACAAACAACCGAAGCGTTGCTACGATTGTCGCCAGAAAGAGATTTTGAGACGCGATAAGGCAAGAGCTGCAGCGGGACATGCGACTCTAGAAGTCGAACAACATTCCCGTAATCATCCATGAGTAGCTCCGCTCTGCACATCTCATGAACAGAAGCCAAGTCATCCAGGCAGCAGGACGCATTGGCAGTTTTTGCGCCCGACATTTCCTTGCGCTCGCTGTCACGGTGGCGGCGGCCTGCATGGTCTGGACGATTACTTACTTCGCGCTGCTTCTTTGGGCGATGCTCACGGGCGGCGGCATTGGCGGACCCTTGGCGTATCCCGCCGGATTGCTTTTCTTCTTCGTCGCCACCACCGCGGCCAGTCTGCTTCTGCTCTTACCATCGACTGCACTTGCCGAGTGGTTTACCCGGCGCCGGGGCTTCCCGATTCTCGTCCAGATTCCCATCAGTGTCGCCGCTCTCGCCATGCTTTGCCTCGCCGTGGTGGGCATAGCGTCAGCGCTTGGTTCACAACTCACGTTCCGCGGGTTATCGGTCGGTTCTGGCATACTCTTTCTCTCGCTTCTCGTCCCGCTCGGTCTTTATTGGTGGGCGGCACAAAGCATTCCACTTCTACTCTCGCTCATCCAGCGCCTCCGCGGCCGCAAATGCTAACAGCCTACCTACTTAACTCGTGCTCGACCACGTCTTCATAACCGTCAGGGACGTCCATCGATCGATTGCCTTTTACGAGACGGCTCTCAAGCCGCTCGGCATCGTGCATGCCATCGATTATGATGGCAAAGATGGCCCTGAAGGACATCCCGACCTCAAGGGCTTCGGATGCGACGGCCGCGTATTTTTCTGGCTCAGGCATGGCGATGCGGATGCCAAGGCTGCGCATATCGGCTTTATCGCAAAGAGCGAGGCCGAGGTGAACGGGTTCTACCAGGCAGCAATGGCGGCGGGCGCTACCGACAATGGCAAACCCGGCGCCCGCCTGTATTACGATCCCCGTTATTACGCGGCGAACGTTTTCGATCCAGATGGCTACAGTCTCGAGGCGGTTTATAAGAGCTGGCAGCACCCGCAATATGAAGCCGCCGCATCCGATACTATTTAAGGGGCTGTCTGAAAATTGGAGCGCGGTCTTCAGTCCGCCTCTGACTCAAAAATGTGAAGCTCCTCCCCCAAGACGCAGAATGAATGCCGTGGGTGTAGGCACCCACGCTCCTTAGGGGGGACTCGCTGCGAGACGCAGCGGGCACGACCTGTGGCGAGACGCCGCAGCTACGTTGATGGCCGCGGAACGAGTAGCGCAACTCGTTGAAAACCAAGTAGCCTCACTAGGGCTCGAACCTTTGGGAACCTGCTTGAGCCTGAAACTGTTAGCGGGCCGGGGTCACCGATAGTGTCCGGAGAGGCTTTTGATGTCAGCCATCTACCTGCGCCGGATCGTAAACTACTTCGCCGAATTGTCGAGGCATGGCCGCATCTAACAGGCGGCATTAAATTGGCAATCGTCGCCATTTTGGACGCCGGGAAAGAGGGCGACCAATGACTGCCGCCAGCCTCCCCCTCTCGGACGGAGTGCGCGATGCCCGCGATAGCGGGCACGCGCTCCCGTCCGAAGGGGGGCACTGCTTGTCTATAGTGCATAAAACCAGCAGTCCCTCGGCGGATCGCAAAACCGATGCGCGTCTGTTTCAAATTTGGCCGGAAGGTTCATCGGCAATCTTTCCCGGCATTCCAAATCGAAGCCCTCACGCAAAATCCAGTTCGGGAAATCGGGGCGGCAAGCGTGGCAAGGTGACAACCCTCTCTGATGCGTCCCGAACCAATTTGAAGCGCTACCTTGCGACCATGAAGCGGGATGCTCCCGCGTTCACGATGGCTCTCACGCTTCCCAATGACTTCAAGGCAATATCATCTGCCTCGGTTCATCAGATCTTTAAGATAATTTGCAACCGCCTAACAGCCTCCCGAGGATTTCCCGGCGTTTCGTTTGTATGGAAGCGCGAGCTTCAAAGACGCGGTGCGCTGCACTACCATCTGCTGATTTACGGAATCGAAGTCGAGATGATCCGGCAATCATTCCAACGCTGGCTTGCCCTTCAATGGAACTCTCTCATTTGCGCGAGCTTCGATGCGGAAGAATCCGGAAAGCATCTGCGCTGGCATTTGCACTCGAAGAACATGGAAGCGGTTCGCGGCAATATTGCAGGCTACTTCGCCAAATACCTCGGCAAGCCTCTGGAAGCAGTCTGCGAAGAAATCCCGGGACGTTGGTGGGGCAAGGTCAATGGAAGCGCATTGCCTCTGTCCACCCGTCGCGAAGTGGCGATGCCTGAGCGGGCCGCCATCATCGCTCACCGAATCGCTAGGAAACTGCTGCAAAAGCGAGCGAACGAAGCCAAGCATCGTATCATTGCGAAAGCTTCGGGACTGATGAGTTCAAGAGGGCAACCCTTGGTTTCCCAATTCGAACTGATAAGGATTCGCAATCGTTTCAAGCACATCGACCTCACTCAAATTGACCTCGATAATCCGCCTCCGCTCTTTTTCCATGATTTGATTCGTCTGGAATGGCCTCGCCAAAAGGGGTTTCGATGGGGCAAAGCCAAACGCTCTCCGTTCGCTAAATTCAGCAAGGTGCGATTGATCTCGAAAGACTCTCCTACCACAGCGGCCCGAATCATGAAGTTTGTCGGCGAGGCAATGAGAGAATGGGCCAGCCGAAATCCGTTTTAAAAAAAGATGGATTTCTGAAAAATACCGTGGATACTGTTCGTTAGAACATGGCGCATCGAACATTAGTTTTTGCGCCGAATCTGCCCCAACCTTCGAAATTTTCGGCGCGAAAATGGCTGAAGTTTGCGCAATTTAACGGACAATAAATCAAAATTAATCGTTGATTATGAATCAATTAGACTTTTTGCGCAAATTAGCTTCCTCTAGTGACGTCACTTCAGTTACGTTACATTCCATGGCCATTGGAGAATCTGGAAGGATCGTTGTTGACGTTGGACCGGAAGTTAAACGGGAACTTTATGCGGCATTGGCCCATAAGGGCAGCAGCCTGAAGGACTGGTTCCTTGATTCGGCGCACCGATTCTGCGGTGACGAGAGCAAAGGGTTATCTCTTTTTGATTATGACCCGAACAAGGCAGGCGGTAAGGCCCACCCGACCACCGTCCCCAAATCTCCTTATTCAGTCGTTTCGATGTTTTCAGGCTGCGGCGGAATGGATCTCGGATTCAGAGGCGATTTCACATTCTTGGGCAAAAAGTATGAGAAAAATCCATTCGAGATAGTGTGGGCTAACGATATTAACCCTGCTGCCTGCGAAACCTACCTCCGGAATCTTAAGCACGAGATTCATTGCGGGGATGTCACCGATTTTATGAAAACCGCCCCTGCCAATCCCGACGTTCTTGTCGGAGGTTTTCCGTGTCAGGATATTTCCGTAAATGGAAAGATGAAAGGGGTCAATGGTACGCGAAGCGGCCTCTATAAGCACATGATTTCGGCCATCAGAGAATTGAAACCGAAGGTCTTCGTGGCTGAAAACGTTAAAGGCCTTTTGATGAAATGTAACAAAAAATCCCTAGATCAAATTATAAGGGATTTTAATACGCTTGGTTACACGCTGAGTTATTCATTGTATAATTCCGCCGATTATGGTGTTCCGCAAACTCGGGAACGCGTTTTTATTGTTGGGACATCATCAGACCTCCAGCCATTTGTTAGGCCTCCTGCGGTTCACACAAAGGAAAGTTGGATAACTGCAAAGAGCGCCCTCAATGACCTTGAGAAAAAGGCCGCATCTATCGAATTCAATCACATCTGGAGTGCTGCCAAAAAAAGCGCCGAACAAGGAAGTCGTAGGCTTCGGCCGGACCGCCCCGCCCACACGATCAGGGCCGAATGCCACGGTAATATTCAATTCCACTACAAACTTGATCGCCGCATCTCGATGCGTGAAGCAGCCCGTTGCCAGTCGTTCCCAGATAACTTTGTCTTTTCCTCGGGCATCCGCCACACGGAAAGGCAAGTCGGCAATGCTGTCCCGCCTGTGTTGGCTTGGCACATCGCGAGGGCGGTTATGAAGTGCCTCGGCTAATGCCGTCATCTAAAGAGACATTCGGATGGCACCCAATGGCCCCGCGCTTGTATATCGGCCATCTCCAGCCATTCACGAATTCGATTTTCTGGCGCTACCGAACGTCCCCAATATTCGACAAATAGGGCGTCTTCAAGGCGGCTAGCAGCTTCTTCCATTTCGGATCTCAGATCTTCGAGCGCCCTCTGCATGTAGTTGCCTCCGCGTACTTGATTTCCCCGCAGAGCGACACTTCCAGCGGTGAAAAGATCACGCACCTGAGGGCAAAGAATCCCGTAGTAGGTCAAAAGGAACATGGCTGCATCATCATATTTATTTTTGGCCCTGCTTGGCTTAACGACCTGCGGGCATAGCAAGGTGGCCTCCGCTCGGTAGCGTCGCTTTTCCTCTTGGGAGAGGCGCATGTAGAGCGTTACTTGAAGGGGCAAGGACCTCTCTTGTTCGGGCGAATCTTCCAACCACCAAAGTCGCTCCCCCGGCTGGAGACGGCTTCGCGCATAAGCTCTAACATGAAGCATTTTTGCCTCCATGTCGAGTGAGCAGAAGTCCAGGTAACTCACTCCGAAAATATCAAAGAGTGGTTGTCGTGGTTGGTGGGCGGAACCTTCGGGATAAACCTCAACTTCAAACCGCGGCACGTGCGATGTCCTCACGTGAATGACGGAGGTCTCATAGCGTCCCCAACTTACGCCAGGTTCACCGCCCATTTTGCCGAAAACAAGATAGATATGCTTAACGGAGGTGTCGCGCGTGCTTTCCAAGACGCTATTTGCAACACTTCGCCAAGAATCCCCTGTCGTAAATTTTACCTCAATCCCAAATTCTCCCAAAACGATATCGGGAAAAACATGAGGATGGGGTTCGAAGTTGGCGGCAATCCCATGAGCCTCAAGAAGGGCGTGGGCTTCAACTCGGACGCGATTCTCAAACTCAGCCGAACGCTCCCAAATGGTCCCTTGGCTCAGCTCGGAATTCAAGCGGTCACACAATTCCGCCAGAATGGATTCGAAAGTAGTTTCCGTCATGATCCGCTGGCCGAGGAATGGCGAAGTAGTTCGTTGGGGCTGCTGTTCAAGAGTTCCGCCAGTTTTGACAATTCAATATCCGAGACATGCCGCGAACCTGTTTCCATCTTCGCAATGACGCTCCTCCCGATGTCCCACCCCGATCTTTGAGCCTTTGCGGCGAGTTGCTCTTGGGAAAGTTCCATTAGCTCGCGGCACCTTCTTATCTGGGGACCGGAGATGTTCTTTTTATCACCCATGAATGCCGGACGAATTGTTCCCACAGAACCGGCTCCCCAACTGTACCGAATTTAGCACAAATTCGGGGTCAAGGGGATCATCCCCTTGCCTGCGGAGCACCTAAAAAGGCACGGCGGGTCGATTTGCGAGAATGGGCGGCCCCCCAGCTCGTCGGAGCAAATTCGAATCCGCCGCTGACCAATGGCAGGACGGCTTTGCGACCGAAGGGAGGGGTTGCGCGGTCACGCGGGCCGGAAAGCGCTCCAAATTTTTGCCTTGTCACGGTTATGTTGCGCTGCTGTTGTGCGTCCGTAACCCGAATGTCTCGACAAGATTCCATCAAAATCGGCCAAGAGCTAATCGAAGCCTCCGAAAATCAGGAGCAGTTGCTTCCTCTCTCCACCCAGCTCTTTCCCTATCTGGTCATTGCCTCGCGGAAAATGAGTCTGCGCCGGATTAGCAGTTGGCTTCAGGAAAAGCACGGGGTGAGCCTCAGCGCTGCGGCAATTTCCCGCGCTCTTAACAGCCCTGAAACCCACTTGGAACGGCTCGCGGATTCAATTGCACCCCTCGCCCAATGGGTCGCCACCGCTTACGGTCATCAGCCGCTGAATCTTCTTTTCAACGAGGTCATTAAAGACGGCCCAATTGAACTTCAGATGTTGGCTCACGATCACCAGCAACCGCATGACGAGCGAGACGTCGAGCGATGGGGCGAGTTGCATTCCCTCGTTCAGACGTGGGAGGCAATTCCGTATGATGTATGCGTAATGCTAAAGCCCTACCTTCGCGAGGTTTTGGGCGAGGATGAACTCGTAATCGAAGAGGATTACGATGGACCCGACGAAAACTGTTAGAAATTCTCCCCCAATGAAAAAAGACAATACAAACCAGCAACAGGGCCCGACTGGATCGGGACGGTTCCTCTTACCGTTAAAAGAGGTTGCGGCCATGATCGCCATGTCAAAGGAAACCCTCTATCGCCGAATCCGGCAGGGGTTGTTTCCCGAGCCAATCAAACAGGGCAACCGCTCGTTTTTCAAACCTGCGGACGTGCAAACCTACCTCGACAAACTCAAGCGCAAACGCAAATGAAAGAGGCAATCCACTGCAAGTTGTTGAAGCCGTCCAAGCGCTCGCCGTATTGGAGGATACGGTATCAACTTCCCGGCGAATCCAAGCAAAGTCAGAAGAGCCTCAAGGTTCGGGATGAGCGGGCGGCGCAACGGCTCATGTCTGAATTCATCATCGAGCAAGAGCGGATTCTTGTGGGAATCAAGCCATCTGCGAAGCTCACAGAGACAGCAAACGCCGGCCTTGAATCTTTGCTCAAGTCCCACCTTCAAGACCTGCGGGCGCAACATTGCGATGCTGACCACGTGCTGAATCGAGAACTGCTTTTGAGGCGGGTTGGCAGAGAGGCGGGCTGGAAATCCATTCGCTCCATTACCGCAGACAGCTTCGTAAGCTGGAGGGCTAGACAAGATTTGGCACCTCGCACGCTCAACAACTATCTGGCGGAGGTTCGCGCCTTCCTAAACTGGTTGGTGATGACTGGAAATCTGGAAGCGAATCCCCTTGCGCGAATTTCCACCGTCAAGGCGCACAAAAAAGTGAGGGCTCGGCGTGCTCTAACAGATGAAGAAATTAAAGAATTTTTGGCTGCTGCTCCTAAGAAGCGGCGCATCATTTATTTGATCGCCTTGCATACGGGCCTCCGCCGGAACGAGATTGCGCTGCTTCAATGGCAGGATGTGTTCATTGACGCTCCAGTCCCCTCCATCAAGCTGCGCGCTGCTACGACAAAGAACCGCAAGGGCGATGTAGTTTCGATCCACCCTGAACTACAGGATGAGTTGCGGAACCTGCGCCCTAATTTGCCCGTCCCTACGGCTCGCGTGGTTCAAATGTTCTCCGGCCTCGACCCGTTCAAGAAAGACCTGGCTGCGGCCGGAATCGCCTTCATCGATGAGTCGGGGCGGCGTTTTGATTTCCACGCCATGCGGATGACCTTTAACACGCGGCTGGCGAACGGCAACGTGCCAACCCGAACTTGCATGCAGGCGATGCGGCATTCCGACGAGAAGCTGACGACGGTGGTCTATACGGACGCCTCCCGGCTGAACGTCGCTGCTCACGTGGCATCCCTTCCGAACCTCCTCGGATCGGGCTTAGGGTCACCTATAGTGTCACAAGAAAGTGAACCAGAGGGCAACCGGGAGCCACTGACTGACACGGAGGCCTCTAGGCCTATCGATCTGGATTCCCCTCAGAATCAGGACTTTAGCCACACTCTGACACTCGGCGGCACGCTCTTAATCGAGTGGGGAAAAAGTAGCCTCACTAGGGCTCGAACCTAGAATAACAGAATCAAAATCTGCGGTGTTACCATTACACTATGAGGCTTTGGGTGCCTGCGGCGGGCGCAACCTAAACCGGTGCCCGCGGGTTTGGCAACAGTGAAAAGCGTCCTCGGCAGGGTTGCCTCATTTTGGATTTTCAACCGCGAATGGACGCCAATGAACGCGAATGGGAGGAGACTCAAGACTGCAAGACACAAGAGAAGACCAGACGAGGACGGAAGATTCACCGCAAAGGCGCAGAGGACGCAAAGGAGCGCGAAGGGAGTATTTCCATTTGATTCCAATACCTCTCTCCCTTTGCGAAATTCTGCGTCCTTTGCGGCTTTGCGGTAAACTCTTTCTGGTTTCTGGGTTCTGAATTTTTATTGATTCGCGTCCATTGGCGTCCATTCGCGGTTTCGATCTTGGAGATGAAGCAGCCAAAGCGAGGTTGTTAATGCGCGTGGATTTCAACGGCTTTCACAATCATCGATTCAGCCATGTCGAAGTCGACGGCGGAGCGGGCGTGGATGCGGCAGACGGCGTTGCCGGCATGAATGGGTTCGCCGCATTTCACGAGACTGTCGAAGCCTACGGCGAAATCCACGCCATCGGTCGCCTTGGAGCGGCCGGCACCGAGTTGGAGGGCGGCTTGGCCGACAAGACCGGCGTCGACCTTGGCAACAACTCCGCCGCTGGTTGCGATGACTTCACGGATCACAGGTGCCTTGTGGATCTCCGCGAGGCGCGGCAAGTCGGCGGCTTTGCCACCCTGGGCTTCGACGAGTTCATCAAATTTCTTGCGGGCGCTGCCGTTATCTAACAGTTTTTCAAGCTCGCCGCGCGAAACGCCGGCGATCGTCTCCGCGAGATCGAGGACAACCTTGCGCAGATCGGCGGGTCCCCCGCCCTCGAGGCATTCGAGCGACTCGATGACTTCAAGCGCATTGCCCACGGCACGGCCGGTTGGTTCGCTCATGGGATTCAGAATGGCATGAACTTCAACGCCCATCTCCTTGCCCACCGCAATCATGCTCGCCGCCAAGGCCTCGGCATCGTGACGCGTTTGCATGAAGGCACCGGTTCCGAATTTCACATCGAGCACAAGGCGGTCGAGGGTTTCGGAAAGCTTCTTGGACATGATCGACGCGGTGATCAATGCGATCGATGGCACGGTGCCGGTGACGTCGCGAAGGGAGTATAGCTTTTTATCGGCCGGGCAAAAGCGGTCGGTCTGGCCCATCATCACCACGCCGAGTTTCTTCAGTTGCTTGACCGCATCATCCAAGCCAACGCCGACGTTGAAGCCGGGGATCGATTCGAGCTTGTCCAAGGTTCCTCCAGTGATGCCGAGGCCACGGCCGGAGACCATCGGCACCCAGCAACCGGCGCATGCAACAAGTGGTGCGAGGATCAGCGAAACCTTGTCACCGATACCGCCGGTCGAATGCTTGTCGACGATCGGCGGATGGCCGGTTGGATAGGAAAAGCAATCGCCGCTATCCATCATCGCCTTGGTGAGCGCGGCGATTTCCGCGGGCGTCATGCCTTTGAAAAAGACAGCCATCGCGAAGGCCGACATTTGATAGTCCGGCACGTCGCCCGTCGTGTAGCCCGCGATGAGTTGGGAAATTTCGCGGCTGGAAAGCTCTTCGCCCTCGCGCTTGCGGGAGATCAAGGTGGGGATGTGCATGGCAGTATCAAGACTCCTCGGCGGGGATTACATCGACGGCAACTTTCAGTTTTTGGCCGCCCGCCCCCAAGGTGACGCCGCGCAGGGGGCTGACGTCGGAGAAGTCGCGGCCCCAGGCGACGGTGATGTGGCGTTCGCCGGGAAGGACGTTGTTGGTCGGGTCGGCATCGATCCAGCCCGCGCATTCGCCGCAAAAGACGGAGACCCATGCATGCGAAGCGTCGGCGCCGGTGAGCCTTTTTTTCCCGGGTGGCGGACGGGTTTCCAGATAGCCGCTGACATATCGCGCGGGAAGGCCCAGCGACCGAAGGCAGGCGATCATGAGATGGGCGAAATCCTGGCAAACGCCGGCCCGCTTTTTCAACACCTCGCCAACGGGTGTTGCAATGTCAGTAGCCTTCGGATCGAACTTGAAGTCCTTGTAGATCCGTTCTGTTAGAGCGATCAACCCTTCGAGGATCGGCCGTCCTGGCGGGAAATATGGAGCCGCGTAGTTGGCGAATTCCTTTCCTAGGGGAATCATCGGCGAGCGGAAACGGAACGCGCCCGCTTCGGAACCTGCCGTGAGTTTTTCAAAATGGCAGGCATCGCGCACTTCCTCCCAGGGCGGCGTCGCATGCGGGTCGGGCCGGGGCATGGCGAACACCTCGACCAAGCTCCGCGCGGTGACTTGCATGGACTCATGCTTGCCCTCGATTTCAAAATACGAGGCGGTATTGCCGAACGCATCGACATGCACGCCGCGGCCCACCGGTTCCGGCTGGATCTCGAGTTCATGCCACGGACAATGTTGACCCGGCAACGAGCGCGGAGCCATTCGCGCGACGTGGTGCGACACTGTGACCGAACCTTCGTAGGTGTATTCCGTGCGATGGATGAGATGGTATTTCACGATGATGGGTTCAATACACGCGGCGCACCGAGTGGCTGAAATAATGCTGCGTCAGCATGTCGGAGAAACTTTCGACCCTATCCAGTAACTCGTCGAATTCCGCAACGTCGGGCAGTGTGGGATCCTGGAAGCGCTCGCTCAAGGCCAGCGACACTCCGCGGATTTTTGACAACAATCCCGATTCGGAATTACCCGGGAAATAAAAGGATTCGCGGTGCAGGATTGCAATCTGATAGGCGACCGAACGCGGGTTGGTGGCGTCGAAGAAAACGAGATCCATAACCGGCTCCAACTCGGGCCGCGAAAAATGCCGGCGGCGATAGGTCATCGTGCTGTCGCATGTTTCCAACAACGGATCTAACAGAATCGGCCCCGCAGTGTCCTGTTGCGCCGCGGTTTTGAGAACGGACAGTGCGCCGATCGCGCGTTCCACGCGGCGGCCGGTTTCGAGGAAGCGCCAGCCATGGCCGCGGGTCATGTTTTCCGCCTGCATGCCGGAAAAGGCGGCGAGATGAAGAACCAGGGTGTCCAGCGTGCGCAGAAGCTCGGTGACATTCAACGATGCCTCGGGGGTATAGACGACGTCTTCGAGCCGGTTGAAAAACCTCCAGGTGTCATCGGAAAGGCGATCGCGCGCGGCGGCGGCGTTGAGCAAAAGGGAACGGGTGAGGCTTGGGATTCCACCGCGCTTCGCCTGGTCGTGAATCAGCACCGCGAGGGTTTTGAGAGCCTGCGAGGGATGGACGATGAGTTCCATTGGCAACAGGCCACAGCCGCGGACAAGCAACAAACAAGCCGCGAGTTTTTGCTGCTGCACTCGACCGGCCTCACCCCCGAGATTGCGCAGGGTGACGCGCAGCAAGCGGGTCGAAAGTTCGATGCGCTCGGAGTAACGTCCCACCCAGAACAATTGCTCGGCAATCCGGCTCGGCACTTCCAGCGCCGTCGAATGCCGGGCCTTGCGCCTTGGCACTGCCGGCGGCGGACTCGTTGCGGCCAGCACTCCATCCCCATCCGGAATCCAAACATCTTTGGTGAAGCCCGCGTGCCTTGGCCACAACTGCGGTGGCTGTCCGAATTTACCGACCTTGACCAAACCGCCGGGCATCGCCACCGGACCGGATTCCGCGCCCATGACAAAGGCCCGCCAAATCAGCGGCTTCTCGCGGATGCCGCGTGGTTCAAGCGAGGGACAGGTGCTGGGTGTCATGTCGAACTGCACCACGAAATCGTATGGCCGTTCGGCAATGGCATTCATCCAATGCTTGCGTGATGACGACGAGAAATTCGCACATCGCAATGGCAGCAACTCATCGCGGCCAAATGCGGAGATCAGCACGAAGCGGTGCATCTGGTCCAGCACGCGGTGCCTCACCTCTTCCTGGCCGAGCCACCAGGTTTCGACAAAGGGCAGCTTCATTTCCTCGCCGAACCACTTGCGCGCAATGCCCGGCAGGAACGGCATCAGCGCCATTGTAGAAGCAAAGCCCGAGCCCGCGGAGTTCGCCAGCGAGACATTGCCGGTGCGCCATGCCTCGATGAGCCCCGCCACTCCCGCGCTGCCGCGGCCACCGTTGACCAGCGGATCGAGCAGCGATTCGTCAATGCGGTTCGCGACCACATCCACGCGGCGAAGCCCCGCCAGGGTTTTCAGAAACAAACGGTGTTCGCGAACTGTTAGATCCCCGGGTTCGACGAGGGGAAAACCCAACAGCCGCGCCTTGTAGGCATGCTCGAAGTACGATGGATGCCTGAATCCGGGTGTTAGAAAAACGACATTCGGCATTTCGCCGCGGGCGGGTTGCAAGCCTTCCAACGTTGACCGTTCCAAGTCGAAGAAAGGAGCGAGCGGCGCCACGCCAAGACTCTCGAACTGCGAGGAGAGCAGGCTCGAGGTGACGTTGCGGTTTTCAAGCACTTGCCCGAGTCCGCCGGGAGCGCTGGTGTGATCGCGCAAAACGTTCCAATAGCCGCGCGGCGAACGGATCAAATCGCAGCCCGTGGTAATGAGGAATCGTCCGCCATGCGGTTGGAGGCCGCGGGCGTATTGGAGGAAGGCCGGACTGGCATGCACGAGGTCCGGTGGAACCAAACCCGCCTTGAGAATTTCCTGCGGGCCGTAAAGATCCGACAGCACCGCATCTAACAGACGCGTCCGTTGCTTCAAGCCGGCGGACACGTGCGCCCATTCCAGGGGCGAAATCAGCAGCGGGATCGGATCGAGCTCAAAGGGTTGGCCCGAGCCGCCGACATCGCTGTAAACATTGAAGGTGGTGCCGAGGTCCGCGATCATGCGCGACGCCGAGGCGGCGAGGGCGCCGCGTTCGACTCCGCTCCAATGCTGAAAGCGCTGGCTGAATTCACGCCAGTGCGGCCGGATGGCACCGCCGTGATCCGTCATTTCATTCCACGCCAAATCCGCCGAACCCATCATGGGCTGCGGCGACAATGCGGGTGAAGGATTGCTGAAACTTTCAGCCATGGCCGGAGGGTGGTCCGAAGACGATGCTTCAGGGCATCATACGCAAGTCGAGTGTGAATGGAAAGTCGGGACTGGCGGGAGCTTCGCGCGGGAGCATTTTCCCGCCGCTGTGGCCATGCGGGAAAAAGCGGGCCAAGCGCCGCGATTCGGCTTCGTAGGAGTTCACGGGGAAACTGTCGTGGTTGCGTCCGCCGGGATGCGCCGCGTGATAGGTGCAGCCGCCCAGCGAGCGCTCGTTCCAGGTATCTAACAGATCGAACACCAGCGGCGTTTGCACCGGGATGGATGGATGCAAACAATTCGGCGGCTGCCACGCGCGATAACGGACGCCCGCCACAAATTCACCATGGGTGCCGGTCGAATGCAGCGGGATGCGCACTCCATTGCAAGTCACCGCATGCCGCTCGCCGGTAAGCCCGCGGGCCATGATCTGCATGCGTTCCACGGAGCTGTCGACATAGCGAACCGTCGAGCCCGGTCCGCCCGCCTCGCCCAGGACATGCCAGGGCTCGATCGCATGACGCACTTCCACCTTGATGCCCGCCCGTGAAAATTCGCCGATGCGCGGGAAGCGGAACTCAAGGTGTGGCGCGAACCAATCGTCCTCGATCCAATAGCCTTGGTCGCGCAACGACGCGAGGACATCACGGAAGTCCTGCCAGATGAAATGCGGCAGCATCCATCGGTCATGGATCTCGCTTTTCCAGCGGACCAGCGGCTTGGTGTAAGGCTCGCGCCAGAAGGAAGCCACCAGGGCGCGCAGCACCAGATGTTGCGCAAGGCTCATCTGGTAATGCGGCGGCATTTCGAAGTTCCGCATCTCTAACAGACCGAGCCGGCCGGTCGAACTGTCGGGGCTATACATCTTGTCGATGCAGAACTCCGCGCGGTGGGTGTTGCCGGTGGGATCGATGAGCAAATTCCGGAACGCGCGGTCCACATCCCACGGCGACGGAGTACCCGCGCCTTCGAGGGTTTTGAAAGCGATTTCCATTTCGTGAATGGAGTCGTTGCGGGCTTCGTCGATGCGGGGTGCCTGAGATGTGGGACCGACAAACAATCCCGAGAACAAATAGGTCAGCGACGGATGATGATTCCAGAACGTGACCATGCTGCGCAACAAATCGGGCCGCCGCAGCATCGGGCTGTCCGAAGGGGTTTCGCCGCCGATGATGATATGGTTGCCACCACCGGTGCCACAGTGGCGGCCATCGACCATGAATTTTTCCGTAGCGAGCCGGCAGAGATGCGCTTCCTCGTACAGGACCGAAGTATTTCTAACAAGTTCGTCCCATGACGCGGACGGATGCAGGTTCACCTCGATGACACCGGGGTCGGGCGTCACTTTGACGACACTCATCCGGATGTCATACTCCGGCGGCGTGCCTTCGAGAATGACCGGCATTCCCAATGACGCGGCAGTGCGTTCGATCGTCGCCACCAGGTCGAGGAAATCCGCCGGATCGTTCACCGGCGGCAGGAAAATATACAAGCGGCCATTGCGCGGTTCGATGCAGAGGGCATGACGCGTGATCCATGGCGCTGACTCGTGTTTGTCAGGCTTGCGTTCCCATGAACGTTGCGCGGCTGTCGGTTCGTCTTCGCGTCCAAGCCGCGATGTCGCCGCTTCCAGATTGCGGCGTTGGGTGGCTAACAACGAGCCTGGGGCTTGCGGAAAATCGGCGACCTCGCGGGTCGGGTCGTTGGGCACATGCCATGGATGCTCGGACTTCTTCACGTATGGCAGCGAGTCCAGCGGCAAGCGATAGCCCATCGGTGAATCGCCAGGAACCAAATACAGCAGGTTGTCGCGGACATGCCATGGACCACTCGTCCAGCATTGGCCTTGCGGGGTGTCGCGGCGTTCGAGGGGAAGCGCATAGCCGACAACGCGTTCGATGCCATTTTCAAACAAGCGGGCAAAACGTTCGCGCTCAAGCTTGTTGCTCAGTTCGTTTTTGATGGGATCGACATTTTCCGGCAATCGCCGCTCGCGCCACAAATAGTAAAGGGTGTCTTCGTAAGCAGGCAGTATCCATTTCGGATCCGCTCCAAGAGCTCCTGTTAGAGCAACCGCGAAGCGCTGCGCATGCGTCGAATCGTAGCCATAGTCATGCGTCTCGTCGGCAAACAGCGAGTCGTTCTCCCACATCGGATAACCATCCTTGCGCCAATAACAGCCCAGCGACCATCGCGGCAATGGCTCGCCCGGATACCACTTGCCCTGGCCATAAAAAAGCAACCCGCCGGGAGCGAAACGCGCGCGCAGGCGCTTGATGAGTTGGTCGGACAGCTTGCGCTTCATCGGACCATCCGCGGCGTTGTTCCATTCATCGCCTTCGAAGTCGTCCATCGAAATGAAGGTCGGCTCGCCACCCATTGTCAGGCGCACATCCATCGAGTCGAGGTCATCGTCGATCTTGCGGCCGGTTTTCAAAATTTCATCCCACTGCGCGTCGCGGTATGGCAACGTAGTACGAGGTGACTCGTAGATGCGGGTCACGGTCATTTCGTGCTCCATCGTCGATTCGCAGGCTTCGACCGCTCCTGTCACGGGAGCCGCGCTCGTCGGGTCGGGCGAGCACGCGAGTGGCAGGTGGCCTTCGCCCGCAAGCAGGCCGGAAGTGGGGTCCAAACCAATCCAACCGGCCCCCGGCAAATAGACCTCAGTCCACGCGTGGAGATCGGTGAAATCAACGTTGGTACCCACGGGCCCATCCAACGATTTCACATCCGGCTTGAGCTGGATCAGGTAGCCCGAAACAAAGCGGCTCGCCAATCCGAGGTGGCGGAACAGGGTCGCGAGCAACCACGCGGAATCGCGGCAGGAACCGGATGCCAGGGACAAGGTTTGTTCCGGACTTTGCACCCCATGCTCCATGCGGATCCGGTAATCGACGGCATGCTGGATGGCGGAATTGATGCCGACCAGGGTGTCGATGGTGCGGCCTTTTTTCCCCGCAAAGCGATTGATCAACCCTTCCAGCAAGGGCCCGGGCTTCTCGACGGAAATGAAGGGCGCGAGTTCATGCGCCAGATCCGGGTCATATTTGAACGGAAACTCCTCGGCCGCGGGCTCCAGGAAAAAGTCGAAGGGATTCTGGACCGACATTTCGACCACCAGATCGACCTCGATATCGAGGCGGTCGGTGGGCTCCGGCAACATCAGGCGGGCCAGGTAGTTCGCCTGGGGGTCCTGCTGCCAGTTGATGAAATGTTCCATGGGCCCCACCTTGAGGCTGTAGGCGAGCACGTTGGACCGGCAATGAGGCGCCGGACGCAGCCTGACCACATGCGGCCCATGGCCCACCGGACGTTCGTAGCGATAACTGGTCCGGTGATGAAGGGCGACGTGAATGGACATGGAATTTCAGGTGTCTTAGCATCATCGGTGCCGAGTTGCCACCCAAGTCTTTTTTCCAACGAGAGCCCAGAGCCCAGAGCCCAGAATCCAGAGATTCCTGCGCCAAATCTTCTCTTGCGTCTTGCGTCTTGTAGTCTTGAGTCTCGTCCCATTCGATTGTTAGGAGGATTTTTCTGGCGACCTCGCGGGGATCCCGGCGTGATTGGGGCATGCCGGAGATGGTGTTTGAAATCGAATCCGCCAAGGTCTGGCGGGGCGCGACGCTGGCGCTCAAGGATTTCACGCTGCGGCTGAAGCGCGGCGAGAGCGTGGCGGTGCTGGGGCCAAATGGGGCGGGCAAGAGCACATTTCTCAAGCTGCTGACGGGTGAGGTCCGTCCGGAAGCCGATGGCCGCGGCAGTTGCCGGCTGTTTGGTCAGGAGCTGTGGTCGCTTGAGGAAATCCGCCACCGGATCGGCGTGGTGATGCCGGAGGAGGTCGCACGCTTCGATCCCTGGGAAATAGCCGGCGACGCGGTGCTGTCGTCACTGCGCGGCGCCTACGGAAGGACCCGCCACATGCGCTTTTCCCGCGCGGAGAAAATCACTGCGAACGAGGCCATGGCGTTGATGGCGGTGGGCCATCTTGCCAATCGCGAATTCGGCACGCTCTCTTCGGGCGAACGGCGGAGGATTCTGATTGCGAGAGCGCTCGTGCATCGGCCGGAGGTGCTGGTGCTGGACGAGCCATCCACCGCTCTTGACTTCGCGGCCGCCATCCAGCTCACGGCGACGTTCCGAGATCTGTTAGATCATGGCCATGACCTGGTGCTCGTCACCCACCATCCCGGCGAGATCCCTCCGGAAATCGCGCGCGTCGTGTTGTTGCGCGACGGCAGGATCTTCGCCGACGGCGATAAAAAATCCGTTCTAACAACAGCAAATCTAACAGAACTCTATCAGGCCAAGCTCCGCGTCAACTGGTCCAATGGTTGGTGCGACGTGAGGCCGGGGTAGGGCTCTGAAGAGTGTTATAAGTTATCGGTTAAAAGTTATCAGGGAAGAGTTCTTACCTATTAACCGATAACCATTAACCGATAATCGCCCTGCCCGGATCCGATCAGCGGCTGCGGCTACGGCGGCGCAGCAGAGCCAGCCCAGCCAGGCCCGTGACCAAAGGCATCCAGGTTTGCGGTTCGGGAACGGCGGTGACGGTGACGAAGCTGGAGCCCGTGCCGCCATTCAGACCTGCGGTGCTGTCATCGTAATCGATCGTCCACATTCCGCCGGCATCGGTGAAGGTTGCGCCATCGAGAAGCGTGTTGGCATCCGCGTCCAGGAAGGTTCCGGACTCCGATTCCGTCGCGTATCCGAAGAGGGTGAACTTGTCACCCATGGTGTAGGTTCCCAACTGGACCAGATCCAGAACAGCGCCGCTGGTCAGGGTGAGGGTTCCGGTGACGTTGCCCAGGTCTGCGGTCAAAGCGCCACCCGTGAGCTCATAGGTGAAGGTCGAGGCCGCCCCAAGGCTCAGATTGCCAGCAAAGTTCACCGTGCCGGGTGAGTTGCCGATTGCAAGGCCGTTGGAAACCGTGAGGTTGCCGTTCACGGTGCCTGAGCCACTGAGGTTATTGACCGTATAGCCCGCAACAACGGCGCTCACATCGAAGGTTCCAGCCGTGCCAAGCGCGACTCCGCTGGAGTTGCTGATCGATCCGGCAGCACCGAGAGCCAGAGTTCCGGCGGAGATCGTAGTAAGTCCGGTATAGGTGTTCGTGTTATTCAGAGTGAGCGTGCCTACACCGCTTTTGGTGAGTCCGCCATCGGTGGCGGGGACACCGGCATGAACCAAAGCGGTTGTGACCGTGACATTAAAGCCGTTGCTATTGATCAGTGCACCTCCGCTAACGTTGGTGGTGATCCCGTTCACGAAGGTCGCGCTGTTGCCGGTGGCCTTGAGCGTTCCGCCGTTGAAGTTTAAAGTACCGGTGCCGGCGCCTGTCTTAAAGACCGAACCGGTGGTGATAGTGCCACCATTCAGATTCAGGATACCGGTGCCAGCGCCCGTGGACATGTTGACGCCCAGGAGGTTTGCGTCACCACCGTTCATGTTATACGTACCGGGTCCTTGCTCGGTAACCCAGAGGTCGCTGACAGTGCTGTTGATGATGCCGCTGTTTTGGTTGAGGATGCCAACGCCTCCGCCGGCGACCCCCGTCATCGTGATGTGGGTGCCATTGTCGCCGGTCTTGTTGATCGTTCCACCGTTGAGGTTCAAGGTGCCATTGCCGTTGCTGCGGGCGATACCGATCCAGCTATTGGTGTTGACGATCCCGCCGGTGTTCACGTTGAGCGTGCCGTTGGCGGTGTTGCTGCCGTTGCCCACCTGGATTTCACCGCTCGTAAGAGTTCCTCCCTCGACGGTCATCGTGGAGGTCAATCCGGCACCGTCCGCGATTTGGACTGAAACAGCCGGAGTGACTGTCGTGGTGCCGCCGCCGATCTTGAGCGTTCCGGCGTTCACCCGCATTACGGTGTTGATGTTGTTGACACCTGTGAGATTCCAGGTGCCTGCACCGTTCTTGGTAACCGCCAAGCCACCTGCCCCGTTGGTGATGTTACCGGAAACTGTTCCGTTCGATGCACCACCCAGAATCAATTCGCGGGTGGTTGTCGCGGCCGTGATCGCGCCCGACAAGGTCAGTGTGCCACTGCCATTCGAGATCATCGTGGCAGCTCCACCACCCGTCGTGATACTGATGGCCCCTGCAACCGTGTTGTTGCCGGCATCATTGATAATCGAACCGTTGACGTTGCTGGCGCTGAAAGTGATGTTGGACGCAAGGCTGATGTCTGAGCCACCCTGGCTGTCCAGATGAAGGTTGGAATTGCCGGAAGTTCCGGCAGTCAGATCGACCGTCTTTGGTCCGGCACCCAGGCTGCTGCTGTTGGTAGCGGTCAGGCCGCCGTTGGTGATGACGATATTGCCGGTGAAGGTGTTTGTGCCGGAGAGCAGCAAGGTTCCGGAGTTGGAACCGGTCTTGGTGAGGTTGAGCTTGCCGCCACCGGTACCGTCCTGCAGCACACCCGCGTAGGTGTCGGTGCCAGCCACCGCATTCGCGACCGTCAAGGTCGAAGCAGTCCCATTGGCGTTTTCAATGACCGGGGTTCCGACCGTGGCATTGGTATTCAGGCTTTTGATGGTAACACTATTTCCATTCAATTGGAGAATCCCCGTGCTGCCCGCGCCAAAAGCCACGGCATTGGAAGTGGTGCTATTCAAAGCTCCGGCATTTCCCAAACGTACGGTGCCACTGTTCAAGGTCACTCCGCCCGTAAAGGTATTGCTGGCATTAAGCTGGGTGACGCCCGCTTGGTTGAAAACAAGCGAGAGGGTTCCGGCACCGTTGCCAAGGACTCCGCCCAAGGTCACTCCGCCGGCACCGGTTCCATTCAAGGTCAGGGCCGTGGCTCCGGAGGCCGCAGTAACCCCGGTACTGACAACCAGTCCATTGGTGGCATGATTATTGGCCCAGTTCTGGTTGCCATTCACGAGCACGCTGCCCGTGCCGTTAATGGTGGCGGAAGAGTTGGACGTTGCCGCCACCGTCAAACCGTTGGCTCCGATCGTAAGCGCATTGGCGTTGGTGTTTAAGACCGTCGAGGTGATGGTCGTGGCTCCTAAAACGTCAAAGGAAAGGCCGCGGATGCTATAGGCTCCATCCAACTGAGTGGTGAGCGTGGTGCCAGAACTCGGCGTGGCATTGCTGGCCGTGAAAACAACGTCCGTGCTCGCTCCCGGAACCTGCAGCGCGTCAACCGTGCCGGCGGCGGCGGTGGACCAATTGCTCATGGGAGTTCCCAAGGCAGCACCGTAACCCCAGTTGTTGCTCGGATCAGTCGGCGCTCCCGTGCTGCTCGCCAAGCCGGTCCAGTATTGGTTCCCGGTGACAAAATTATTGGCGGAAATCGTCAGGATTTGCGCGGTGGTGGTGGAGGATGCGAAACTGTATTGGTTGAAGCCGGCTGGTTTAACACCAAGCACAAAGCCCGCTCCGCCGGCGTTCAAGCCGCCACCGGCTGCCGAGATGAGCGTGTAGTTGCTGGTTCCGGAGACGATTGAGGTCAACGCGTTGATGTTGATGGTCGTGGTGCCGTTGAGGGTCACTGCGCCACCCACATTCAGGGCGTCGTTCGATCCGGAAGTGCCACCAAGGTCGAAACTGAGGACCGAACCATTGGCACCGGTGCCAATGGAAAGATTTCCGCCGATTCCCAGGGTGTTGATTGTCGTGTCCTGGAGACTCACCGTACCGGTCGTTCCGAGAGTCGCGCCGCCAGCCACCGCCAGAGTGGCACCCGCGCCGCTGCCGATGATTGTGCTGCCCTTGACGATAAAATTGGCACCGCCGCCGATGCTCGTTGCCGTCTCGCCGAGGGCTCCGAGGTTAGCGCCGCTGTGGTCCAGAGTCAGAGTGCCCGTGGTAACGGTCGTCGCACCATTGTAGGTTTGGGCGTTGCTGAACACCTGGGTGCCGGCACCCAATTTGGTGACTGTGCCTGCACCGCTGATCACACCGCCATAGGTGCTGGACCCAAAGCGGTTGAAGGTCAGCGCGGTGTTATCCACCACGCTCAGGCTGTTGGCAATATTCCCGTCGTTGCCAGTCGTGCCGTTGCCGAGTTGCAGGGTACCCGTGTTGATGGTCGTCGTGCCGACAAAAGTGCTGGCACCGGTCAGAGTCAGGATTCCAGCGCCAGATTTGGTCAGTCCGCCCGCGCCATTGTTGAGTAGAGCCGCAGCAATGCTAATATCATTCCCGTTCGTATCGATACGAGCTCCTCCCGCCTGCACGTTGGCGGTGATAGTCCCTGCAAGGAATGTGGCGTTGGCAGTGCGCGCCTGCACGAGGCCGCCGTTGAAGTTGACGGTCTTGGTACCGGCTCCGGCACCCGCCGTGAAACCATTCAGGGCCAGAGTGCCGCCGATGAGATTAACCGAAGACGCTCCACCGCCGCCATCCGCCAGGACAATGTTCGTCGTGGTCACGATTTCTCCGCCACCACCGTTCGCTGCCAAGCTGCCAGTGTTTCCGGTACTACCCAGAATATTGAGAACACTGGTTCCAGCTCCCCGCGACATGGAGATGCCGCCATTGGCGTTGAGTGTGCCGCCTGAGATATTGTAAGAACCGGTTCCAACTTCAGAGATGATCAGGGAGCTTGAATCGGTGACAATGCCCGCCGTTTGGTTCAGCGAGCCGGTTCCAGCCGTGCCTCCGCCGGAAGCGATCGAAAAGCGACCCGAGGAATTCCCCGTGGTGGTGTGGGTCAAGGTGCCGCCCGTGACGTTGATGGTGCCGTTCGAGCCATTGCGGCCGGTGGTCATCCAGTTGTTGCCGGTAAAGGCACCGGCGGAAATATTGAGGACTGCCGTGGAACCGGCATTCTGGCCAATCCAGACCTCGCCGGTGCCGCCGTTGATCGTGCCGCCCGCTAGGTTGAGATTTGCGGTGCCGGCGCCGCTTTGGTTGACGATGACGGACTGCGTCGTAAGCGTGCTGCCGGTGATGCTGCCCGTGGTGACCAACATCGTGCCCGCAGCGACCTCGGTCTTGCCCGTGTAGGTGTTGGTTCCATCAAACGACAACTGGTTGGTCCCCAGCTTGGTGAAGCCGATTGCACCGGTGAGGTTGGTGTTGTAAGTAAAATTACCGCCGGTCGTGTCGACGCCGAGAGAAGAAGTGTTGTTCGTGAACGTCGCGGTGCTGCGCAAGGTATCGATGTTGGCGGACGTAAATTGCCCAGCGCCTCCCACCGCGCCGGCAATCGTGCCGCCGGCACCGGCGACGACCCTGCCGGCAGTGCCAAAGCCTGACAGCGCAGCCGTGGTATTGGCAACGATAGCGCCCGCATTGACGGTCGTGTTGCCCGTGTAGGTGTTGGTTCCCGAGAGCGTCAAAACACCCGAGCCGGCAGTCTTGGTAAGACCGCCGTCGGTCGCGAGATCCCCGCCGATGGCTGAATGCTGAAGGCCGACGGCAATCGTGATGGCAAAGCCCTGGGTGTCGATTTTGGCGCCACCGTTGCGCACGTTGTACACCATCACTGAGCCGGTGCCCCCTGTAGAGATGAAATTCGTTTGCGCCGAACGAGCCTGCAGAACGCCGCCGTTGAAGTTGAAGGTGGCCGCGTTGGTAGAGTTATCCTTGCGGACGATGTTGGTGCTGATGGTGCCGCCGTCCAAGTTGACGACGTTGCCACCGGCGAGAGAACCTGAGCCAGATTGACGGCCGATCAGGAGGCTGGACAAACCGGTGTTGAGGGTACCTGTGCCGCTTACCGTTAGCACGCCGGTGCCGTTGTCTCCGACGTTGAAGTCCTGGGCATTGGCGGTGGCGCTCGTCTGGTTGAAGGCACCGGAGCTGATGACCATCGTCCCCTTGCTGCCCGTGTTTAGTCCGATGGACGTAAACGTGCCACTGCTGGTCAGAGTGCCTCCGGAGATGGTAAGTGTGCTGGTCCCGGATTCGCCGACGTAAACGCGGCCCGTCGTGGTCAGGGTGCCGCCTTGCAGCGTGTAGTTGCCGGTGCCGGTTGCATTGCTCGCCAAGCGAATCCATCCACTCGCCGTCACCGCCCCTGCCGTTTGCAGGAAAGTACCCGTACCGGCGGCGATGCTTCCCGGCAAGAAGTCGACCACCCCTTGGTTGGTGTTGATGGTGACGGTTGCGCCTGTGTTGAGAACGGCATTGTCAGCCGAACCCGGCTTGGTGCCATTCCATCCCGCCGTGGCCGCAGTACTGTCAAAATTTCCGCTAGCTCCGACCCAGTTCCTATCGGCCGCATTCGCGGACAAAGAGACGAATGAAACAGTAATCGAAGTGGCGAGAAAGAGATTACGGCGCTTGGGTTTCATGGGTAATTAGAAAAGTAAACGAATGGGTTTTATGAACGGGAATGAATGCCGCGATGCCCCTGGAAAGGGGTAAAAAGCAAGCATCTATCAGGAAAAAAGACCGCAAAGAGCCACTGTTAGACAGGTGGAATCGTTACGGGATATCTTCCCGAAGGGGTTTTGCACGATGGGTTTTAGCGAGACGCAGTGTTTCGTAAGTAGGTTTTTATCAGCGCACAACTATTAGGGATTTTCTTCCGAGCCCGCGAATGCTCCATCAATATGCTTAATCAAGCACTTCGCACGATGTGAATCTGCGCTCCATGACGCCTTGCTGCCCCCCCAGAGCGCCAATCGACTCCGGGAGCGACAACCTGGATAACTTATGGCGTATACACCGCGTTCATGCGGGCGAAGCCTGCGCCGCCCACCGGATCAGGGACGGTGACCTCGACTTTGTCGATCGTTCCGCCGAAGAAGCCGGTGGTAACGGAAATCATGCCGCCCGTAGCGGTCGTCCAACCGACGAGATCCGAACCATATTCATAGTTGATGGTGAGGCCCGGCTGGGTCAGAGCCACCGAATCGCGCCGGAAGACGTAGACATGGTTGCCACCGCTACCGCTGACGGTCGGTGCCAGTTGGTTGGTGTTGGAGCCGGCTTCCCCGTTATTCGGAATGCCACCCAGGATGAATTCGGCAAGATTGTTATAGCCGTCGTTATCCGTATCCACCCCGTAGCTGCCCGCAGGAAGACTGTGGGCGCTGAGGAAGTCATCAAGCGGTGCTAACACAGGACCTGAGGTCACGAGGAGCGTGCCCTCGCCGGTGATATAGGGCACCGGAAAGTCGCCAGTCGCCGTCATCGCGGTATCCGAATAATAGACCCCCGGAGCCATCAGCACGCTGTTGCGGTAGAACTCATGCACCTCTTCCGCCTCAACGGTGTCGTTCAAGATCAAAGCCGCCGTAGAGGATATCTTCAGCGCCGCGGCATTATGGAGGGTGTGAGCGGAATTTATCGCAAGTGTTCCATTATTGACAATGGTGTCACCGGTGGGGTTGGTGCCATCGGTATTGCCTGTGGTGGACAACGTGAGCGTTCCGGCACCGTCCTTGACCAAGCCACCGTCGGTGGCGGCGTCGCCTCCAAGTACCGAGTGAGTCAGCGCCTTGACGAAGGTGATGTTAAAGCCGTTGGTATCCACGCGGGCTCCTCCATTGCGAACGTTGGTCGCGGAAACCGCCGCTCCCAGGAAGGTCGCCGAGCTGCCGGACGGTTTGATCGTTCCACCGTTGAAGTTGACGGTGCCGGTTCCCGCGCCTGTTTTGACGATTGGGCCCATGGTGATGGCGCCGCCATTCAGGTTCAGGGTGCCGGGGCCAGCCCCGCCGGCCATGTTGACGCCCCCACTGCTGATGGTGCCGCCATTCAGGTTCAGGATGCCGGTGCCAGTGCCAGTGGACATGGTGATGCCAAGGTAGGTCGCGCCCCCGCCGTTCATGTTATAGGTGCCGGCCCCTTGCTCGGTAACCCACAAGTCGCTGGTGGCACTGGTGATGGTGCCGCTATTGTGATTGAGGATGCCAGTGCCTCCACCGGCAACACCCGTCATCGTGATATGCGTGCTGTTGTCGCCGGTCTTGGTGATCGATCCGCCGTTGAGGTTCACCGTGCCGCTGCCGTTATTGCGGGCGATGCCGATCCAGCTGTTCGTGGTGATGGCTCCACCGGCGTTGACGTTGAGCGTGCCGTTGGCGGTCAGGTTGCCATTGCCCACCTGGATTTCGGAACTCACCACGCTTCCGCCCTCCACGGTCATGGTGGCGGTAAATCCGGCACCGTCCGCGATTTGCACAGAAACACCGGGAGTGACGGTGGTGGTGCCGCCGCCGATCTTCAGAGTTCCGCCTTTAATAGCGATAAGTCCAGCAATGGCGTTGGTACCGGTGAGATTCCAAGTGCCCGCATCTGTCTTTGAAATGGAGACGGTGTTGGCACCAGCACCATTGATGACATTCCCGGAGATGGTGCCATTTGACGGACCAGCTAGGAGCAGGTCGCGCGCGCTGCCCGCAGTGGCGGTGATGGTGCCGGACATGGTCAAGGTTCCGGTGCCGTTGGAGGTCAGCGTGGTTCCTCCCCCACCAGCGGTCATGTTGACGTTGCCGGCAATCGTGTTGTTGCCAGCGTCGTTGAAGATCGTGCCAGTCACGTTGCTGGTGCTGAAAGTGATATCGGACGCCAGGCTGATGTTGGGGCCGCCCTGGCTGTCGAGTTGGAGATTGACCAAGCCTGCGGTTCCATTGGTGAGGTCAACCGTCTTTGGCCCGACACCCAGGCCGCTGCTGTTGGTAATGCTTAGCCTGCCGTTGGAGACCAGGACATTACCGGTGAAGGTGTTCGAGCCGGAAAGCCGCAGGGCACTGGTCGTTGAGCCGGTTTTGGTGAGGCTGAGTTTGCCGGCACCGGTGCCGTCCCGCATAACACCCGCGAAGGTATCAGTCGTGGCACCCACCGTATTCGCGACACTCAGGGTTGCGCCCGCCGCGTTGACGTCTTCAACGATGGGAGTTCCAACAGTCGCGTTGGTATTCAGGCTGCCCACCGTAATGTTGAGACCGTTGAGTTGCAGGTCGGCGGTGCTGTTCGCGCCGAAAGCCACCGCGTTGGGGGTCGTGCTATTCAAGGCTCCGGCATTTCCCAAGCGCAGGATTCCGCCGTTCAATGCGACGCCACCCGTAAAGGTATTATTGGCGTTGAGCAAAGTCACTCCCGCTTGGTTGAAAGCCATGGAGAGAGTGCCGCCGCCATTGCCAAGAACTCCACCCAAAGTGACTCCAGCGGCGCCAGTTCCATTTATGCCCAGTGTCGTTGCACCAGACGCTGCGGTCACCCCCGTGCTGACGATCAGTCCGTTGGTCGCATGATTGTTAGCCCAGTTTTGGCTGCCATTCACGATCACGCTTCCCGTGCCGTTGATGGTCGCGGACGAGTTGGAAGTCCCCGCCAGCGCCAATCCATTGACACCGAGCGAAAGCGCGGTGGCGTTGGTGTTCAAGACCGTTGAGGTGATGGTCGTTGCCCCTGGAACATCGAAGCTCAGGCCGCGAATGCTGTAGGGTGCATCCAATTGCGTGGTGAGCGTGGTGCCCGCGCTCGGAACGGCGTTGCTGGCCGTGAAAACAACATCCGTGGTCGCTCCGGGCACCTGCAGTGCGTCAATCAAGCCAGCGCTGTCGGTGGACCAGTTGCTCTTGGGAGTTCCCAGTGCCGCGCCGTAACCCCAGTTGTTGTTCGGATCGGTCGGCACTCCCGTGGTGCTTGCCGAGCCGGTCCAGTATTGGGCGCCCGTTGTAAACACGTTCGCGTTAATGGTGAGGATCTGGGCGTTGGCCGTGGAAGATGCGAAATTGTATTGATTGAAACCTGCGGGTTTCGTCCCAATCACAAAGCCAGCGCCGCCGACGTTCAAGCCGCCGCCTGCTGAGGTGATCAGAGTGTAGTTGCTGGTTCCGGAGACGATCGAGGTCAACGCGTTGAGATTGACCGTGGTGGTTCCATTGAGTGCCACCGCACCGCCGACGTTGATGGCGTCGTTAGTTCCCGAGCTGGCACCAATGTCGACATTGAGGACCGCGCCGTTGGCACCGGTACCCAAGGTGAGGTTGCCGCCGGTTCCCAGTGTGTTGATCGTCGTGTCCTGGAGGCTCACCAAGCCACTCGTGGCAAGCGATGCGCCGCCGGCAACCGACAAGGTTGCGCCCGCGCCGCTACCGATCACGGTGCTGCCTTTTACGAGGAGATTGGCAGCACCCGCCACGCTCGTGGCCGTATCAGCAAGGGCACCAAGGTTCGCGCCGCTGTGATCAAGGGTCAGGGTGCCGACGCTGATGTTCGTGGCTCCCGTGTAAGTCTGGGCAGCCGTGAGGACCTGCGTGCCAGCTCCTAATTTGGTGACCGTACCGCCGCCGCTGACGACGCCGTTATAGGAAACGGATCCAAAGCGGTTGAAGGTCAGCGCGCCGTTGTTCACCACGCTCAGACTGGCGGCAATTGTGCCATCGTTGCCGGTGGCGCCAGTGCCAAGCTGCAGGGTGCCGCCGTTGATGGTCGTCGTGCCCGCGTAGGTGTTGGCGCCAGTCAGCGTCAGAATGCCCGTACCGGATTTCGTGAGACCGCCACCCCCATTGAGCAGAGCCGCGCCGATGGTGATATCAAATGTATTCGAATTGATGAGAGCTCCGCCCGCCTGCACGTTGGCGGTGATTCCTGTTGGAAGGAATGCGGTGCTGGCACCGCGCGCCTTTACCAGGCTGCCGTTGAAGTTGACTGTCTTTGTGCCAGCTCCCGCACCTACCTGAAATGTATTCAGGGCCAGAGTTCCTCCGCCGAGATTGACCGTGGATGCACCAGCGCCGCCATTTCCCATGACAATGTTAGTGGTGGTGACGACTTCCGCAAAATCGCCGACGGCTGCCAGGGTGCCGGTGGTGGTACCGCTCCCCAGAAGATTCAGAACGCTGGTGCCAGCTCCCCGCGACATGGAGATGCCGCCGTTGGCGTCAAGCGTGCCACCGGAGGTATTGAATGAACCGGTTCCCAATTCAGAGATGATAAAGGAGTTTGTATCGGTGATTGCGCCTGCGGTTTGGTTCACCGAGCCAGTGCCGGCAGTGCCTCCGCCCGAAGCGATCGAGAAGCGGCCATTCGCATTCGATGCGACGGTGTGGGTCAAGGTGCCTCCGGTCACATTGATGGTGCCGGTCGAGCCTGCGCGGCCGGTGGTCATCCAGTTATTGGCGGTAAATGTGCCCGCGGAAATATTGAGGACGCCTGTGGAACCGGCATTCTGGCCGATCCAAACCTCCCCGCTGCCGCCCGATATGGTGCCGCCCGCCTGGGTCAACGTGCCTGTTCCTTGCCCGTTTTGGTTGACGATGATGGACTGCGACGTAAGCGTGCTGGCTGCGATACTGCCGGTGGTGACTAACAGCGTGCCCGAGACCACTTCGGTCTTGCCGGTGTAGGTGTTGGTTCCGTCAAACGACAATTGGTTGGCTCCCAGTTTCGTGAAACCGATGGCCCCGGTGAGGTTGGTGTTGTAAGCGAAGTTGCCATTCGTCGTGTCGACGCCGAGATTGGAGGTGTTATTCGTGAACGTCGCGGTCGTGCGCAAGGTATCGATGTTGGCTGAGGTAAATCCGGCACCTCCCACCTGGCCTGCGATCGTGCCGCCAGCACCGGCGATGATCCTGCCGGCGACGCCAAAGCCTGGCATCGAAGTCGTTGTGGTGGCAACGATCGAGCCCGCGTTGGAGGTCGTGTTGCCGGTGTAAGTGTTGTTCGCCGAAAGCGTCAAAACTCCGACGCCCCCAGTCTTGGTAAGACCGCCGTCAGTTGCGGCATCACCGCCGATGGCGGAATGCGGCAGGACGACCCCAACGGTAACATTGAACGCCTGGGAGTCGAATTTGGCTCCTCCGTTGCGCACGTTGTAAGCCATCACCGAGCCTGTGCCGCCTGTGGAGATGAAGGACGCTTGGTTCGAACGCGCCTGCAGGACGCCGCCGTTGAAGTTGAAAGTGGCGGCATTGGTGGAGTTATCCTTGCGGACAATGTTGGTGCTGATGGTGCCACCGTCGAGGTTGACGATGTTGCCGCCTGCTAGGGAACCCGAGCCCGTCTGCCGGCCAATCAGGAGGCTGGAAGCACCGGTGTTGAGGGTACCCGTGACGCTGACCGTCAGCACACCGGTGCCGCTGTCGCCGACGTTGAAGTCTTGGGCATTGGCCGTAGCACTCGACTGAACGAAGCTTCCCGAGCTGACGTTCATTGTCCCCTTGCTTCCCGTGTTCAATCCGATGGACGTAAACGCGGCACTGCTGGTCAGAGTGCCACCCGAAATGGTCAGCGTGCTGGTTCCAGATTCGCCGACGTAGACACGGCCCGGCGTGGCCATGGTGCCGCCTGACAGCGTGTAGTTACCGGTGGCGGTCGCATCGATCGCCAAGCGTAGCCATCCACTCGCAGTCACCGCGCCCCCGGTTTGCAAGAAAGTACCGCTACCTGCGGCACTACCCGGCAGCAAGTCGACCATCGCCTGAGCGGTATTGATGGTGACGGTGGCGCCGGTATTGAGATTGGCATTGTCACCAGCAATCGGCTTGGCACCATTCCATCCTGCAGTGGCCGCAGTGCTGTCGAAATTACCATCCGCTCCGACCCAGAACTTGTTGGCTGCATTCGCGGACAAAGACAAGAATGAGACGGTGATCGAGGTGGCGAGGAAGAGATTGCGGCGCTTGGGTTTCATGGGTTTTGGAGTGGTATATTTATGGACGGGATGGGTTCCGCCAGGGCAGGACGGATAAGGCGCAAAGCAGAAAATCGGTACAAAAAGCAGTATTAAGACACCGTCGCGACGGTGACAAAAACACAGCATGCTGACCGATCAGCTGCTTCACAAAGGGTTTTGTCAGAGGGTTTTTTAAAGCTGAACAAAGGACTATATTACGGTTTTTTTGGGGGACAACTAGGAATGTGAAAAATATAGGACATTTCGAACGAACTCTCCCCCGGAAACGGTTCGAGTGTCCGCGATTAGAACGCGGACAACCGAAATGACATGGGTTTGGGTTTGTGGGTTTTAGACCATAGACCAACGGGGCTGACGCCAAGCGGGTGCCATGGGCGCTTTCTTAGAGGCTATCAGGGGGCTGGAGGTCAACGAGAAGTGGTTTGGGAATATCCAGTAGTGCATCGCAGACGTCGTTTCGCCTCTCCACGCCGCGGTTGAAGTGGTTGAGCGGCCCGATCTTTCAAAGACCAATGCGAACTATCTAACAGCTCCCAACATGGTGGTGAGCGACAGCAAGAACCACGGTAAGCATCAATGGCACGCACGCCGACCTCAAGATTCAGGCGGGCAAGTATGTGAAGATCGACCGCGAATGGAAGGCGGGCGACACGGTGGAGTTGAAGCTGCCGATGTCCATCAGCGGACCCGCAGCGAGCACATGGACCGCGCCGAAGGTTCCTAAGAAGGGGGCCTACAAGGTGTCCACTTCGCATCATTTCGAACAAAGATTCACCGGAAGCTGTTCAAGACGGAGTCACACCGCAATTGTCGGGCGACGAAAGCATCCCCCGCATGACCTGGTGGAATCACAAGGGCACGGAGGAATGGATTCAATATAATCTTCCCGCGGAACAGGAAGTGTCGGGTGTGTCGGTCTATTGGTTCGACGATACCGGCAAAGGCTTTTGCCGCATCCCGCAATCGTGGAAAGTGCTCTATCAGAAAAACGGCGCGTGGGAGCCGGTCACCGACAAGTTCCCGGCACCGGTGAAGGACACCTCGAACCAATTCTCATTCAAGCCGGTCAAGACCAAGGCCCTGCGCATTGAAGTGAAATTGCAGGATGGTTTCTCGGGCGGCATTCTGGAATGGGGCCTGGATTCGAAATAAGGGAGCGCGTTCATTCTGAACGCTATGTGCCGCGGACATTCTGTCCGCCGAAATCTCCTGCCGACAGAATGTCGGCAGTCCTCAGTCGACAACATGTCGACGCTCCTTGCGTATCAACCGCTCCCAACAAAAAACGGCGGCCATTGCGGACCGCCGTTTTTGTTAGATTCTTTGATTCAGAAACGAATCAGATGCCCTTCTTCACGACATCGTGAAGGAGGTCGATGACGCGGTTGGAGTAGCCCCACTCTTTGTCATCCCCACTGATGAGCTTGAAGAAGGTAGAGTTGAGTTCGATGGACGAGCCGGCGTCGAAGATCGACGAGCTCTTGTCGTGGATGAAGTCGGTCGAGACCACTTCGTCTTCGGTGTAGGCGAGGATGCCCTTGAGATAGGTCTCGGAAGCCTTCTTGAGGGCGGCCTTGATTTCCTTCAGCGAGGTTTCCTTCACCGTCTTCACCGTGAGGTCCACAGCGGACACCGTTGGAGTCGGCACGCGGAAGGCCATGCCGGTCAGTTTGCCGGCGACTTCCGGGCAAACCAACGCAACCGCCTTGGCGGCGCCGGTGGTCGACGGGATGATGTTGATCGCCGCGCTGCGTCCACCCTTCCAATCCTTCTTCGAAGGTCCGTCCACCGTCTTTTGCGTGGCGGTGTAGGAATGAATGGTGGTCATGAGGCCCTCGGCGATGCCGAAACCTTCCTTGAGCAACACGTGCACAAGCGGAGCAAGACAGTTGGTGGTGCAGCTCGCGTTGGAAATGATGTGATGCTTCGCGGGGTCGTAGAGATTGTCATTCACACCCACGACGAAGGTTGCGTCCTCACCTTTCGCAGGAGCGGAGATGATGACCTTCTTCGCGCCGGCAGTGATGTGGCCCTTGGCTTTTTCAGCTTCGGTGAAAAGTCCGGTGGACTCGATCACGATATCAACACCCAGCTCTTTCCATGGCAGTTGGTCCGGCGTGCGCGCGCTCACGACTTTGATGTCGTGGCCGTTGACGACGATGATGTCATCTTCCTCAAGCGAGGGTGACGACTTCTTGGAGGAAACGGTGCCGTTGAATTTGCCCTGCGTGGAATCGTACTTCAGCAGGTAGGCGAGGTTGTCGGCGGGCACGATGTCTCCGACGGCGACAACATTGAAGGTGGTGCCGAGATGGCCTTGTTCGACGAGGGCACGGAAGACAAGCCGGCCAATGCGGCCGAATCCGTTGATAGCAATGGTGGTCATAGCAGTATTAGGGATAACCCGTTTGCCGTAGGGCCGCCGGGCGGCGGGATTGTGCATGGGAAACCCAACCCGTCAATGAAAGTGGCTGCGGTTCGCAACCGACTCGCCCCAATTCTCTCATTATCTACAAGTTACGTCAGAAATTCATCGCGCTTTACCATTTGCCTGGCGCTTTTGGGCGGGGCGGGCGCAAACCGCCGCAGCCTCCTTCCCTGCCTCAAGAACAGCAGTGACCACGGTTTCCGCAATCGGAGTGCCCTCATGCAGCAACACAATGTCCCCGACTGTTAGATGCGGGAGTATCCGTTTCAGAACGACCTCGGGATTTCGCTCCACGGCATCGTAACCGCGGCGGTTCCAGGCCATAATGTTCATCCCTAGGTCATGGACGACGGGATGGGTGAAAAGATTCCGATGCCCAACCGGCGCGCGATACCAACGCGGGCTGACACCCGTGACCTCCTCGATGACTTTCTGGCAGCCCTCGATCTCCCGGCGTGTCCGGCCGGGACCCGCGGACCATAGTGTGGAATGAGGATGGGTCAGTGTATGGTTGCCGATTTCGTGGCCGCGGCGGATGACTTCGCGCGCTAATTCCGGATAAGCCCGGACTTTTTCGCCGATCATGAAAAAAATGGCCTTGGTCTGGTATTCATCTAACAGATCGAGCAATAGCGGCGTGTCGTGCGGGTCGGGTCCGTCATCGATGGTGATCAGGAAAGAATCGCGGTCGTTTGTGCTGCGATAGACCGGACCGAGCCATTGGCAGCCGGGTGTTAGAATGGCGATGCATACAAGGGCGGCGATCAAAGCGCAGGCAGCAACGCCCCATGGCCAGCCCCAATACCAACCTGCGGCCACGGCGGCGAGATGGAGTGAAACCACGACGAAGATGCGCCACACCATGCCGCGGGTTCCCGCCCATCGCATGGATGCCTGCCAGCCTAACAGAAGCGTGGCAATGACTGTTAGAACGCCGATAGCGATCCAAACCCATGCCACAAAACCCGTGATGCCCATGGCCTGGTGATGGAAAGCCGCCCATATCAAACAAGCCGCCGACCAGAGCCGCCATTGGATGGTCTCGGTATTTCCTCCAAGCACGAATAACAACGCGTTGAGCGCGACCCACGTCATTGGGAGCGTCAGCAACAAGCCGCCGGTGGTGCCAGCCAATTTCATCATCAGCTCCGCAACCGCAACACCCACCGTCAATGGCACCAAAACGGAATAGGTCATCGTCTCGCCACGATGCATCCCGCGGCGTGTCGTTTCCACTTTCGCGTCGGCGACGATGGGAGGCTCCATCCCGCCAAAAGCGCGGAAGATCGCGGAGACAGCGCGGTTGCCGGGATTATTCATGGGAGTCGGAGCAAGATGCTCCGGCCACGGACTGGAGCGAGACGCTCCAGCCACTTCCTTTGGATGCGGCTCATTTCATTCCCACTCGATGCTGGCGGGCGGCTTGGTGGAAATGTCGTAGAGCACGCGGTTGATACCTTTGACTTCGTTGAGAATCTTGTGGCTGGTTTCACGCAGCAAGATCGACGGCAATTCCACCCAGTCAGCGGTCATGGCGTCTTCGGAAATGACGGCGCGGAGGTTGGTGGCCCATTCGTAGCTGCGTTCGTCGCCTTTGACGCCCACGGTTTTCACGGGAATGAGACCGGCGTAGGCCTGCCAGACCTTGTCGTACCAGCCGTGCTCCTTGAGTTTCCCGATGAAAATCGCATCACACTCGCGGATGATGTCGAGCCGCTCTTTGTCAACGATTCCAGGGCAGCGTACTGATAGGCCCGGGCCGGGAAACGGATGACGCTGAAGGATGTCTTCGGGAATGCCGAGTGCGGTGCCAAGTTCGCGGACTTCGTCTTTGAAAAGTTCCGCAAGCGGTTCCAACACTTTTCCTTCGGCTTGGAGTTCAAGGATTTTTGCAACTCGGTTGTGATGGGTTTTGATGACGGAGGCTTTGGACTTCGCGTTCGACGCGCTTTCTATCACGTCCGGATAGAGGGTGCCTTGCGCGAGCATTTCGGCATCGCCCACGGAGTCCCAGAAAACCTCGATGAACATGTTGCCGATGATCTTGCGCTTTTTTTCGGGATCGCCTTCACCGGCAAGCGCGGTGAGGAATTTCTCCGAGGCATCCACCGTTTCGATCTCCACGCCAATGCGCTTGAAATTCTCCTGAACCACCGCTGCCTCATTTTTGCGGAGGAGACCGTTGTCGACAAAGATCGCCCGCACCTTCACGCCGGCATGCTGGAGCAACACCGCCAGAACCGTGCTATCCACGCCGCCGGAAACGCCGCAGACGACTTGCCGGGTGCCGACGGTTTCGCGGATGTTATCGATCATCTCGCGCTTGAAATCCTCAATGTGGAACGGCAGCAGGTTCGATGAATGATCCAGGAAATTTTTCAGGATCTGCAGACCTTCGTGGCTGTGGGTGACTTCGGGATGGAACTGAATACCGAAGAAGCAATCGTTCCATTGCAGCGAGACGGGCGTCCCGTGTTGGTTCGACGCGATGACCTTCGCACCCTCGGGAATGATTTTCACCGTGTCCGAATGGCTCATCCACACCTGCGACGAAGCTGAGATCCCTTGATACAATCCAATGCATTCCGCGGGGAACAAGCTCGCGGGGCCATACTCACGGCGATTGCTCGCTTCGACAGTGCCGCCGAATTTGATGTTGAGCAGTTGCATGCCATAACACACGCCGAGCACGGGGACATTGAATGCCTGCAAAGCCTCGAAATCCAGATCGGGAGCATCGACCTCGCTGGTGCTTTTCGGGCCGCCCGAAAGAATGATCGCGCCGGGCTGTCCGATGTCGGGAAAATCCTCGATCGCATACAACTTCGCAAAATACCCCAGCTCGCGAACCCGCCGGACAATCAACTGGGTATATTGCGAACCGAAATCGAGAACGGCAACGTGGTGGGAATCGTGCATGGAGAAGAAGTTATTTGTTATTGGTTATTTGTTATTAGTTGAATGCCACGGAAAGAAGGCCCTCTTCCCAATAACCATTAACTAATAAACAATAACCCTTATTCGAGTGGCTGATAATTAGTCGGCTCCTCGGTCATGACGATATCATGAACATGGCTTTCGCGGAGACCGCCAGCAGTCACCCGCACGAAATTCGCGCGTTCGCGGAGTTCTGTTAGATTGGAGGCGCCGACGTAACCCATGCCGGACTTGAGGCCGCCCATGAGCTGGAACATGACATCGGACAAGGGGCCTTTGTACGGCACGCGTCCTTCAACGCCTTCGGGGACGAGCTTGCCCGAACTGTTTTGTCCGTAGCGATCGCCTGAGCCTTTTTGCATCGCACCGATGGAACCCATGCCGCGGTAGGTTTTGAAACGGCGGCCCTGGGATTGCACCGTCTGCCCGGGGCTTTCACGGGTGCCGGCGAGCAATGAGCCGAGCATCACGATGTCAGCACCGGCAGCGAGGGCTTTGACGATGTCACCGGAATAGCGGATGCCACCGTCCGCGATGACTTTCACGCCATGCTCCCGGCAAACATCCGCCACATTCCGGATGGCGGTGAACTGGGGCATGCCAACTCCGGAAATCACGCGGGTGGTGCAAATCGATCCGGGCCCGACGCCGACTTTCACCGCACTGGCCCCCGCTTTCACGAGGTCGCGCGCTCCTTGTTCGGTGACCACATTTCCCGCAACGACAGGGACCTGCGATAGCGAGCGGAGTTGGCCGATGACATCCATCACATGGTGCGTGTGACCGGTGGCGGCATCGATGAAAAGGGCATCGGCGCCGGCATCGATGAGAGCCCGGCCGCGGTCGATGCAATCCGGTCCCACCCCAACCGCGGCGCCGCAGCGGAGTTGGCCGTTGCCGTCTTTGGCGGCGTTGGTGAAGGTGATGCGCTTCTCAATGTCGGAGCCGGTGATGAGACCCATCAAGCGCCCGGCCGCATCGATGAGCGGCAGTTTTTCGATGCGATTCTGATAGAGAATCCGCCGGGCTTCCTCGAGACTGGTGTTGGCAGGCGCGGTGATGAGTTTTTCGCGCGGCGTCATCACGTCGACAACAGTTGCGTCGGCACGATCCAAATATCGGACATCGCGTCCGGTCACCATGCCTTCAAGACGGCCATCCGCATCGACCACGGGAAATCCCGAAAAGCCATTCTTCGCCATGATTTCGCGAACATGATCAACGCTGTCCTCCTTGCGCACCGTATGCGGCTTCTGGATGACCGCGTTTTCGGAACGTTTCACCCGCGACACCATCGAGGCCTGTTCATCGATCGGGCAGGCGCGGTGGATGACACCAATCCCGCCCTCGCGCGCCAAGGCGATCGCCAGGTCGTGCTCGGAAACGGTGTCCATCGCCGCCGAAACAACCGGCAGGAACAACGGAATCGATTCTGTTAGATGGGTGGAAAGGTCCGCGTCGCCTGGCAAAATACCGCTCAACGCCGGTAGCAGCAACACGTCATCAAAGGAAAGCCCGAGTGAAATCTCCGCCATGGGGGAGTCAATAGAGGCGGATTTCCGGGCGCAAGCGTGAATCCGTGGCGGGACCGAAATCAGAGCAGCATCGATTTCAAATCGTCGGCGCTCCAGCCCGCCGCGTCGCCAGTTCCGGATTCATCGACGGCCAAGGCGAGTTCACGTTTTTTGGACTGCAGGCGCAGGACTTTTTCCTCCACCGTGCCGCGCGTCAGCAGGCGATAGACGGTGACCGGCCGGGTCTGGCCGATCCGGTGAGCCCGATCCGTCGCCTGGGCCTCCGCCGCGGGATTCCACCATGGATCGAAATGAATGACGATGTCCGCCGCCGTCAGGTTAAGACCGTAGCCACCCGCTTTCAGACTGATGAGAAACAGCGGCGGGCCGTCGGGTTTTTGAAAGTTATCCACAAGTTGTTGACGATTCCGGGACTGTCCATCGAGTCGCAGCGACGTCCATCCACGCTCAGCAACGCATTTTTCGATTTCCACCAACTGCTTCTGAAATTGGCTGAACACCAGGATCCGGTGACCTCCTAAAATGGCTTCCTGAAGGAGTTCCAATAGTCGCTCCAGTTTGGAAGAACGCTTCGATACCAACAATCGCTTGAAGCCATCGTTCTCGAACAAGGCAAGATCGCAGCAAGCTTGGCGCAGGCGCAGAAGAGCGGTCAACATTTGCATCCGCGCGGTGCCTTGGTTGCCGGAATCCGAGATGGCTTCGACGCGTTTCCGGCCCTCGACCTGCAGCTCTTTATACACCGCCTGTTGGTCGGGGCTGAGGTCGCAGTATTCGTCGATCAGGATTTTTGAAGGCAATTCCGGTGCCACCTGCTGCTTGGTCCGCCGCAACAGGAAGGGTGAACTTTTGAGAATAAGCCGCTCCATGACCCGCCCTCTTGAATCGCCGGATGCGAGGGGCAACTCGTAGCGCTCGCGGAATTCCTCCCGGCGACCCAGCCAGCCGGGTTGGATGAAGCGGAAAATCGACCACAAATCCTGCACTCCGTTTTCGACCGGAGTTCCGGTGAGCGCGATCCGGCATCCGCTCTTCAATTTGCAGACAGCCTTGGCGTGATCGGTATCGGGATTGCGCATCAAACTCGCCTCATCGACCACGACCGCGAGATATTCACGTTGGAGATGATAGGCCAGATCGCGGGCCAAAGTCCCATAGCTTGTTAGCACCACATCGCCGGATCCGATTTTTTCACGCTCCTTGTCCCGGCTCGCTCCGTGTAGAATTCTGACAGTTCGAGCAGGTGCAAATCGTGCGAATTCAGCCCGCCAATTTCCGAGTAGGGAAGCGGTGGCGATGACCAGAACGGCCTTCGACCCGGCTTGATCACCCGCAAACAAACGCTCGATGCAAGCGATCGTTTGGAGCGTTTTCCCGAGCCCCATGTCGTCTGCCAGCAACGCTCCTCCATAGCGGCCCAGACGGTCGTCCAGCCACGCCGCGCCGACCTGTTGATAAGGTCGCAATTCAGCTTCCAGCGTGTCCGGATTTTGCCATGTTATCTCATTGGTTAAATCATCAGCACCAAGGTGTTTGGAAAATTTTTTTCGGATTTCATGAATCAGTTCACCGGCCCTTGCTGACGCGACGAAGTGACCGCCCTCCTTCCTGAGATCGAGCTCCTCAAACAAGGGATCCAGCATGCCCGCGACATCGTCGGAAATGACCATGCGGCGGTTGTTGGAAATTTTCGCTGGGCCGTTGCCCGAGCGCAGCAAGCGACGGATTTCAGCGGGATCCACCCGAATGCCATCGCTTGTTTGAAATATGAGATCGAAGCTCAGCCAATCGTCCCCCGAGCCTAGGATGTTGATCGTAGGAGAGACGGTGATGACCTGCTTGCGGAGTTTGGCGAAGCGTTCGCCCTCGATGATTTTCCAATCGCTTTTGAGGCGCGGCAGCGTTTTGGCGACGAAATCCAGAACCCGTTTTTCACCATCCAGGGACAAGGTACCGAAGCCCTCGAATCCCGCGGCAACCAGCCGGGCGAGCGCTCTTTCCTCTGCGGCAAAATCCCGGACCCAGCAGCGCTTGCCGACCAGTTGAGGGAGGTTATCCACAGTTCCCAGACCGGGCAAAACGGGTGTGGAATCCGGATAGACCGCCCGCAGCGTGGCTTCCAAATGTTGCAGGGAACCCTCCAACGAAAGTTCGAAGTGGCAGCGGGCGGGGATGAAATGGATTTCCTGCAGCCAGGATTTTTCCGGGAACTCGATCCACTCCTGGAATGCGTCCAGATGATTGAAGAAGTGCGAGGTCGATAGCCGCAGCCTCCGGCCTTCGAAAAGCTTTGCGAGTTCAGCAGAGATCTTGTCGGGAAGCGCCCCCTCGCCCGCGCGGACGAGAAGCGATTGAAGAGATAGGGGATCGTGGATCGGGGATGGAAGAGTCCCCTCGCCTGCTCGAACGTTGGAGGAAATGGAAAGTTGCCAATAGGTTCCGCCGAGTTTGAGCCAGGGGTCGGCGGGAACGATTTCGATTTCGTCGCCGTGTCTCTCGATGGATGGGATGCGGGACAAGCCGCCGGTTGAAATTTCAAATGCATCGGATCCCGGGGCGCTGACGCGGGGATGATTCGTGATCGCTTCCAGGAAGGTCGCGGCCAGGGCATCGGCAAGCGAGAGATGGAGTGTGGTCTTTGAAGAAAGGCGCTCGCCTGCCAACCACGTGGAAAGCCGTTGATCCGCCGGAACGATTTCGACGTCCTTCGCGTGAGCAAGAGTCACCGCGAGCTTGCCGCGTTGAATCGTTTCACGCCAATTCGCGGCGAAGGCGATGCTCCACGGTATCACCGTCGGTCCACTTGGGGTTGGTTGATTGGACTTGGGAATCGCCGCGCTTGTTCCGCCGGTCAAAGCTGCAAGGCCGGTTGCAACAGCATGGCAGCAGACAGCTCCGTTGCGCTGGTTGTCGGGACATGGGCAGCGGGCCTCGATATCGGTCGCGGATTTCAACTTCACGCTGACCCGCAGCGGACGTTTGCCGGATCTAACAGAACCTTCCCAGCCCGCATCGGTGATCTTCGCATCCAGCACCGCGCCGGATTCCAACAACGACTTGCCTTCCTTGAAGGCCTGCCACGAAGCCGCGGTCCGCAGGGTGGCTTCGGTTAAGGGGGGCATCAGGGAAAGTGTTCTCTGGTACGGGAAAGGTCGCAAGCCAAGGAGAGCCAAGTTTCGCCGCTCATGAATCGGATCGACACAGCGGTGAAGCGGGATAATTTTTCACGGTCGGAGAAAATGGTATCGACGACGATGGTAACAAAGATGACATCTCCAATTGGAACGGAGTCAACGACGGCTATTATTGGAAAAGGTGGTGGCCTCTCAGCCGCATCACTTTGGGAACTGCTTGGGGAACTGCATTTCTGATCCGCCTTTGGAATGCGTTCCGACCGTGGGGAAAATCGAGGCCAGTCGCCGGCATGATCGCCGGGTTGGGAACTTCATTGGGTTGCTTCTTGCTGATGCATCCCGGCGTCGTTCCTGCCCGGAACGTTCCACTCTCGATTGGAATCGGCGTTGGATTGCTGATTCTGGCAATCTCCGCTCGGAACCTTCGCTGTTTTGCTCGTTAGAAACTTCCTGACTGGCGGACTGAAGTCCGCGCTCCATCACATTTCGCCTTCAATGACGGGTGTCTTCGCATTGATTTTCCCGCCAATCAGGTAACCCGATTGACATCCGAAACGCATCCGTTATGGTTTCAATCATGAATGGTGCCACCATTACCCTGAAAAATGTTCCACTCGAATTGCATCGTTCGCTGAAGGAAATGGCGAAGAAGCACAAGCGATCCCTGAACCAAGAGGCGATTCATTGTCTGGAGGGGGCCTTGTCTTTGTCCGGGAGTGATCGCCCGAGCTTGAGGCATTCCCCACAGCCGGTTTCGGTCGGAAAAATCCTACGCGCTCTGGGTGACCGGGCGGATCGACAGGAGGATTTTCTGGACCGTGAGTCATGATCGGTCTCGACACGAGTTTTCTGGTTGCTCACGCCATCGCCGAACATCCTGAACATCAGGCAGCTCACCAGTGGCTGGATGAGGCGATTGCGAAGGATGAGACCTTCGCCATCACCTCGGGGATACTGGCGGAGTTCATCCACATCGTGACCGACGGGCGGCGTTTTGAAACTCCTCTCGCAATTTCAGAGACCTTGAAGCGGGCCGAATTTTGGAGCGAGGCCCGCGAAGTCATCCTTGTCTCGCCCGATGACGTGGCGAATGCGCTTTGGTTGAAGTGGTTGGCAGAATTCCATTTGGGGAGAAAACGCCTGCTAGACACTCTGATTGCCGTTACCTGGCATGTGGCCGGAGTTAGTGAAATTTGCACCCTGAATCCCCGTGACTTTAAAGTTTTCGAAGTTTTTCACATCCATTGCATCGGAGCGGAGAATTCCAGCGGGTGAGGACAGCGGGACAGCCTTATAATTCACCTTCGATGATGTCATCCAAGGTCTGGCGCTTGCGTATGACGGTGGCGGTGGAACCTTCGACCAAAATTTCAGCGGGCAATGGGCGGGAGTTGTAGTTGGAAGCCATCGCGAAGCCATACGCGCCCGCCGACATCAGCGCGACGAGGTCGCCGGGTTTGAAGTCGCTCAAGGGGCGGTCCTGGCAGAAGAAATCGCCGCTTTCGCAAATGGGGCCAACGACATCGACCTTGAATCGCTCGCCCGTCGGCGGCTCGACGAGTGGCACGATTTCATGATGCCCTTCATACAAGGCCGGGCGAATGAGATCGTTCATGCCGGCATCGACGATCTTGAACGTCTTGGCAGTGCCGCGCTTTTCATAAAGGCACTTGGTAATGAGGACACCGGCATTGCCGACGATGTAGCGGCCGGGTTCTAACAGAATTTTCAAACCGAGGTCTTTCAGCAAGGGCAGAAGGGCTTTTCCATAGCGTTCGACCGTGAGCGGGCGTTCCTCTTCGGTCTGTGCTTCCCACCACGCGGGCGAGCCGGATTCGAGGGCATGCTGGTAGATGATCCCGATGCCGCCGCCGATAGACCAGAATTCGATGCCATGACGCGCCTTGAGTTCGAGCACCAAGGGCCGGACTTTTTCAACAGCTTCGATGAAGGGAGAAATCGAAGTGAGCTGCGAACCGATGTGCATTTGCAGACCGCGCAATTTGATATGCTTCAGTTCCACCGCGGCACGTTCATACAGGCCGGAGATGGCTTCGAAATCGACGCCGAACTTGTTGCCGGATTTTCCCGTGGAGATGTACTTGTGCGTCTTGGCATCGACGTTCGGATTCACACGCACTGCGGCTGGAGCGACCACACCAAGTTCTTCAGCGATGCTGTTGAGGAAGCGCAGTTCTTCCTCGCTCTCGACGTTGAAGCAATAGATCCCCTGCTCCAGGGCATGGATGATTTCATCGCGGGTCTTGCCAACGCCGGCGAAGGTGCAATGCGCTGGATCGCCGCCGGCTTTGGTGACGCGGAAGAGTTCGCCGCCGGAGACGATGTCGAAGCCCGCGCCGTGGGTCGCAAGCAGCCGCAGAACCGACAGGTTCGAATTCGCCTTCACTGCATAAGCGACCTCGTGATCGATGCCTGCCAGTGCCTGATCGAGGCGGGTGTAGTGATCGATGATCGTCGCCGCCGAATAGACATAGAGAGGCGTGCCGTGTTCGGCGGCCAATTTCGAAAGTTCGACGTCCTCGCAGAAGAGCGAACCGTTTTTGTAGGAAAATCCATGCATCGCCCGCACGGCTTAATGGCGAAAGGCAGCAGGGTAAAGCGAAGAACATCGCCACTATCGGCTGGCACCCACGCCGCGACGGCCTTAAATGACGCCATGAAGCGCGCGCTATGCATTGTCCTGGATTCGGTGGGCTGCGGCGACGCACCCGATGCCGCGGATTACGGCGACGCGGGGGCCGACACGCTCGGGCATTTGTACGCGAATATTCCGGGCTTTTCCTTGCCGAATCTGGAATCGCTGGGCTTGGCGCGCTTGCTGGATCTGGCGGGAGATGCTCCCTCCCTTGCCGGCTCATCCGCCGCCCGACTGACGGAAACCTCGGCGGGCAAGGACACTACCACCGGGCACTGGGAGCTGATGGGTTGTGCCTTGGATGAACCTTTCGCGACCTTCGACGAATTTCCTCCTGACTTGGTTGCGGAAATCGAAGCGCGCGGGGGTGTTGAGTTCATCGGCAACTTCGCGTCATCGGGCACCGAAATTTTAACGCAGCTTGGCGAAGAACATGTGAGGATCGGCAAGCCGATTCTTTACACCAGTGCCGACAGCGTACTGCAGATCGCGGCAAATGAAGAGACATTCGGTTTGGAGAGATTATGGGATTTGTGCAAGACGGCGAGGCACGTGCTCGACGAAAAAGGCATCCGCATCGGCCGCGTGATCGCGCGGCCGTTTCTTGGAAAGACAGCCGCCGATTTCAAACGCACAGGCAATCGCCATGACTATTCGCTGATGCCTGGTGAAACGGTGCTCAACCGATTGCAGAAGGCAGGAGTTGAAACGATCGGCGTCGGGAAAATTTGGGATATCTTTGCGGGCTCGGGGATCGGTGAATCCCATCCAACGAAATCGAATGCGGAGGGAATGGCGGTGATCCAGAAGCTGTGGAAAGAAAAGCGTGCTGCACCTCATTTCATTTTCGCGAATTTGGTCGATTTCGATTCGCTCTACGGGCATCGCCGCGATCCCGAGGGCTATGCGGAATCGCTGCGTGAGTTCGACGCGTGGCTTGGGGAGTTCATACCGCAGATTGAAGAGGGAGATTTGGTGATTCTAACAGCGGATCATGGGAATGATCCTTATCATCCGGGGACGGATCATACGCGCGAGCAGGTGCCGGTGATGGTGCTTGGCATGGGACGTGATTTGGAAGAAGGGCTCTTTTCCGACGTCGCAAAGTGGGTTGAAGAGCGACTGATTTCCTAAGGGGAGCGTCGATATTTTATCGACTATGTGCGGCCGACATTCTGTCGGTCGAAATCAAGACGGCGGACAAAATGTCCGCCGTCCTCAGCGTTCAGAATGAACGCGCTCCTATTTCTTCGGCATGGCGCGGGTGGCGCCCGTCGAGATGCCGCCGTCGATGAGCATCGTTTGGCCGGTCATGTAGCGGCTTTCTTCGGAGGCGAGGAAAACCAGCGGGCCGTCGAGATCGCCGGTTTGGCCCGGGCGTTTCAGGGGGATGCGATCGCTTAGATATTCGACCCACTCCTCGTCTTGATACATCACCGCGTTCTGAGCGGTTTTAAACCAACCTGGCGCGAGACAATTAACGGTGATGCCATGCACGCCCCAGTCATCCGCGAGGCTCATCGTCAACTGGCGCGTTCCACCGCGGCTCGCGCAATACGGCGCCAGTCCGGCATAACCCGCTACCGACGTGACCGAGCCGATGTTGATAATGCGGCCATATTCCGCGGGGATCATGAATTGTTTCGCCACTTGCTGGGCCACGAAAAAAGTGCCGCGCAGATTGGTGTCGAGCACGAGGTTCCAATCGTCCCATGAGATTTCGGTCGATGGCTTGCGCACGTTGCAGCCGGCGTTGTTGACGAGGATGTCGATGCGATCGACGGAATCCCGCAACGAAGCGATACCTTCGACGATACTTTCATGCGACCGCACATCAAGGGCGAGCGGGATGCATTTTCTGCCAAGCGTTTCGATTTCTTGGGTGATACCCGCCAATGACTCAACGTCACGGCTAGTGACAACGACGTCCGCGCCAGCCCTTCCAAGGACCATGGCAAAGCGTTCGCCAAGCCCGCGGCTGGCGCCGGTAACGAGGGCCGTGCGGCCTGTTAGATCGAAGTTGCTCATGTGGGTTCGAGAATGACTTTGAGAAGGCCTTCGGTATTGTTGGCAAGCCGTGAAAACCATGAAGCACCGTCGGCAAGCGGAACAGCCGCGCTAAGCAACGGTTCAACCTGGATCGAGCCATCGTTGATCCGCAGAATCGCTTCGGGATATTCACCGGCGCAGGCACATGAGCCGAGCAGCGAGATTTGTTTCGTAACCACTTCCTGCAAGGGAATCGGCACGCTCGCCTGAAGATTTCCAACCAACACGACCGTGCCGCCCTTGCAGACGCTGCGGATCGCGAGATCGACCGGTGCCGCCGCGCCAACCACTTCGAAAGCCACGCGCGCGCCATCGCCGCCGCAGAGTTCGCGAAGACGTAACACGGCATTTCCCTCGCTTGCGGAAAGTGTTTCGGCTGCACCCAGTTGTCTGGCGAGCGCGCGCCGTGACGGATCAAGATCGACAGCAATGATGCGATGCCAACCGCGGAGTTTGAGTGCCTGGATCACCAGCAAACCGATCAATCCAGCTCCCACCACCACCGCGGGTTCGTCGACGGCCAGCGGTGCGAGGTCGACCGCATGAATGGCGATGGCAACCGGTTCCGCGAAGGCCGCTTTCGCGAATGAAAGCGCGAGAGGAATTCGATGCAGCATTCTAACAGGCAGCACCACCTCTTCGGCGAAACATCCGTGCCGGCGATAATCCGCGCATGAAACTCCAAGCACACGACGATTCGAACAGAGGTTGAAATTCCCCTCCACGCATTCGCCGCATTCGCCGCAAAATTCGGTTGAGTCGAAAGTCACCCGATCCCCCACATGCCAATCATTCACATCTTCCCCGACCTCGGAAATCACGCCCGCGGCTTCGTGGCCCATGATGATTGGTGGAAGTCGTCGTCCACTGCGGCCGTCCATGCCGTGGATGTCGCTGCCGCAAATTCCGCAAGCCCGAATGGCGATCCGAACCTCGCCCTTGCCCAGATCGGGCGCCGGCACATCGGTGAATTCGAAGGTCGAAGGAGCGGTCAACAGCAGGGCTTTCATGCGACAACAGCACCCTGCGATTTCGCTCCGTTTCCCGCAATCCCAAGTTCGGATTTGAAATTCCGGTTTCCTCCCGCGACCGTCCGTGCCATGGAGAAGCCGCGGGTGGTCGTTGTGATGGGTGTCGCCGGTTCGGGGAAGACCACCGTTGGCAAACTGCTGGCATCGCGGAATTGCGGAAATTTTTACGATGCCGACGATTTCCACCCGCCCGCCAACATCGCAAAAATGGCTTCGGGAATGCCGCTTGATGACGACGACCGCGCGCCATGGCTTGCCCGGCTTCGCGAGGAAGTCATCGATATCACGCCACCCGGCACTCTCGCCGTGCTCGCCTGCTCGGCCTTGAAAAAGGCTTATCGCGAGCAACTCGGTGTCGGGAAAATGGGTGTCGCTCTTGTATTTCTCGATGGCAGCGCCGAGACCTTGGCCGCACGGTTGGAAGGACGGCCCGGACATTTCATGAAAGCCGGGATGCTGACCAGCCAGTTGGCGACCTTGGAAAAGCCGGATGAGGACGAGGGCGTCACGGTTTCAATCGATCAACCGATGGAGGAGGTGGTCGGAGAGATCGAGCGGTTGTTGGGAGCGCGTTCATTCTGAACGCTGAGGTCAGCGGACATTCTGTCCGCCGCCTTCACTGCCGACAACATGTCGGCAGTCCTTAGTCGACAGCATGTCGACGCTCCTTGTATTTTCCGCTCCAGGCCGCAAACTGGTCCACGCATGCCACTGCTCGACGTCCGCCATCTAACAACGCGCTTCCACACCCGCAACGGCGTGGTGCATGCGGTCGAGGATGTGTCGTTCACCGTCGAGGCCGGCGAGACGCTTGGCATCGTCGGCGAATCGGGATCGGGAAAATCGGTGACCTGTTATTCGCTGCTCGATTTGATCCCGCGCCCACCCGGCCGAATCCATGCGGGCAAGGCGATTTTCGATGGCATCGATCTTTTGAAAATCCCGGACCGCCAGCTTCGCAAGATCCGCGGCAAACGGATTTCGATGATCTTCCAGGATCCCATGACCTCGCTCAATCCCTTCATGAAGGTGAGCGCGCAGTTAATGGAACCGCTGGAGATCCATGAAAACATGCGCGGCAAACAAGCGCTGCATCGCGCGATCGATGCGCTTGCGGAAGTTGGCATTCCCGATCCCGCGAGCCGCATTCATTCCTATCCCCATGAATTTTCCGGTGGCATGCGGCAACGGGTGATGATCGCGATGGCCTTGATCACACGGCCCGAGTTGCTCATTTGCGATGAACCCACCACGGCGCTTGATGTCACCGTGCAGAAGCAGGTGTTGGATCTGATCCGCGACCGCCAGCGCGACCTTGGCACCGCAATTATTTTCATCACTCACGATCTCGCGGTGGTTTCAGGCATGTGCGACAAGATCAATGTCATGTATGCCGGCCGCATCATCGAGAGCGCTCCCAAGGCCGATCTTTTCCGCGAACCTCTGCACGCCTACACGCGCTCATTGTTGAAGGCAATTCCAGCGACCCATCAGAAAGGCGAACTGCTTTACACCATCCCCGGCTTGCCGCCCGATCTGTCGCATCCCGAGCCGGGTTGCTCGTTCCGGCCACGAAACGGAATGGGAAATCCCGACCTGTGTTTGACCGAAAAATCGCCGCCGCTTGAGGAAATCCGGCCCACTCATTTCGCCCAAAATTGCCCCGGCTGCCTGGCGACCGCAGCCAACGTTCAATGATTTTCGCCCCGCGCCAGCATTTCGGATTCTTCTTCCTGCGAGTGGATCTGCAGCACGACCTGCACGCCTTCCCGCTCCGCCGCCGCCTTCAAAATGCTCCGGATCGCCGATGCGGTGAACCCGTTCCGGCCGATCAACACCGCCACATCCGACCGCGCCAACACGAGTTTGAAACGTAACCGTTTGGGGCCCAATTCCGTGACCTTGAGCTGCGCCTTCGTCGGCTCGTCGATCAAGTTGACGGCCACGTACTGGAGAAAATTCTTCAATCGATCGGTGACTGCCTGCATTGCAGCCCTAACATTGCCGCAACCGCCGCCCTCCGCAAGTCCTTCGTAGGGGCGATCACCGGTCGCCCGGCATTCATTTTCTTACCGCCCATTTTCTTCCCGCCCCGCATTCATTTTCTTCCCTATCACGAACCACTCGGACCCCCATGAAAGAAGCGATGATTGTCGGCCTTGGAGGCTGCGTTGGATCGATTGGACGTTATCTGATCGGCGGCTTGGTCCTGCACCAAGCAGGATCGATGAAGTTCCCGCTATCGACATTTTTGATCAATGTCGCCGGTTGTTTGCTAATTGGTGTTCTTGGAGGGCTTGGCGAGCGGCATCACATCACGCTTGAGGCGAAATTATTCCTCATGACCGGCGTGCTTGGCGGCTTCACCACCTTTTCAGCCTTTGGTTTGGAAACGATGAGCTTGATCAAGCGCGGCGATGTGGGAATCGCCGCGCTGTATGCGGGGCTGAGCGTCGCCCTTGGAGTGGCGGCTGTGTGGGCTGGGTTTAAGGCGGCGGCGTGAAAGACGGACCGCGGAATTCATTCCGCTCGAAACCTCCATACTCGCTCAAGCGGAATAAATTCCGTGCTCCAGTTTATAATATTGAAGACCGCTTGAAGGCGGGACTACTTACGGGACGGCAAAAAAGATGGGACGTAGGCGTCCCATCTCCTTATTTACTTCTGCCTCGCAGTTGCCTTCAAGCGCAGCGCGTTAAGCGCGATGAAGCCCGTCGCGTCGTCCTGGTTGTAGGCTTGTTCCTGGCCGCCTTCCATGGTGGCGACGGCTTCGGAATACAAGCTGTGCGGCGAGCGGCGGCCGGCTTGCATGACGTTGCCCTTGTAAAGTTTCAGACGCACTTCGCCGGACACCGTTTGCTGTGTTTCGGTAACGAGTGCTTGGATAGCCAGACGTTCCGGAGCGAACCAGAAGCCGTTATAAACAAGCTGGGCGTACTTCGGAATCAAACTGTCGCGGATGTGCATGGACTCGCGATCGACCACCAGCGTTTCCAAGTCGCGATGCGCGGCCAACAGAATGGTGCCACCGGGAGTTTCATAGATGCCGCGCGATTTCATGCCGACGAAGCGGTTCTCCACGATATCGACGCGGCCGATGCCGTTGCGGCCGCCTAACAGATTCAGCACGCGCATGATGCCATACGGTGTCATCAACGCGTAGCCATCACGCTGGCCGGTGGTTTTCACATCGCCCAATTCGGTCAGCAACTTGTCGATGTTCGAATGCTTGAGGCCGATGGCGTTGCCCTTTTCAAAAAGAATTTGGATATACTCAGCTTCATCCGGAGCATCCTCGGGTGAAACCGAAAGCACATACATGTCAGCGTCGGCATGCGTCGTCGCATCATACCAGGGATCTTCCATGTTGCCGGCCTCGAAGGAAATATGCAGGAGGTTGCGGTCCATCGAGTAGGGCTTCTTCATCGACGCCTTGATCGGGATGTTGTGGGCGTCGGCGTAAGCGATCATTTCGGCGCGGCCGGGGAACTGCTTGCGGAACGACGCGTCGCGCCAGGGTGCGATGCATTTCACGTCCGGAGCCAGCGCGGCGGCGGAGAGCTCGAAGCGGACCTGGTCATTGCCCTTGCCGGTGGCTCCGTGGGCGATGGCGTCCGCGCCTTCCGCGAGCGCGACGTCGATCATGCCCTTGCTGATGCAGGGGCGGGCGATCGAGGTTCCCAACAGGTAGCGGCCTTCGTAAATGGCGTTGGCCTGGATCATCGGGAAAATGTAGTCCCGCGCGAATTCCTCCTTCAGGTCGCCGATGAAGCACTTGGACGCGCCGGTCGCGAGGGCCTTGGCTTCCAGGCCGTCCAGTTCGTCGCCTTGGCCGACATCCGCGCAATAGGCGACGATTTCGGCGTTGTATTTTTCCTTGAGCCAAAGGAGGAGCACCGAGGTATCGAGCCCTCCGGAGTAAGCGACGAGAATTTTCATGCGGGCGGAAAGCAATCAGGAACCCGCACCGGAGTAAAGAGCCAGACTCGCCGCGGGCGCGCATTTTGCGGTCCCGGCCGCCGCCCTTACCGGGGTTCGGTTTTCGTGGTTGCGGGTCCCGTCATTCTTTTCCACTCTGGGGCACGCCATAGCATGGAAGACCGATACGAAATCCGCGGAAAAATAGGCCAGGGTGGCTTGGGTGCGGTGTATCGGGGCTACGACACCCGGATGAAGCGCGAGGTCGCGATCAAACGGATTTCCGTCAACAACGAGGATCCCGAGCTCCAGGCGGAATCGACGCGCCAACTGATCAAGGAGGCGGGAGCCCTGGCATCCTTGCAGCATCCGCACATTGTCACGGTTTACGATGTCGGCACGGACGAGGACGGGCCTTACGTGGTGATGGAATTGATCGCCGGCAAGACGCTCGACGAATTGATCGAACGCGCGCCGCTGACATGGAACGATTTCCGCGAGCTCGCCTTGCAGACCCAGGAGGCGCTGATTGCCGCGCAGGAGCTCGATCTGATTCACAGCGACATCAAGCCATCGAACCTGATGTTGACCTGGCTCCCCTCGGGAAAATTCCAGATGAAGATCGTGGACTTCGGTCTGGCGACCTTGACGCAGTCGCAATCGCTTGAAGAGCTTGAGGAGATGGAGGCGGTGTTTGGCTCGATCTTTTTCATGGCACCCGAACAATTCGAGCGGGTGCCGATCGACGCCCGGACGGACATGTATGCGATGGGTTGCGTCTATTATCAGGCGCTGTCTGGAAGCTATCCGTTCAAAGGGGAAACCGGCAATGAGGTGATGGTTTCGCATTTGCACCACAAGGTCATCCCGTTGCAGGAGATCCGTGCCGACATACCGATGTGGGCCTGCGATTGGATCATGTGGCACATCAACCGGCAGGCCGCGGATCGGCCGGAGTCGGCCCGCCAGGCGCTGCAGGTGTTTTTACAAAACGACAAGAACCCGAACCCAACGATGAGTCTGGGCAAGGCCGCCACCGCCAAAGTTGCGGGGCCGCGGCCACGGTTGATCATTCCGGGAGCCAGCCCCCATGGACCGGGCCGGCAAATTCCGCGCAACGCTCCGACCGCGAAGGTGCATCCATCCGTCGCCGCCGCCGCCGCTGCCCAGGCCGCCGCCGCTGCCGCGGAGAATGAGCGGGAAGCGATTCCTGAACCTCCACCGACCACCGCCACCGCGCCGCAGCCATTGTTGCCTCCGGAAGGTTTCAAACCCAGCGTCCACGAGGTGGTTGCCGCCCCCGACGCAATGGCCTCGAACGTCGGATCCGGTTCGTCAACCAACCCTGTGGCGACCCCGGCGGTCACGCGGAACCTGCCGCAACGCCCACCGAAAAAGCGCATGAGCGGCACCATGATCATGGTCCTCGTGCTCATGGTGATCGCGTTGGCGGTTGCCGGTTATTTCCTGAAGAAACGCATCGAGGCCAGCCGCGCGAGCACCAAGTACGACGACATGATCGAATTGGCGGTTAAACCGGGAACGACAGAAATATCGATGACGGCCGCCGATCTCGCGCACTTCCTCAGCGCTGCTGGCGATCCCAAGAACAATGCCAAACGTGCCGGCATTTTCAAAACGCTGGAACTCGCCAAGCCAACCGACGATTCGGATTTCGATGCGACGATCTCCACACACGCATTGACCAGCTCGGATTTGTTGCCGGAAGACCGCGAGGCCATGATCCGCGAAGTTTTGGCCAAACGGGTAAACTCCGCAATGGCCACCGCATTGATTGGATTCGCTAGAAAAACAGGTGATACGTATTCAGGGGTGGCGGCGTTGGAAGCGGCGGGCGCTGCGGCGACCGACAGCGACTTCGAAGACCTGCTGTCCTTGATCCAATTCACCAAAAACGACGATCTGCGGAAAGCGGCGGAAGAGGCCGCGGCGAGCATTATCAAGAGAAGCGGCAACCGCAGTGGGCTAGTGGGCCAGGTGACAAAAGCCTTGTCAGGCCCGAACGATGCAGCTGGCAAGGCGGCTTTGGAGAGGTTGAAGAGGTAGTTACTCGTTAAAAGTTATTGGTTATTGGGCGAAGGCTCTTTCCTTATAACTATTAACATATAACTAATAACCTCCGCATCTACAGCGAGTAAATGCTCACCGGCCCGACCCCACTGCCCTGGACGCGCCGGAGTTTCTCCACCGCATTCTTCACCTTGGCCGCCGCCGCAAGCGCTTCGTCCATGGTATTCAGCCTGGAAAACCCGAAGCGCAGGCTGGTTTTGGCGCGTTCGGGCGGGATGCCCATGGCCAGTTGCACATGCGATGGCTGTTGCTTGCCGGTCATGCAGGCCGAACCCGCCGAGCACGCGATGCCGGCCTCATCTAACAGAATGAGCATGCCCGCCGCATCGCAGCCGTCGAAGGATAAATGGCTGGTGTTGGGCAAACGGAAGGAGGTGTCCCCATTCACTTTCACGCCGCTGATTTCGGAGAGCACGCGGGCTTCGAAAGCATCGCGCATGGAACAGATGCTGGCCATATCCCTCGATTGCATGGCGATCTCAGCAGCTGCTCCCATGCCGACGATCCCTGCCACATTTTCGGTGCCACTACGGCGTCCCGACTCCTGGCCACCGCCGTAAACGAGTGGCTCGAAGCGCAGGCCCGAGCGCACATACAAGGCACCAACGCCTTTGGGTCCATGAAATTTATGGGCCGAGAGCGAGGCCATATCAACTCCGATATGGCGGACGTCGAACGGGATTTTACCAACAGCCTGGATGGCATCGGTATGAACAGGAACTCCAATTACCCGCGCCATTTCCACGGCTTCGCGCAGCGGTTGGATCACGCCGGTTTCGTTGTTCACTGCCATCAGGGAAAGGTAGGCGGCGTTTTGCAAATCCTTTTCTAACAGATCGAGATCAATCCGTCCCCCGGCAGTCACCGGTAATCTAACAATTTCGCGGCTCCCCTGCTCCACACATTTCAGCACCGCACTGTGCTCGATCGCCGACACCACCGCATGACCGGGGCCGGCCAAGTGATCGAAGGATCTCAGCGCCATGTTCACGCTTTCGGTGCCGCCACCGGTGAAAATGATTTCAGAAGGATCAGCACCGATGAGGGCGGCCACCTGCTCGCGGGCTTGATCGATCGCCTGGCGGGCCTTTTTTCCCGCGGCATGGGCTCCGGACGGATTCGCATAGCCTTCCCTCAGCCACGGCAACATCTCGTCCAGCACCGCAGGCAGGATCGGAGTCGTCGCGTTGGCATCCAGATAGATCACGCGCGCAGCATCCTTGCGGCTTCGTGCCGTTTCAACCCCAAACGAAGGAACTAAAACCTGCCGGCTTTGATGAAATCGCCAATCGCCTCATTGCCCCAGCGCAGCAACTGGTCCCCGGAGGTCGCGGCATAGCGCAACCATTCCATCGCAAACTCGCGGCTGCTTTCCAGCGGCGAACGGCTCGCAACGCAAAGCAAGGTCACCAGCACCAACAGATTCGCGAGGTAGATGATGACCAGCGACAACAGCGTGCCGTTCTCTTTCAAATCGGGCTGGTCGCGGGGGATCATCCACACGGTCCACGCCATGTGAAAGGTCCACGTGAAGCCGATCGCCGCATAAAATCCGCGGTCCCACACGGCATCCAGGTGGGCACAGAAGCGCAGCAAGGTATAAACAATCGCGGCAACGACCGACCAAAATGGAATAAAATAAGGCGACAGCGCGATGACCAGATTCGTCTTGTTGGTAGTGATGTAGCCGCCCTCCGAACTGACATGAAACTCCGTCACCTTGCCGCGGAATAGAACCACGAAAACCGCATGGGTGAGCTCATGGCCAAGCACGTAAAGATAGAGGAATGTCGATTTCAACAAGCCCGACCAGAACCATCCGACCATGACGAGTGCACCCGTCGCGAAGTACCAAAACTCCGCCGTGCTCCAAAAATTCTGATCCACCGTCGCCTGTGAAAAACGCGACAGGAATGTCCATGTCGTCACCCAGCACAAAGGCAGCAACAGCAGGGCCAGACTCCAGCGCAAAAGCCGCCTGATCCCCTCCCATGATTCTGCGGAGACCTCGTCGTCCATCACCGCATCGCCAATCACCGACCAGATGAATTTGTCAGGCCGGCTGTCAGCGCGGCGATTTGCGGTGTCGTGAGCCCGGCGGTTTGCGGTGCCAACCATTTCGGCGAACGACGACCGGCTGCGCCGCTGATTGGCTGGCGCACGGCGGCTCGTCGGCTTTTTCTTCTTCGCCATTCGGAAAGGCGGCGAGATTATTTCGGGAAACTTAACAAATCAAGCGGTATCCTTTTTTGCCCTCCCCGGCCCTTGATTTCCCTTGGATTTTTCGTTCTGCCCTTGGGTGTGGAACCTGCTAGAATGCCGGAATGAGTAGCCTTAGCCTCCCACCGCAACTTTCCGGAAAGAGCCTTCTGGAGGCCGTGGACATCCGCCGCCTGCCGAAAGTTTTGCTCCACGAACACCTCGACGGCGGGTTGCGGCCAGCGACGGTTGTCGAGCTGGCGAAAGAGACCGGCTACAATGGCCTCCCAACGACCGATCCCACGGATCTCGCGGATTGGTTCCACCGCGGCGCCCAACGCGGAAATTTGCCGGAGTACCTCGAAGGATTTCTCCACACCACTTCGGTGATGCAGACCGCGGAATCTCTCGAACGGGTGGCCTTCGAATTCATCGAGGACATGCATCACGATGGCGTGGTCTATGCGGAAATCCGTTTCGCGCCAGTCTATCATACCAACGCCGGCCTCACGCAGGATGAGGTCGTTGCTTCAGTCGTCCGCGGACTGGAACGCGGTGAAAAAACCTATGGCGTCGAGTGGGGATTGATCATCTGTGCGATGCGTCACATGACCAACTCACTCGAGGCGGCGGAGCTTGCCATCCGTTGCCGCGAAATCGGTGTCGTCGGCTTTGACCTGGCGGGCGGCGAACATGGCTTTCCACCGAAGAAACATGTCGAAGCATTTCAAGCGATCGAACGCGCGAATTTTTACATCACCATCCACGCCGGCGAGGCTTATGGTCCAGAGTCAATCTGGCAGGCGCTCCAATACTGCGGCGCCCATCGCCTTGGACATGCCACGCGGCTGCGCGATGACATCACGGTCCTTCCCGATGGCAGCCTCAAGCTCGGCGCTCTTGCCCAACATATCCTCGACCGCCGCGTCCCCCTGGAGATGTGCCTGACGAGCAATCTCCACACCGGTGCCTGCGCGAGTCTTGAGGAGCACCCCTTCGGCATGTTCTTCCGCCGCGGCTTCCGGGTTTGCCTCAACACCGATGACCGGCTCATGAGCGACACCTCGATGACCCAGGAAACCGAACTCGCCACCACCTTGTTCGACCTGAGCCTGGCCGATCTGGAAAAGCTCTCGCTCAATGCGATCAAGAGCGCCTTCGCGCCATACGACCAACGCATCAAGATCATCTTCAACACGATCAAACCCGGCTTCGCCGCGGCCCGAGAGGAGCTGTCGATAACCTCCGCCAATCTTGCCTCGCGGCTTGCGTGAACAAGCGGATCTCAGGGTATATTTCAGAGCAACTTGCTGCGTCATCTTGTTCGACGATTTGATTGTCTAGGTTGGGACGCATCAAGAGGATGCGCTCCGGCTAAGTGTCATACTCAAGAAAGAAGACTTCGGAGGAATTGTCGTCTGGAAATGCAACAAGCCGGTAGAAACCCACACCCACAGTAAAGACGATCCAATCCTTCTGAAAATGGCCAATGTCCGGAGGCCAATCGAAAGACGGATTCAGGAAATACTGCTCCAATCGCTGCGTCCCACTCTCGTGGCGAGGGAAGGAATGCTTCTTCAGATGGATTCTCACCTCCGCGGGGTCGCACTTGTATCGAGCCCAGTAGCTGTGATCCAAACCCTCTCGTTTGTTCGCGGAATCCAAAATCTCGCCTTGCCCGAGGAAGGCTTTGAGCTCATCGGCTCGACTTGGAGGTCGATTCGCAAGAATAAGTCCCAGCGCGATGGCCACAACGACCGCCGAGAGGATCAACAGACTCCGCATCACAAGAGGACTTAAATTTTGGGTCTTCATTCTTTGTCGAACAGTATTTATTCGTAGGACCTCCGGGAGTGATATCAAGGATGGGACTACCTGACGAAACTTGTCGTGATTCCTTGATTTTACAAGGAAGTTCCGAAGGGTAGGTGTGTATGTCGAACTGTCATTTGGGTATCCTCATCAATTTCCACACCGTCCGTCTCAAGGATGGCATCAAGCGTCTGGACCACGACTTTCCCTCCTGACTTCGCGCCCCTTGGCGACCTTTGCGCCTTCGCGGTAAATCCAGATTTTTGGGGCGAGACGGTGACGCGGGAGGCGGCGGCGGCGGCGGCGGCGGGAATCGAGAAGCGGGTGACGAGCCATGCCTTGCGGCACTCGTTTGCCACGCACTTGCTGGAAGGCGGAACGGACTTGCGGACGATCCAGGATTTGCTGGGGCACGAAGACATCACCACAACGGAGATCTATCTGCATGTGGCGACGGGAGCGAATGGACTCGGTGTGGTGAGCCCGTTGGATGCGGGGATCTATCAGCAATCAAAAATCAACAATCACCAATCGGAAATCATCAATCGTATCTTCTGCGGTTTAATTGATGATTGATGATTGGGGATTTTTGAATTCTGATTTGGGAAGCCAAAATCGGCCGATGGAAACGCCTGATTCTGGCAAATCACATATCAACAATCAACAATCAACAATCAACAATCAACAATCAACAATCAACAATCAACAATCATCAATCGGAAATCGTCAATCGAACTGCCCCTGGCTTATGCGATGACGGAGAATCTGACTGCGTTATTCGCAGAGGCGGACTGAAGATCCGCGCTCCAATTTTTAGGTCACTTCACATCCAGAATCTCCATCCGGGGAGCTTCGAGCTTTTCGCCAACGCGCATTCCTAACAGTTTCCGGTAAAGCGCACTCGAAGGCGTCAGCAAAGTGACTTCGCGATCTGCGTCACTGATCTCCATTCCTCCCGCCGCCGGGACGAGGAGGAAGCAGTTTTTCTCGCCGTTGATCTCGGCTTCGACCAAGGCTCCGGCATCGATCGGATCACCTTCCTTAAAATCGGGCAGCTCAAGCGCCTCGAAAATTCTAACAGATTCCGCCAACTCCTCCACTTGCCGCGCTTGGCCGGTCGCGAGGTAGGATGCCTCCAGGCTTCGCGTGTCGTATTTTCCCTCCGCCTTGCTCCCCGGATCGGTGGCGGCGGCATGGGCCTCCGAAGCCGCTTTGGTCAAACGCGTGAAGCTGGCACGCAATTCGGTGCGGATCTTTTCAAGCAAGCGGGCTTTCATGGCGGAGCGGCAGCTTGCATGAATTTCACCGCCCCGCCAAGCTCGCTTCGTGCTTACGGTTTACCAATACAAGAAATGCAGCACCTGCCGCGACGCCCTCAAATGGCTCGATGCGCGGGGTATCAAATATCGCGCGAAGGAAATCCGTGAAACGCCGCCGTCGCGTGCGGAATTGAAAGCCGCCCTCGCCGCGGCGGGTGGCAACATGCGGAAGTTGTTCAACACGTCCGGAATGGATTACCGGGAAATGGGATTGAAAGAGCGCTTGGACGCGATGAGTGAGTGTGAGGCGTTCGATCTGTTAGAAAGTAACGGCAATCTGGTGAAACGGCCGTTTGTCATTGGCGATGGAGTTTCGCTGGTTGGGTTCAAGGAAAATGATTGGACGAAGGCGCTCGGGTGTTAGGACGCTTTGCCGAAATTTCAGAGGCAGTTCTGTCGTCCCTTGGGGGACTTGATAAATGCGGCGAAGGGAGCGTGAGAGATTGTTCGAGCGGAATGAATTCCGTGCTCCAGTTTCATGGCAACGCTTCGGTCCGCCGCTTTCGTTTTTCGAACAGCGTCGTTTCGCGATAACCCGCGGCTTTCGCGAGTTCGATCGCCTTGGTGAAATCGCGCGACACTTCTTCCGGCGCGTGTGCATCCGATGATATGACGAGTCCCACTCCCGCGGCATTCGCGAGTTCGAGAAAGCGTGGCGTTGGATAGGCTTCCGCACATGGCTTGTGCCAGCCCGCTGTATTCAACTCGATCACACCTCCCGATGCAGCGATGGCATCGATGGCCGGTTGATAGAAGCGGTCGAGATCCCCTGCCGGCACATGCGCGAATTTTTTCACGAGATCCGGATGACCCATGATATCGAAGAGCCCGCTGTCAGCCATCGCGGTGTATGTTTTCCAATAATGATCCCACACCGCCTCAACATCGCTTTGCGCCCAGCGGCCAAGCCATTTGGGATTATCGAAATCCCAGTCGCCGAGGTAATGCACGGAGCCGATGAGATAGTCCCAATCGTAACGGCCCGCGAGATCGGCGATCCAATTTTCGCAGCCGGCCAACCAATCGCATTCCAGGCCCGCACGGATCGGCATCCGGCCCGCCGCCCGGGTGCGGGCGCGCTCGATCCAGTCGAAATACGCGGGCAATTCGGCGACCGCCATCCGCCAGTCGTCAAAGGGTTCGGGAATCTGCGGGGCGTGGTCGGAGATGCCGTATTCTGTTAGACCGGCGGCCAGCGCGGCGTCGATAAAGGCCTCGGGCTCGCCCGTCGCGTGGCGGCAAAGGGGCGTGTGCGTGTGATAATCGGCGGGCACGGGTGGAATTCGGGATGAATCGGGGTTGAACGCGCGGTGGAAGACATACAAGGTTGGGCACGCGCCGCAAGCGCCAGCCTTTCCATGCCAGAGATTCCCCAAACGCCCCTGGTGGGCAACCCGGTGACCCGTCATTTGCTTGAGCAACTGAAGCGGCACCCGAAACGCGTCGTTTTCAGCGAGGGCGAAGACATTCGGGTCATCCGTACCGCCGCACGGTTGGTGGCGGAGGAAGCGGTGGCGCCCATTCTATTGGGAAATCGCGACCGCATCCGTGCGATGGCCGCGGAGCACGGCGTTTCGCTGAAATTTGTAAAACTCATCGATCCCCCGACAGCCTCGGATTTCACGTTGTTCTGCCAACGCGTGGTGAACATGTCGCGGTATCGTTCGACCCAAGCCACGAGCACCGCGGAGCTGGTCGCGCGGCCGCATTATTTCGGCGCGCTGATGGTTCAATACGGCCAGGCGGACGCGATTGTCGGCGGAAACCAAACGATGCCCCCCGCCTACTTCCGGGCTTTGCTGCAGATGATCAAGCCCTTGCCCGATGTTCCCAAGACCTTCGGCGTGAATATTCTAACAGGTCCGCATCTGCATAACCTCGGCGGCGACGGCATTCTTTTCCTCGCGGACTGCGCTCTCATCCCGACCCCCAGCGTGGCCGAACTGGCGGCCATCGCGGTCGAGACCGGCAAGCTGGCGCACCATTTCCTCGGCCGCAAAGTCCGCGTCGCGATGCTCAGTCATTCGACGAAAGGCTCTGCAGCCACTCCGGATGCGCAGCGGGTGGCAGCGGCGACCTCGCTGGCCTGTGACCGTGTCACCAGGGAATTTCTCGAAATCAGCATCGAAGGCGAGTTGCAGGCCGACGTCGCAGTGGATCCCGCTGCGGCAGAAATCAAATTGCCAGCCGCTGACGTCCGAAGCAGCGCGGATGTGCTGGTGTTCCCGAACCTCGACGCGGCGCACATTTCGCTGAAGCTGCTGCAACACGTCGCCGGGGCTCAGAACTACGGCCAAATCATCCTCGGTCTGGCCCGCCCGGCGGCGCAGGTGCCGCGGACAGCCAGCGAGGAGACGATTTTCGGAACCGCGGCAGCGATCGCGGTAGAGGCCATCAAATACCACCAACTCTACCCGGACGGGGGGATTTGAGAGACTGGAAATCTAACGAATCTTTCAATTCATTGACGCCCCCCCGGCGCTTGGGCTAGTTGTCCCTCGTGACTCGGTTAACCCTGATTGCTGGCATGGTGATGGCGCTGCTCACCACGGCACACGGACAGTTGGCTGTTACGTTGCGGCTGGCCAAAAGCCAATATCTTGCCGGCGAAGCGGTGGTCGCCGTTGTGTCCATCACCAACCACGCGGGTCAGGACATCACTTTCTACAGCGACGGCCGCACGCAGTGGCTTGACTTCATTTTGAAAGACAGCCGCGGGGATCCGGTGACTCCACGAGGCCGCTCTGCTTTCGGCAAGATGACCCTCAAAGCCGGTGAAACACTCGCCCGCCAGGTCAATCTCGCCGAGCATTTCATCTTGAGCGAATCGGGCACTTATACCGCCGTCGCGCTCATCCATATGCCCGAGTCCTCGGGCGCAGGGTTTTCGACCAACCGCGTGCTTTTCAACCAAAGCCCGGGCACGGCCTACTGGACGCAAAAAGTCGGCTTACCAGGAAAGCCCGGGCAGATCCGCGAGTTCCGGATCCTCAATTTCAACGGCGATCAAACCGCACAAATCTACGCGCAGGTCATCGACGATAAAACCGGCCGCAACCTCCGCACCTTTGCCTTGGGCGATGTCCTGATGCTGCGCAAACCGCTGGTCACCGTGGACAAACAACAGCGCCTGCATGTCATGTATCTGGGCACGCCATCGATGTGGGTGCATTGCCAGATCGACACTGACGGCCAACTGGTGGGTCGAGAAATCCATCAGCGCGGCGGCAGCGGGGATCCCCAGCTTCTCACTTTCCCCGATGGCACGGTCCGGGTCACCAATAGCATTGTTTACGATCCCCAGGCAGCGGAAGCGGCGAAAGCCAAAATCCGCAAGGCTTCCGATCGTCCGGCAATCGGCAACTGACCCAGGCGGATCGGGAAATTTGCCCGACGACAACTTTTCGCTTTACTAAATTTTAAAAAATATTAATACGTGCTGATTGTTTTGTTGTCTTAACTTTCACTTTCATGAAATCTTTCCTCCAATCCCTCACAGTAATGGCGGCGCTTGCCTTTGGCGGCGCTGCAAATGCCGCACCATTTCGCACCGTTGTCATCGATGCCGGCCACGGCGGACAGGACCTCGGCGGGCAATGGGGCAAAGTGTATGAGAAGCACCTCGCGCTCGACACCGCGTTCCGTTTGCAAACCAAGCTCAAGGCCCTCGGTTACCGGACCGTGATGACGCGCAACAGCGACTACTTCGTGACGCTTCAGGACCGGGTCAACATCGGCAACAGCTACAAGGATGCGATCTTTGTCTGCGTTCATTATAACTTCACCACCAATCAAGGTGCCAGCGGGTTGGAGACATTCTATTACAGCGAGCAAGGCCGCACCCTCTCCGCCTACGTGCAAAACAGCCTTATGAACCGCACCAACACCCTGGACCGGCGGTCGAAGTTCGCGCGCTTCTTCGTGCTGCGTAACTCGCGTATTCCATCGATCCTGGTCGAGTGCGGATTCATCAGCAATTCCACCGAGCGCGACCGCATGAAGTCCGCGAACTTCAGGGAGTCTTTGGCGCAAGGCATTGCCGATGGCATCCAGCGCTATCGCAAGGACGGTTGATTTGCCGTGCGGCGGGCTTGACGGCTTGCTAACATTTCGCGCATGGGCGCGATGACTGTTGCTGAATCTCTGGCAGCCGAGGCAAGGGCTTTGGCGGATGGCTGGACCGAAGAACAGCTTGTCGATGCCGCGGGCGAGGCGCTTGGGAACGCTATTGCACGTTTTTTTCCGCAGGCCGGAACGATCATCGCTTACCTTGGAAAAGGCCATAACGCCGCAGATGGTTTGGTTGCGCTTGGGATTTTGCGCGAGCGCTATGGATGGAAGGTCGGAGCTCGTTGCGCATGTCGCACGGAAGACTTCGCGCAGCTGACCTTGGTGAAATGGCGCAAGCTCGGATTGCACGCGGCATTGGAGACCACACCCGTGAATGACAGCGGCGGACCATTCGTTCTGTTAGATTCATTGCTCGGAACCGGCGCTTCGGGACCACTTCGCAAGGAGTTTGTCCCATTGGCTCGCGAGATGGCCGAACTGCGCCAGCGTGTGGGTGCGCGTGTCGCAGCGGTGGATCTTCCTTCCGGCATCAATGCCGATAGCGGCCACTGCGCTGGAGAAGCCGTTGTCGCTGATGTCACCTTCATGATCGCCAACGCCAAGCGCGGTCTGCTGGCAGGACACGCTGCTTCGATCACCGGAGCCCTGGCGCTGGTGCCGATGGACGCTCTAACAGAAAATGGTGCGGGTGATATTTCACTGATCTCGCCCCAAACATTGGATTGCGGCAAAGGACATCGCCCCTTCGATTTTCACAAAGGGATGGCCGGCCGCGTCGCTATCGTTGCGGGTTCGGCGACCTATACCGGGGCAGCGGTGCTGACCGCAACCGGCGCGCTTCGTGGTGGGGCGGGCCTGGTCACCTTGTTTGTGCCGGCTGATGCGCATGCCGTGATTTCCTGCAAGTGCCCGCCGGAGATCATCGTCCGGAGTTATGATCGTCCCTGCGAGGTCATGGCCACCCGCTTTGACGCGCTGGTCCTTGGCTGCGGCATGGTCGACATCAAAGGCAACGCCGCGGAGGACTTGCTGGATGTCATTTTCGAATCGCAATCCCCTGTCGTCATCGATGCCGACGCGCTCAACCTGATTGCGGCCTCCGGGAAGTTGTCGATTCTAACAGAAATCCATATCGTCACGCCTCATCCCGGAGAGTTCGCAAGACTCATGCCCGACCTTGCCGGCTTGCCACGCGAAGAAGCCGCAAGGGAATTCATCTGGCGCTCACCCGCTACGCTGTTACTGAAAGGTAGTCGCACGATTGTCGCCGGCCGAGGGCAGGCACTGCGTTGCAACTCGACCGGCACACCCGGCATGGCCAGCGGCGGCCAAGGCGACCTCCTCGCGGGCGTCATCGGGGCCAGACTGGCAATCGGCGACAGCCCCATCGACGCCGCGTCGCTGTCAGCGTGGCTCTGCGGGAGGGCGGCCGAGATCGCCATGACCGGGCGCGCCTGCTCCGAGGAATCCCTGGCCGCAAGCGATGTCGCCCGCTTTCTCGGCGCTGCGTTCAAGGATTGGAAATCCGGCGGCCGATAGAATTCGGGGCGTCCCGGACAAAATAAAACCGGCGGATTCCATGAGGGAAGCCGCCGGTTGAAATGGGATGGTGAAATTCTCAGTTCACGGCAACAGCCGATGATCCGGTTTCGCCGGTGCGGATGCGGATCGCTTCCTCAACCGTCGAGATGAAAACCTTGCCGTCACCGATCTTACCGGTGTTCGCGCTCTTGACGATCGCCGCCGCAACGCCGTCGGCCTGGCCGTCGTCGACAACGATTTCGATCTTAACCTTCGGCAAAAAGTCCACGGTGTATTCCGAACCGCGATAAATTTCCGTATGACCTTTTTGGCGACCGAAACCCTTGACCTCGGTAACTGTCATTCCCTGCACACCCACCTCGGCGAGGGCCTCCTTAACTTCTTCAAGCTTGAATGGTTTGATGATCGCTTCAATTTTTTTCATGGTTCGGCGGATTGGTGATGAACGGGAAAGCAACGAGCGTGCCAAGTCGACGGCGCTCTAATTTATTTTACGTCAGAAGCCTATGCATCTCAATCGCCCCTGACGAGAGGAATCCTAGGGATTGCAACAAAACCGACCGGTTTCTGGACTCTGGGTGGTGCCTTTCTCACTCCTCCATCAGCTCTTCGCCTTGAGCAAATCGCGGATCTCGCCCAGGAGCACTTCCTGGGTGGAGGGAGCAGGTGCGGCGGCAGGTGCCTCGGCGGCCTTTTTTGCGGCGAGCTTCTTTGCCTTGTTGATCGCTTTCACCACTAGGAACATGACGAAGGCCACGATCCCGAAGTTGATGGCAACGGTGATAAAATCGCCGTAAGCGATGACGGGCACGTTACTCGCTTTTGCCTCCGCCAAGGTCGCCGCAGACTTGGCATTCGAGAGCGGAATGAACATGTTCGTGAAATCGAAGCCTCCCGACAGCTTCCCGACCAGCGGCATGACCATGTCCTCGATGAAGGCAGTGGACAGTTTGACAAAGGCGGCACCCATGACAAAGGCGACGGCCATGTCGATCAGATTTCCCTTAAGCGCGAACTCCTTGAATTCCTTGAACATGATGGTGGGTTGGTTTTCTCAAGCCGCTGAATGAGCCATTACCCTATTGCCGCCAAGCTATTTTTTTAGGTCCTCCGCAACTTGAACCTTGGCAGTAACGGCCTTTGGCATGACCTTCACAGCAATGGCCAGACGGAATTCGCAAAGCATCCGCCGCCTGCTGGAAGAGGTAGGCACGGTGGATCAGATCGGGATCGACGAGCGCGTCGCGAAATACGGCACGCGCAGCATCAAGAAATCCTCCAAAGTCTTCGGCCTGAAATTGGCGACAACGATGGTGGACCTCACGACGCTGGAAGGCAAGGACACGCCCGGCAAGGTGGCTTCCCTTTGCGTCAAGGCGCTGCGGCCCCACGACGGTGACATCCCGCCCACCGCCGCGGTCTGCGTTTACCCGGCGATGGTGAAACACGCGGCCAAGTATGTGAAAGGGACCTCCGTGAAAATCGCATCGGTGGCCACCGCCTTTCCCTCAGGCCAGGCACCGCTCTCCACGCGCCTTGCCGAAGTGCGTGCCGCTGTCGGCGATGGCGCGGACGAAATCGACATGGTCATCAACCGCGGATCGTTTCTCGAAGGGGAGCTCAACCTCGTGCAGGATGAGATTTCCGCCGTGCTGGAAGCCTGTGGCGCGGCAACGCTCAAGGTCATTCTCGAGACCAGCGAACTGGAAACTTACGATAACATCCGCGCCGCGTCCTTCCTCGCAATGCGGGTGCTGCGTCCCGGCGATTTCATCAAGACATCCACCGGCAAGACTTCGTTGAACGCCACACTCTCCAACAATCAGGTGATGCTGGAAGCGATTCGCGATTTCTATCTGGAGACCGGCATTGAGATCGCGATGAAACCCGCGGGTGGAATCCGCACCGCGAAGCAGGCCCTTCATTTCCTGGTAGCGGTCAAAGAAACCCTCGGCGACGGCTGGCTGCGCAACGACCGTTATCGATTCGGCGCGTCAGCTCTTCTCAATGATCTGGTCCGGCAACTCGTGAAGGAAAAGTCCGGTCACTATCAAGCCCCTTACATGTTCAGCGAGTCGTCCTCG
>JANMJQ010000150.1:0-7902 GCA_031371445.1 Akkermansiaceae bacterium
CTGCCCGTTACCCATAAATACGGTGGCTGAAGATTTTCCATGCCTCGGCATAGATCTTCAATTTTGCGAATCCCTTCCATAACACCTCCGATCCCGGGTCTCCATCGCTCTTGCGGGCCAGGAAGCCTCCTAGTTTGGCGATCATCAACACTGCGTCCCTGATGCCGGGACATTGAGTGGGCGCTGCTCCCCCTCCCGCCGCATGCACGCATAGCGCTTCCCATTCCTCCCGGGCGAGCCAGCGATCCGCGGGATCGTCCGGTCTACTCCGGGCCTGCATCGTCAGCACTAACAAATGGCAGGCGACCACCAGATCCAGGGCGATGAAGGCTTTGAGTTTCTTCACGGTTTTCACCTGTCGTTCCTCCACACGACAGCCGCTCTTGAGGATACGAAACAGCATTTCGATCCGCCACCGCATGGCATAACACGCCACCAGTCGCTTCGCGTCTTGAGCGTTCATGACCGGCTCGGTGGTCAAAAGACGCCAACACACCGGCGTGACTCCGTGTGGCGGATCAAGTTCCGCAACCTCAAGAACCCACATCCCAACGCTCTCCTTCAGCCCGAGATACTTGCGTTTGTTTGTCGGAGCCGCCACCCGCACCTGTCCGGCCCGTACCGTCAATGTCGCACGACGGCTTTTCAAACCCTGCTTTCCCCGGGGGATCTCCACTACCAATTCGGCCAATATTGTTAGATCTTCCGGCGTTTGCCACAACACACCTCCCTCCTCCCGATCCAACGGGCGGCTGTGGTTGCTGCGAATCAAAAATCCGGCACCGTCTCCGTGTTGTGCCCGCTCCTGTTGGCACATCAGAAGCAATTCATAGATGTCCGCCTCACGATCCGCGACCGAAAGCACCCGGCGTTTCCCACCAAGATCCTGCCAGAGTTTCTGCGCTTTGCGCCAACCGTCCGCCCACCGCTGGCTCTCCTTTTCATGCAACGGCTGGCGGTTACGCATGCCTTTGGGATCATTCCCGCGGTCTCTCCGGGCGTAAATATCCGCCCCTAACATGCCATGCACCGTTCCACTCTCGCCGGCCACCAGATGACCATGCAGGAACAGCCCCGGCGTCTTGTTCTCCTTTTGGCTGCCAATGGGTCCAAGGCCTTCCATCCCGGAGCGACTGCTGAAATTCAGCGCGGACGTGTCTTGAATAACTAACAGAAAACCATCCTCATCATCATCGGCCAATCGTCTGGTAGTCGCTTCACGATGCGCGTCCAGAATCCGGCTCTCCGTCATCTCCTCATGGTCGAAAAGCCGGTAACACGCCTTGGTCCCGGCCCAGTCGCCACAGGCATCAGGGATCGAAACACCGGGCTGACTGAGAAAGTCCGAGGCCACGCGCTCAAAACGTCGTTTCCGACGGACATCCTTGCAATCCAAAGAAGCAAATTCGGAAGAAGCCCACGAACGAATCGCAGCGACGGAGGGAGTTTCAAGATCCATCCCTCGCGATATGTCAAACGATCGTTTGGTACAAGCGCGAAGTGGTACGACTTATGGGTAACGGGCAGGCTCTGCCACCGCAGTCCAGGCTTATTTTTGCCAGGTGACCACGTCGTCGCCGACGGTGCCACCGCCTTTGATGCCGTCCGAGCCGTTGCTCCAGACCGCGGACTTGCGGCCGTTGAGGGCCGGCTGCGAGGGTGCACTGGTAGCGGAAACCTTGGGTGTCACAACCTCGTCATAGTCTCCGTCCAGAAGCACCTTGTAGGGTCCGCCCCACGGGTCATACAGGCCCGCAGTCGATGTGTTGATTCCTGTGCCCGTGATGATGAGGCCGTCCTTCTTGTTTTTGCCTTCCCGGACCGACAGGAATTTGACCGAACGGAGATTCAGTTGTGTGCCGGTTACAGTGTAGCCGGACAACTCGTTGAGGAATTCCTTATCCGAGTCGGTGCTGACATCCGTGTCCTTGTCGATCGCCTTGGGAGGATAGTTGTATTCGCTGTAGAATTGGGCAATCGCGGCTTCAAGGCTGGTGCAGGTGGCGAGACATTTGACCTTTTTGGCCTTCTGGACCGCCATATTGCCGGCCGCGAAACCCGCCGCGGCTAGGACCGCGATGATGGCGATGACGACAAGGAGCTCGACCAGAGTGAAGCCGTCGTGGCGGCGGGAAGGTTGCGATTTCATGGCGTTTTGAGGGTTTCCTGACGGATTTCGAAGGCAAACAGGATTTCAGATTTGTGCAATCTTTCAATCAGGTCCGCATTCACATGGTAAACACCTAACCGCGTCCTGACGGGCTAGCAAACTTTTTCTGCGGCCTGTGTAGGGCAACGGCATTTCAGATTTTAACCACAGATAAACGAGATCAACGCAGATGGAAGACGGGATAAGAGAGAAATTTTTTGAGTTATCACCGATTAAAATCGAGCTATCCCACGGTTTTATCCTCTTGATCTGCGTTCATCCTGTCCATCTGTGGTTGAAGTTCTTTCGAAGCAGGAGTCGTTTTGAGTCGTTCCTTCCTAGTGTCGGGCCCCTGATGTCCTGCGGGGAGATCCAAGCTCGCCAATCGGACTCGCCATGCTATGAATACGTCATGCACACCAGCCGTCACCCCGACTACTGGAAGTCACGGCTCAAGAGCCGCTGAGAAAATCCAAATCTCGCCCCCCGCCGCCTTTGCCGTTGCGGCGGGGCAGCTCAAAATGCAAATTCCGGCATGTCCGGACAAAATCTGCGGGATGAGATTCTCGCCGCCCTTCGAAACGCGAACGGCAACCCCCTTTCCAAATCCCAGCTTTCCCGCAGCCTCAAGATCCCCGGTTCCCGCCTCGGCGAACTGCGCGACAGCCTCGACGCGCTGGTGAAGGAACGCCTCATCGTGGATAACAAGAAATCCTACAAAATCCCGCCAGCACCCCAAAACCGTTTGGTCGGCACCCTGAAGTTTCACCCCAAAGGCCACGCCTTTTTCTTTCCGGATCCCACCGATCCCCAGAACGAAGGCACCAGCATCGACCTCGCCGTCAACTCGCGGATCATGGTCACCCGCCGCGATGTCGGACCCTCGCTCGATGGCGACCGCGTGGAAATTTCCGTCCGCAAGCCCGCGGCCCGTCCCTTCCGTGTCCGCAGCGAATTCACTCCCGATCCCGGCGATGAAATCCAGGGGAAGGTCGAAAAGGTGGTCGCGCGTCGCTCGGGAAAACTGGTGGGGATTTTCCAAAGGAAAGGCAATACGTCATGGGTCGAGTGTGACGACAAGGCGATCGATGGCCGCATCGATCTAACAGGTGATACCACCGCCCAGCCGGGACAGACGGTGGTCGTCGATCTTGAGGAATGGACGGACCGCAACCAGCCGCCGCGGGGTCGTGTGATTGAAGTGCTCGGTTGGCCGGGTGATCCAAGCGTCGATATCATTTCAGTGATCCATCGCTTCGGCTTGCGCACCTCGTTTCCCGAAGCCGTGCTCGCGGAAGCGCGTGCGGTGCCCGAAGAGCCCGAGCCGTCGGAAATCGCAAGACGCAAGGATTGGCGCGACAGGCTGGTGATCACGATCGATCCCGAGGACGCAAAGGACCATGACGACGCAATCTGGTGCGAGAGAAGCGCGCGGGGTTGGACGCTGGCGGTGCACATCGCCGACGTTTCGCATTACATCAAGCCGGGCAGCCCGATGGATCAGGAAGCGATTGAGCGCGGCAACTCAACGTATCTGGTGGACCGCGTGCTGCCCATGCTGCCCACCGAACTGAGCAATGGCATTTGTTCGCTCAAGCCCGATGTGGATCGATTGACGAAGTGCGCGTTGATGGAAATTTCAGAGACCGGCGAAATCACCAAGTCGAAATTCATCGACGCCGTCATCCACAGCCGCGCGAAACTTTCCTACGAGCAGGCGCAGGCAATCCTTGATGGCAAACCCGCACCCGCTGGCTCCGATCCGACGCTCGTCGGGATGGTGAAGGAAGCATGGAACCTCGCCTCCACGCTGCGGCGCCGGAGATTTGAAAGAGGCGCGCTCGACCTGGAAATGCCGGAAATCAAGGTCCGTCTCGACGACCAGGGCCGCGCTATCACCGCCGATCCGGTGATTCATACGGAGAGCCATCAGCTCGTCGAAGAGTGCATGCTCGCAGCCAACGAAGCGGTGGCGAAAATTTTGCGCGAGCGGATGAAGCCGGCGATTTACCGCATCCATGAGGATCCCGATCCGTCGCGCTTGATCGACTACACCGCGACCGCAAAAGCGCATGGTTATCAACCCGGCGATTTGACAAACCGCGCGCACATCCAAAAGCTGTTAGACAGCTCGAAGGGCACGCCTGAGGAACATGTCATCAAGCTCGGTTTGTTGAAGAGCCTCAAACGCGCCGCTTACTCCGCGGAACCGATCGGCCACTATGGCTTGGCGAAAACCGACTACGGCCATTTCACTAGTCCCATCCGCCGCTATGCCGATTTGGTGGTGCACCGCGCCTTGCAGCCGCTGTTGGAAAATCCGCCACAACCTTGTGACAGAACCTCATCGCAAGCGGACCTGCGTGAACTTGCACGTCATATCTCCGACACCGAGCGCACCTCGTCCGATGCCGAGAGCGAAACGAAGCAGATCAAGCTTTTGGAATATCTCCATCGCGTCGCCAGCTCCGACGATCCGCCGATTTTCGATGGCCTCATCACCGACGTCAGGCCGATGGGTTTGATGGTGGAAATCCCCGACATGGGCGTGCGTGGCGTCGTCAAGCGCGAGGATCTACCCGAAGGCCGCTGGCGCTTCGAAGCTCACCGCATGGCATGGGCGTCGATGGATGGCAAAGTCATCCAACTCGGCATGCGCATTCCGCTGCGGGTCATCAACATCGATTTCGACAAACGCTTCGTGGACTTCGCCGTCGCCGGCAAGCCGACAAGTGAGGGGACGCATGTTTCATCCAAACGTCCACCCATCGCCAAGAAGCAGGGCAAGCCGCACACGAAGCCCGCCGCCCAGGTCGGACCTTCATCAGCTCGGAAGAAAGGGCCTCGCAAGCAAGCGAGGAGGAAGAGAAGAGGCTGATGGTGGTCTTCGCACGTCGCCGTTAATGCGCGCAGACCAAAACGGCCCTACTTTCTTGAACTGAATCGATGGATGACGGGATTCGTCCTGCCACTGGCGGTATTGCTTTCTCGCAACCCCATGTCTCAAGATTCAATTCCCGAGGCGCGGCCACGGTTGGGGAGCGCCCTTGACCGGACACCTTTTTCGGTACAGGGTCCGCCCGCCGATGAAAATTACACTTTTCCTTACCATTCCCGCCGTGCTGGCCCTTGCGGCCTGCGGACCGGAACGATCGAATTACCTGGCCGGCGTGGGCGGACCGATCCGGCAACAAACATCGGGCGGGAACGGCCATCCGGCTCCTGCGATTCCCGACGACGTTTCCTATTGGGACGGCGACAGCGCGTTGGGGAGCCCATTGATCAAAATCAACCGCGATCAACAGAAGGCGTTCTTTTACAAAGGTGGCGTGCTCGTGGGAATTTCCCGGATTTCGAGCGGGAAGGAAGACCACGGAACCCCTCCCGGAAATTACAAGATCATCGCCAAGGACAAGAATCACAAATCCTCGGTCTACGGTGTGTTCAAGGACACGGCCACCGGCCAAACCACCAACGACAACGTGGACATCCGCGTGGACAAGCCGAAGCCAGGAGAGGTTTTCTATAACGCGCCGATGCCGAATTTCATGCAGATCATGCCCGGCATCGGGATGCACACCGGCTATCTCCCGGGCTATGCCGCCTCGCACGGCTGCATCCGCATGCCTCATCAAATGTCGGAGAAATTCTTCGACAACGTCCAGGTCGGCACGCCCGTCATCGTCGAATGAGCCTGCTCCCCGATCCCGCGGTGACGGAGGAAATCTCACCCGCGGCGATGGCGGAATGGATCGATCTGCCCGCAAGCGAACGGCCACGCGTGATCGATTGCCGCGAGGAGGATGAAATCGCGATCTGCCAAATCAAAGGCAGTGAGTGGATTCCGCTCGCGGATTTTCCAGCGAAGTCAGCCGCTCTAACAGAAAATGGCGGGCACGGAGTTGTTGTCGTCTGCCATCACGGCATGCGTTCGTTGCGTGGCGCGCGGTTTTTGAGATCGGCCGGCATCAACGCTTTCTCGATGCGCGGCGGTGTCGATGCGTGGGCAACGCAGATCGATGCGGGGATGGCGAGGTATTGAACGCCACTGCATCGCCCTTACCAAAGGGATTTGAGCTTGGGATAAGCCCGGATTTTTTCGTCCGGAGTCAAAATGGCAAGGCCATGAGTGAGGGCGGTCGCGACCAGCAGTCTGTCAAACGGATCCTTGTGAAGCTGTGGCAACGCAGCCGCCGCCAGACACGACTTTATATCGAGCGGGAGTGGATCGATGCCATGCAGCTCGCAGGCACGGGGAAACCAGAGGGAGGGTTTGAGCTTGAGCTTCAATTTTCCACCCGCGGCCTTCTGCCCGATTTCAAATGCGGAAATCGCTGAAACATGAAGTCCTCCGGCATGGCTCCGCAAAGCGCGCTTCGCCCGGTCCGACAGCGCCGAGGGTTCGATGGCCAGCCACAGCAGCGTGCAGGTATCGAGAAGAATCATCTGCCTTCCTCCGGCCATTCGTTGGCATCCGCCTCTTCGGTGGGGTCATACAAGATCTTTCCCGCCAATTCGCGATGCGTTTGAAGTGGATCCGGACTCTCACGCCGCGATGCAGGCCGCAGCTCGCCCACCGGCTTGCCGTAGCGGCAAATCAGGAACGACTCCCCTTCCTCCACACTCGCCAACAGAGCCGATAGACGCGTTTTGGCTTCATGGACATTGATCGTTTTCATCCGGACCAAAGTTAGTCCACATCCGCGTCCCGTTCAAGCGCCAATCGTGGGGGTGGATCCCACAACGGACCGGAACAGGATGCTCCAGCCAACTGGCCTTGGTTGAAATGCCGTTTCCCGGAAAGCAAGCCCACGATGGGACGTATGATGTTAATCCACGAGGACCGGTACCATTTCCCCACCGTCCGAAGCAGGCGGGCAAGCCCGTCAGGGCTCTAGCTCGCCTGACTGCTTCGGCGGATGTTTGAAGATGTCTGACATGGCATCCTCACGGCGCCATGATGACATCCCTCAAATCCCAATCCATCTATCGCAATCAGAACGCTCTCGTCCGCGCTGTCTTTGAGCGCGGAGGGGATGAGCGCGCTCACGGGCGCGCATGAGGTGTGTTTGAAATGCGATTGAAAAGCTTATGGCCCGTTGAGCGACGCGGCTTGTTGTGCCTCTTGGATTTTTAGGCGTGGAGTGCGCTCATGACGGCCTGTGGCTCCTTCTCGACAACACGTAACAACGCCTTGGCAGGTCCTTCGGGTTCACGCCTTCCCTGCTCCCAGTTCTGAAGCGTCTTGATACTCACCCCAATCATTCTAGAAAATTGATTCTGGGTAAGGCCGAGTCTCTCTCGCAATCCTTTGACATCCACTGTAGTCAATACAGTTCGACGGTGCGGGACCTTCTGCCCATGCATGATCGATCCCATCTGCTTGACGCTCTCCACGAGCTTCTGAAAATCCTTGTCATTCATTGGTGTATAATTCGATTAGATTCTTCAACAGCTTGGCCTGAGCCGGTGTCAAATTCTCTTGTTGGTTCTTCGGATATGCGAAAATCAGGAAAGCGGTGTCGCCTCGCCACAGGTAATAAATGACGCGAATACCGCCTCTCTTGCCTCTCCCGGCTCCAGCCCACCGAAACTTTCTCAAACCACCGGAACCGTAAGCGGTCTATTCCCGGCCACTATCACTTCCCCGGCATAACAAGCATACATACCCATGTATGCAACCTATGCCATCCGATCTTGAAGTCAGCGGCTCCTCCATCATCCGCACCGGCAGCGATGGGCGTTTGCGCTAT
>JANMJQ010000160.1:0-2441 GCA_031371445.1 Akkermansiaceae bacterium
GGCCGAGGACGGTGGGCGAGTATTCGGAAGGCTTGAGCGCGGCCCCGGCCCAGAGCTGGTTGGCGGCGTCACAGAGGGTTTTCTCGAGAGCTGCGTGGGAGTCGTCGGCGGTGGCGGGTTCGGTCCAGTGCATGAAGAAAGTGGTCGGAAGATGCGACCTCAGAGGGTCAATACCGGACTCTAACGGGTGGGATGGTGGGGTGAAGGAAAAAGGGGTGGCGTTAGAGAGCTTCCACTCCTTGGACCGCTACAGCCTGCTGTCGCTTTCAGTCCGGCAGCCTGCTGCGGACTTCCCGCATCGCGGACAGCGGGCTGTCTCACGGAACGCGGCAGCAAGGCTGCACGCAGTCCAAGGCCTTCGTCGGATTTGCCCATCATTTTCAGCTACATCCCATTACACGAAACTACAGTGAAATTTGGCTCTTTCCGCACAGTCAAGAGGGCTGCTAAAAATTGCCCGCATGCCCACCGATTCAACCCATCCCCCCTGCGCCGCGATTATCGTGGCGGCAGGCTCAGGCCAGCGGATGGGGTTCGACAAATTGGCGGCACTCCTTGGCGGCAAAACCGTGTTGCGGCGAACCGTGGAAGCATTTCTAACAGCCTCATCCATTTCCGAGATCGTGGTCGTTTGTCCCGAAGAACGTTGGCCGCTTGTCAGCGAAATGAACTTCACCAAACCCGTTACGCGCACCGATGGCGGCGCAGAGCGTCAGGATTCCGTCGCCGCCGGCTTGGCTCTCGTTTCGCCGCACATCCAGCTTGTCGCGGTGCATGACGGTGCCCGGCCTCTCGTGGCAAGCGACGACATTGACCGCTGTGTCGCCGCTGCTCGCGAACATCGATCCGCAGCCTTGGCGCGTCGCGTGACGGAGACTTTGAAACGCTCGGACGCCAATGATTACACGACCGGCGCGGTGGATCGCGAACATTTATGGTTCATGGAAACGCCGCAGGTTTTCGAAATCCGATTATTGCGCGATGCCTACAGTGCGGTGGCGGCAAAAGGGCTGCGCGTGACCGACGAGGTTTCGGCGCTGGAAGGAATCGGCATTCCGGTGAAGTTGGTCGAAGCTGTTAGACCGAATTTAAAAATCACGACACCAGCCGATCTGGCTCTCGCCGAAGCCCTGATCCAATGAGCATGGCAACCTACGAGTGGCGGCAGATCGAAGGCGGCCCGCGTCTTGCGGTGGCGACCATCGCCGATTCCGAATGCGCGGCGCTTTCCATTTACATTCCAGCAGGCAGCCGCGATGAATCGAAACTGCCGGCAGGCCTTGCGCATTTCGTCGAGCACATGGTTTTCAAAGGTACCCCCCGCCGCAGCGCGCGCGATACCAGTTTCGAAATCGAATCGGCGGGTGGGCAGCTCAACGCATCCACCTCGGAAGATCGCACCGTCTATGAAGGCAGCGGCGAGGCGGAGCTGATGCCGCTGCTGGCCGATGTGCTCGCCGACATGGTCTGGCATGCAACGTTCCCCGAAGCTGAGGTCACCCTCGAACGCGAGGTGATCGGCGAGGAAATCACGATGTATCGCGAAACCCCATCGGACCACATCGAGGACCTGGTTTCCTCCGCGCTTTGGGGCGATCATCCGCTCGGTCATCCGATCTCCGGATCGCTTGAATCGATCGCGCGAATCGATCGTGCGACGCTGTTGGAATTCCGCGACCGCCACCACTTCAGGCGCGATGTCGTCATCGCGGCGGCCGGACCGTTTGCGTTCGATGAGGTCTTGGCAATGATTGCGCCGCATCTTCCCGCAACCTTTACCGCCCGCAGCCAGGCGGAGCCATTCGAGCGGACGCAGACTCCACCCCGGCAGATCGTTGAGCGACGCGAGAGCGACCAACTCCAGCTCGCCCTTGCATGGCATACCGCGGGCCGCCACGCTGAATCCCGCCATGCCCTCCGCATGTTGTCGATGATGTTCGGTGGTGCCGCCAGTTCGCGTTTGTTTTTGGAACTCCGCGAAGAGCGCGGGCTATGCTATCAGATTTCAAGCGACGTGACGCTCTTCGATGAAACCGGTGCTTTCGAAATCAGCGCCGGACTTGATCCGGAATCACGGTCGGAAGCCCTGGAATGCATTCATCGCCAGATCGATGATCTTGTGCAACACGGACCGCTTCCGGGCGAGCTCGATCGCATGAAGAAGCTGCTGATCGCCCGCAGCAAGTTGTCTTTCGAATCGACCGAAGCGCATGCCTCATGGGCCGGTGAAGGGCTGCTCGACTTCGGCCATGTGCCGCCCGTATCGGAATGGCGCGAACGCATCCTCGCCGTGAACGACGCCGATATCCAAAACATCGCCCGCGAAATTTTCGCCAACCAATCCCCCGCCATGGCCGAAATCCGCGAATCCTGATGATCTCAAATTTCAAATCTGAAATCTCAAATCTCAAATCTCTTCAATGCCCTTCCACCCGTTCACC
>JANMJQ010000185.1:0-42516 GCA_031371445.1 Akkermansiaceae bacterium
GCCGAGATAGCCATAACTTTCTTCACCACCGAAGACGAAGAAGCGCGAGTATTCCAAACGCAGCGCGCGGGTCTCGGCCTGGCTGAGCGAGCGATAATCGCCCTTCTTCGCGGCCGGGATGGCGTCCTCGTATTTCTTCAGTTTCGAAGCGATGTATTTGAATCCGGTGAGCGTGTCGACGATGCCAACCCCGAAGCCATCGGCGATGGCATGTTGGAGTTCGGTCGTGACGAAAGTCTTGATCACCACCGCGCGGCTGCGGTTGGCGTTGCTGAGCCAGCCGAGTTCGAAGCAGGTTTTCAAGCGATACCACGCCATCAGCGAGCCGATCTGGTTGCCTGTTAGAAGCACCATCTTGCCATCGCTGTCGCGGACTGCCACGCCCATGCGGTCGGCATCGGGATCGGTGCCGATGACAATTTCCGCGCCGGAAGAGAGTGCGAGATCGATGGCCATTTTCAACGCGGGGCCATTTTCCGGGTTCGGCGAATCGACCGTGGGGAAGCGGCCGTCCTGGATGTCTTGTTCGGGAACGGTGAGGACGTCGAAGCCGAAGCCGCGCAGCATCGGGACATTGATGTGGCCGCCGGTGCCGTGGAGGTTGGTGAAAACGATTTTCGTCGAAGTGCCTTCAAGTAGGGCGGGCCGCAGCAGAAGGGTTTTGAGCAGATCCACGTAACGCTTATCCATTTCCGGGCCAAGGATTGTGATGCTGCCGCGTTGGTTCTCAGGCAGCGCATCATATTTCTCGCTGGTGATCGCGTTCACCTCGTGGATGACGTTGGTCGCGTGTGGCTCGACGAGTTGCGCGCCGTCATTGAAGTAGGCCTTGAAGCCGTTGTCGTGGGCGGGGTTGTGACTGGCTGTTAGAACGACACCCGCATCGGCCCGCAGCTCGCGCACGGCGAAGGAAAGCTCGGGGGTGGCACGCGGCCCTTCGAAGAGGCATGCATCGCAACCGAGATCCGCGCTGACTTTGGCGCAGAACTCGGCGAAGTCGCGCGAAAAATGCCGGGTATCATGCGCGAAGACCAATGTCGGCTTGCGGCCGGGTGCCGCGACTTTCTTGGCGTAGGCGATGAGCCCGCGGACGGCGCGACTAAGGTTATAGTAGTTCATCGTCGCGGTGCCGATGCAGGGATGCTCGGGCCGGCCGTTGGGACCGCCTGCGCCTTGCTCGGCTTTGGTGACGATGTTGCCGATCGTCCGGCCGCGCAGTCCGCCCGTTCCGAAGGCCAGCGTTTTGAAAAAGCGGTCGTTGAGCTCGTCCCAGGCACCCTTTTGAACCAACTCGGCGATGGTGGCGGTGGTGACTTCGCTGACGCTGCCATCCAACACGGCGGTGATGTTGTCTTTCGCCGTGGCGAGCAGCTTCGAACTGGCAACGGCGGCATCCAAGGCCTCATGGGTTGTGGTCATTGTCGGATCACGCTAGGGAGAAACCCGGAAGCTGGCAATGAGTCCGTTCCGGATTTTCAAGCCCGGGTCAAAAGGCCGGGGGTCTGGAGGTTTTTGGGAAAACATGGGTCTGGCGCAGGGCAACGAGTGCCTCTAGGTTGCCCCGCCCCTCATGCGACCAAGCTAATGGAAGAACTTTTGGAAAAAGCGCTCGCGCGCCGTCAGGCGGTCGTTTCCCCGGACACCGACGCGCTGCGCCTTGTCGATGGCGCAGGAGATGGACTGCCAAGCTTGATCCTTGAGTCTTTCGCTGACCGCTGGCTGGTTTCCACGACCGATGAATCGCGGCTCCCGGAGTTCAAGCGCTGGGCTGCGGAGCAGAATCATTCCTGTTACTGGAAGCAGCTTGACCAGCAAGAGCGCGAATCGCCGCGCCATCTAACAGGTCCGCTGGTGGAGTCGCCGTTCCTGATCCGCGAGAATGGGATGGCTTACGAAATCTCGTTCGACGCCGGGTATTCGCAGGGCATTTTCCTCGACCAACGGGACAACCGCGCCGAGCTGAGGCGGAGATCCGGTGACGGGATGCGGGTGCTGAATACCTTCGCCTATACCGGCGCGTTTTCGATTGCCGCCGCCATGGGAGGCGCGGAAACCAGTACCCTCGATTTGTCCGGCATCTATCTGGAGTGGGCGAAACGGAATTTTTCGCACAACGACATCGACCCGGCAGCCCATCATTTTTGCAAGGGTGACACTTTTCATTGGTTGAAGCGTTTCGCCAAGCAGGGCCGGAAATTTGACGGCATTGTTCTCGATCCGCCGACCTTTTCGCGGGACGAGCACGGCAAGGTGTTTCGCGCGGAAAAAGATTTCGGCACACTCGCCGCTCTGGCCGCGGAGTTGCTCGCTCCGGACGGCTGGCTCTTGTGTTCGACCAACTGCCGCGGCATGGGCCTCAATGATTTTCAAAAACAATTGCGCGCCTCGCTGCCCCGGCCGATGAGTGCGCGCGCCACGAACATGCCCGCCGATTTCACCGATACTTCTTATCTTAAATCCGTATGGCTGAGTCTTTGAATGCGGACCGGCCCAAGCCCGCGCTGTCGGAAAAAGGCCTTTTGTTCCTGCTCGCGGCGGTGCAGTTCACGCAGATCATGGACTTCATGATCATGATGCCGCTGGGTCCGCAGTTGATGCGGCAGCTGCACATTTCCGCGGGGGAGTTCGGGGCTTTGATCTCGTCGTTTGCGATCGCATCCGGGATCATCGGACTGGCGGCTGCGCCATTTACGGATCGATTCGACCGCCGCAAGCTGCTGCTCATTTGTTATGCGGGTTTTGCGCTGGGGACATTGGCTTGCGGTCTTTCCAACAGCGGTGCGACCTTGTTCTGGGCCCGCGCGATTTGCGGCGCGTTCGGTGGCGTCAGCGGTGCGACCATCATGGCGATCGTTGCGGACGTGGTGCCACCGGAGCGGCGTGCGCGCGGGATGGGGATCATCATGACCGCGTTTTCGCTGGCGGCGGCCTTGGGTGTGCCCTTCGGCCTGAAGTTGGCGCAATTGTGGAAATGGGAGGGACCGTTTCTGGCGATCGCGGGGATTGCGGTCATCGTCTGGATCTGCCTATTCCGCGTCTTGCCTCCTGTGCGCGGTCATCTAACAGGTGAAAAGATCCATTCGGGAAGAGACTTCGTGGAACTCCTGCGAAATGGCAACGCATGGCTCGGCCTTGGGCTGATGGCGATGATGATTTTCGGCCATTTCACGGTGATCCCGTTTTTGTCACCCTATCTGGTTGGCAACACGGGTCTGGCCGAAACCCACCTGTTCCTGGTTTATCTAACAGGTGGGGTGGTCACGATTTTCACCGGGCCCTTGATTGGCAAGCTCGCCGATCGGCACGGGCGCTATCTGGTCTTTTGCATCCTGATCACCGGTGCCTGCGTGGTGATCCGCTTGCTCACTTCCGCGGGGCCAATGTCGCTCTGGCACACGTTGTTGCTGGCGGGTCTTTTCTTCACCTTTGCCAGCGGCAGATTCGTGCCAGGCCAGGCAACGATCTCGCTGGCAGTGCCTTCGGCGAGGCGCGGGGCCTACATGAGTTTGGTGGCTTGCTCGCGCGACCTGGCATCCGGCCTTACCACGGCGATGGGCAGCAGCATCGTCGCCCAACAGGGTGCGAAACTCCTGCACTTCGACCGGCTGGGTTGGATCGCGATCGGGGTCAGCATCGCGAGCCTCGGGGTTTTTAGATTGGTGAAGCCGGGGGAGTGAGGAAGAGGTTGAGTGTTGAGTGTTGAGTGTTGAGGGTTGAGGGTGAAGAAACGAAGAAACGAAGAAGCTGATGGTTGATGGGGAAGAGGAAGAGTGGCTCCTTAAATTTCGTCACACGATCGTCGCTGACAAGCGGGGGGATTTTGGATTGCATCGCGAACATGGACCCCTCCCATGAAGAGGTGGCTGCATCTCCCCGCAGCCATCTGGAAGAGCGTTGTGCCGAATTGGAGCGTTTGTTGCACGGCCTGCTCGATTCGAAAGGCCGCGTTGGCGAGGAAATTCATGCCATCCGCAAGCTGGGGAAATCGTTGCGGGCGGGATTTGCGTTGCTGGGTTTGGAAAAATCCGCGGCGAAGGAAATCAGGGTCATCGGACGCCTGCTGTCCGGCCCGCGCGATGCGGCTTCGCGGCTTTCCACCTGGCAAAAGCTTGGCTGGGAGGAAAATACCGTGGCTGGCAGCGCGATCGCCGGTTTGCTCGACCAGCAAGTCCATTCCGCCGCGCGCCGTCCTCCGTCGGCGGCGATCGAGTGGTGTGTCGAGCGGGTTGAAATCGCCCTCGCTGCGCTGCGCGAGCCGGTGGACGACGCGAAGCCGTTGGCGAAGCGATTGTGCAAACTCGAGCGCAAGCTTGTCCGGCGCTGCCGCAAGCTGGATCACCGCGGCGCCGACGATTTTCACGCAGCCCGCAAGGCCTTGAAGGCGTATTGCGGTGCGGCCGGATTTTTACCCGATGGAGCGGTGCAAATCGATCCGACGTTCGTGGAACTCGCGGGTTTGTTAGGCGACGAAAACGATATGGCGACGCTTGCGTTTTGGCTGAGTGAGCATGGATTTACCCCGGAGTTTGTGCCAGCGCTCTGGGAAAAACTCGAGGACCGGTGGTACGATTTGCGCCAGCGGGCGATCGGCGATGCCACTGCCGTCGTGGCCCAGCTCAGCAAATCCCGCGGAAAGTCGTAGGATTTTACGGCGGATTCGGAGCAGGGGGTTGCGCCCGCTGGGAATTCCTTTATTCAAAGGGCGTCGACCATTTCTGACCATGTCCGTTCGCTCCGATTTTCTCAGCCGTCATTTGGGTTCCATTGGAAGTGAGCGCGATGACATGCTCGGTGAAATTGGCTATGGCTCACTCGCTGAGTTGGTTGATGCCGCCGTTCCCGCGGGCATCCGGAATGCCGGTCCGCTCGATTTGCCGGAGGCGCTTTCCGAACCCGAGGCCCTCGCGCGCTTGAAGTCGGTGATGTCAAAAAACCGGCTGCTCAAATCATTCATCGGCCAAGGCTATTACGGCACGCATGTCCCCGGTGTGATCCAGCGGAACATCCTGGAAAATCCCGGTTGGTATACGGCCTACACCCCTTACCAAGCGGAGATCGCGCAAGGCCGTTTGGAAGCGCTGCTGAACTTCCAGACGATGATCTGCGATCTAACAGGTCTGTCGGTTGCCAATGCCTCGCTGCTCGATGAAGGCACCGCCGCGGCCGAGGCAATGAGTTTGGCACTCGCCGGAAAACCGAAGGGAACCGCGATTTTTGTGTCGGACCGCTGCCATCCGCAAACCATCGACGTCATCATCACCCGCGCCGAACCGCTGGGCATTTCGGTGATCACCGGCGATTGGGAAAAATATGAACCCGGCGCGGAAACCTTCGCCGCCGTGGTGCAATATCCGGATACCCGTGGACGGATCGATGATTTCACCGAGTTCTTCGCAAAGAACAGCAAGGCCGGGGTCATCAATATCTCCGTCACGGATCTTCTCGCGCTGACCTTGCTGAAGCCTCCGGGAGAGTTCGGCGCGGACATTTGCGTGGGCTCATCGCAACGCTTCGGTGTGCCGATGGGATTCGGCGGCCCGCATGCGGGATTCATGTCCTGCGCCGACAGTTTGAAGCGCAAGATGCCCGGCCGCTTGATCGGTGTCTCCATCGATTCCCGCGGCAAGGCCGGCTATCGCTTGTCGCTGCAAACCCGCGAGCAACACATCCGCCGCGACAAGGCGACATCCAACATTTGCACCGCGCAAGTTCTTCTCGCGGTAATGGCTTCGATGTATGCGGTCTATCATGGGCCGGAAGGCTTGAAGGAAATCGCCCGCAGGGTGAATCACAAGACCCGCATTCTTGTTGCTGCGTTGAAGGCGGGCGGCGTGGAGGTAATGAACCAGAGCTTCTTCGATACCATTGTCGTTCGCGTTCCCGATGAAGCTGAGGGAGTTTGTTCCACTGCGACGATGAACGGAGTGAACATCCGGCGGATCGATGCGGATCATGTGGGAATTTCACTCGATGAAACCACTAACGACGGAGATCTCTATTTTATCGGAGGCGCTCTAGGAGTGAGTGACATCGAATTTGGTGTTGCTGCCGGTGTTTCTTGGGATGCATCGCTTTCCCGCGAGTCGGAGTTTTTGACCCAGAAGGTTTTCAACAGCTATCATTCGGAAACGGAGATGCTCCGTTATTTGAAGCGTTTGGAATCAAAGGACCTCGCGTTGAACGAGTCGATGATCGCGCTTGGCTCGTGCACGATGAAGCTCAATGCGACTTCTGAGATGATCCCGTTGAGCTGGCCCGAAGTATCATCACTACATCCCTTCGTCCCCGCGGACCAAAGCCAGGGCTATCGGGAGATGCTTGTCGGCTTGGAGAACTGGCTCGCTGAAGTCACCGGCTTTGCGGCCGTGTCACTTCAACCGAATGCGGGCTCGCAAGGGGAGTATGCCGGCTTGCTTGCGATTTATCATTACCATCGGTCGCGGGGTGATTCGCATCGCAACATTTGCCTGATCCCCGTCTCCGCCCACGGCACGAACCCCGCTTCCGCCGTCATGGCCGGCATGAAAGTCGTTGGCGTGAAATGCGATGCGAAGGGCAACATCGATGTCGCGGACCTCGCGGCGCGCACTGAAGAACATCGTCAAAATCTCGCCGCTTTGATGGTGACCTATCCTTCAACGCACGGCGTGTTCGAGGAAACCATCCGTTCCATTTGTGAAATCATCCACGAAGCCGGCGGACAGGTTTACATGGACGGCGCGAACATGAATGCCCAGGTCGGACTCACAAGTCCCGGCCGGATCGGCGCGGATGTGTGTCATTTGAATTTGCACAAAACGTTCTGCATCCCCCACGGCGGCGGCGGACCCGGCGTGGGTCCCATCGGCGTTGCAGAACAACTCGTCCCATTTCTGCCCGGCCACCGCGAATTGCCCAATCCCTCCGGTGCGGTTTGTTCGGCTCCATGGGGCAGCGCATCGATCAACACGATTTCATGGATGTATATCGCGATGATGGGCGGCAAGGGCCTGACCGAAGCAACCGGCACCGCGATTCTGAATGCAAACTACGTGGCCAAGCGCCTGGCATCGTATTTTCCCATCCTCTACACCGCCAACAACGGCTTGGTCGCGCATGAGTGCATCATCGACGTCCGTCCGCTGTCTGAAACGAGTGGAATCACCGTGGAGGATGTGGCGAAACGCCTGATGGACTACGGTTTCCACGCGCCGACGATGAGTTGGCCCGTGGGTGGAACATTGATGATCGAGCCCACCGAGTCCGAATCGAAAGCCGAGCTCGACCGCTTTTGCGATGCCATGATTTCCATCCACGGCGAAATCTCGGCGGTGATCGATGGCAGTCTCGACGCGACCGACAATCCCCTCAAAAACGCCCCGCATCCCTGCGATGTTGTTTGCGGAAATGATTGGGCCCATGCCTACAGCCGCGAAATGGCGGCGTTTCCATTGCCCTATCTGCGTGCGCACAAGTTCTGGCCGTCGGTGGGACGCATCGACAATGTCCATGGCGACCGCAACCTGGTTTGCACCTGTGATTCCGTGGAGGCCTACGCGAACGCTGGTGCGTCATCATGAATTCCGAAGCGTCGCCGATTGACTGGAGCGCATGGGTTGGTGAAATGCCGGCGACGATCGTATTTATCATCCGCGGCGATGAGATCTTGTTGATTGAAAAAAAGCGCGGACTCGGTGCGGGCAAGATCAACGGTCCGGGTGGCAAGATCGATCCCGGCGAAACACCCCTGCAAGCGGCGATCCGCGAAACCCAGGAAGAACTCATGATCACCCCGCACTCGCCACGCAAGCTGGGCGAGTTGTGGTTCTCCATGTCCGACTGCCCGGACATTCTTTGCCATATCTTCCGGGCCGATGATTTTACCGGCGAGCCCACCGAAACCGATGAAGCGGTGCCGGTGTGGACGAAAATTTCTGCGATTCCCTATGAGCGCATGTGGGAGGATGACCGGCATTGGCTCCCGCTGGTGCTTTCCGAAACCACCTTCCGCGGGCGCTTTGTGTTCGAGGGCGAACGCATGTTATGGAGCCACATTGAAACAGGCGTGCCATGGTGACATGGATGGAGGTGTTCCGCGAGCCATGGCGTTAAAGGATCAAAGCGGGTGGAGAATCCCCGAGCCATTTAGAAGCGATGTTATTAGGCGGGAGCCGATCCGAATGGTACGGGATTAAGCGCGGCTGATACCCGTGGCTGGCGCGTCCCGCCAGTAGTGTTCGGCACGCGATGAGCTGCTGTCGGGTTTCTAACAACCCGGGGCCATTTTTGCTTTGGCCCCTTTTCACCCAGTGACTTGCTGGGCGACGCGAAAGTCGTGCCAGTACAACCAGAAGGGCGCAAGTGACGTTTTGGTCACAAAGTCCTTTCGTCAATCAATCTAACAATCTAACAATCTAACAATCTAACAATCTAACAATCTAACAATCTAACAATCTAACAATCTAACAATCTAACAATGTTTTTATTGACGCGAATGATTGGCTATCCAAACCTCACGGCTTGCGCCGCGAGAGTTTGTGCCTATTTTTGGCACACGGCGCGCTCTAACATCAAAACTGCTCCATGTTCAGAATCTCCTGCGTTTGCCTTGCGTTATGCTTTTTGATTTTTCCCATCGGTGCCGCAGCCTCGCCGGCTCCCTGGACCTTCAACCCTCCCACGGCGGGTAGGGCGCTCCAGTCGGGCGGCTGGATGGTCGAATATCGGCTGGGGTCCATCAACGCTTCGCCGGAATTCAGCTTTCCGCTCCAACTGATATACCTGACGACCAGGACCCAGGAAGGCTTGTTTGGTCACGGTTGGTTTTCCCCGCAATTGGAGTCGTCCCTGATTCCCGTTGGCAAGGGCGCATTGGTATGGACCATGCCGTCCGGCGGGCAAATGCTGCTGCAGGAGAACCCCGACGACCTCGGGGACTATCGCAGTGCGGATCACGTGTGGAAAGCTGAGCTTTCTCCTGTCCTCCAGAAAATTTCGAACGAAGATGGCTGGGAATACCAGTTCAGCAAGGGCAAGCTGATCGCGGTCCTTTCTCCGGGCCATCGCATCCTGGAATTCGATTGGCGGGGCACTCAACTTGAAGGAATACAGGTCCGGGATCTTGCCAGCAATAACCGTCGGGTGCTACTGGTTGCGGTTTATGGGGCGAACAAACGCATCGCAGGCTTCAAGCTGGACGGGCAACCGCATAAATTCGCCTACCTGCAGGATGGCACCGCCGAGCGTTTGTCGGCATGGAGTCCGCCGGCGGGCGAGATGGCCCAGTTTCTTTATCAGCGGGATTCCGGGATATTGATCAAGACGGGAGTCGGCAACACGAATGACCCGGGCCGCATCGAGGAGTTCAAAACCCAGTTCGTGAATCCGGGCGCTGACGGCACCGCGGCGGGGGTAATTCTGGCCAGGAAGAAGATGGAGAATTACTGGCTCATTGAGGATAGGAATTGCAGCTATGCCTACGGGCGTCTTGGAAAAGACCAGAAACAATGGGATCCCAGTGATATTACCGTGACCTGGCGCACGGGTCTCGTTCAGAAGATGACCTATGCGGAGCAGCGCGGCATCGTGACCAGTCGCCAGGACGGAGTGGAACGGAAAAGCTACTACTACCGGGCACCCGGCCAGAAGTACGATGGCAAGCTCCGACGCATTGAGGAAAACGGCAATCTTACGGCGGAATATCGCTACGACCGCAAGACAGGACTCCTCACCGAGACTGTCGATGCCGGGGGAGTGATCACTTTCTACGATTACGACCCCGCGTTCCGGCCCTCCAGGCTTGTTGCTTGGGAACCCAAACCGCTGCGGGTGCGCCGTGGAAGCCGTGTCAAATCGGAGATCGTCGCGGAGTACGCTTACAGTGATGATGGGAAACTAATCGGGGTCAAGGATAGCCATGGCAACCTGACCCGCTATACCTACACGGCGCGGGGTGAAATCGCTTCCGTGACCAATCCCGCCGGAGACACGGTTTCCTACAGCTACGACGGCTTTGGCAGGTGCAATGCCGTTTCGTCAGTGGGCCGTACGGAGCGAATGGAATATGATGAAAACGGCAGGGTCAAAGCGCAACTCGCAGCCGATGGTTCCAAAACTGAAATGATTTATGACGCCGATGGACAACTCTCTCAGGTTAAGAAGAATGGCAAAGTTACGAAGGAACTCGTACGCGATGAATTCCACCGAGTGACCGGCGAAAAGGATTCACTTAACCGGCTTTCGCGGATCGAGCGGGATGCCCGGGGCAACGTCACCGCCCAGATCGCTCCAAATGGCGCTGCCACCCGTTATGAATACGACGCCGTCGATCGCCGCATTGCCCAGATCGATGGGAACGGCAACAAGATCAACTTCACCTATGATCCTGCGGGACACCTCATCAAACAGGTGAATCCCTTGGGCAATGTTCTCACCTGGCAATATGATCCCAGGACGGGACAGAACACCGGGCGCACGAATGGCGAGCAAACCATCCAGCAGACTTACACAAAAGATGGGGCGCTCTCCTACATCGACTACGGGAGTGGCCAGCGGCTTTACTACACCTATAACAAAGAGGGCCGGCCGCTCAAGGCCACCAGCTCCGAAGCCACATTCGAGTATAGCTATGATGCTGAAGGTCTGCCCATAGCCACTCATGCCGTTTGCGGTTTGGATGATTACCTGCTGGGATATCGTTATAATAAACGGGGCCAGCGAACGGGTCTGTTGTTTTCCAAGCTGGCGGTCCTTTCGGAGAATTCGACGGGCTATGAAGTTCTCCAGCAGACCGAGCAGAGCTACGACCCGGCAGGGCGGCTTTCCTGTATCGTCTCGAACGGGATTCCCGCCATCAGTTATCGCTATGATCTAGCGGGTCGTCCCGTCCAGAAAACCTACGGGCTTCCGAAAAACGGCAAGCCCGCTCTTACGGCGGACATCGGCTACGACGCGACCGGCCACTTGGCACGGATGGACTTCAAAGGCGGCAGCCTCACCTCACCGTTGTCGCTCATCTACGAGTGGGACGACGCGGACCAACTGACACGCCGCACATGGAATGGCCGGACGCTCCGCTACGAGTACGACGGCAGCGGCCAGTTGCTCAAGGTCATTGACGATCGCGACCAGTCGCTTGTCGAAGCCTACACCTATGACGCGGCGGGCAACATGTTGACCAAGCTCCTTCACGGCCAGCTCACCGTCATGACCTACAACCCGGGGAACCAACTCGCTAAATCCTATGATCTCGGCCCCGCGGACATCCAAAGCGTCGCCAGCTTGCCCAAAAGCGAAACGGGTCTGGCCAGTCGGGCCAAGAGTTCCCTCAGCTACCGTTATGACCGCGCCGGGCGGATGCTCGGCAATGGCACCGAATCCGCCAACAGCTATGGCTGGCTCGACAAAATCATAAGCACCATCCTCCCCGGCGGTGCCAAAGCCACTTATTCCTATTGGCCCGACGGCCAGCTTGCCGCCATCTCTTCCCCATCCTCGATCTCCAACCCCCGATCCTCATCCGAATCCTTCCTCTGGGACGGCCTCGCCCTCCTCAAACGGAACGATACTCTTTACATCATCGAGCCTCATCCCAGCGGGGGCGTGCCCATTGCCTCGCATCCCGTCGGCAAGCCCGATGAAATCACCTGGCACCTCAACGATCTGCTGGGCAGCACCCTGGCCACAGTAGGACCGGAAGGCGTCTGCTTCTCTAATCTCACTTCTTTTGGCCAGCCGCTAAAATCCACTTCAGGGGAAGCTTCAATGGGCACCGCGGGCCCTTCTGCACCCGCGAACCCCGTTCCCACCAATAACCAACTCCCTCCGGCGAAGCGATGATTCATGAATCGATGATCCATCAAGCCGCGATACTGGAGTGCCATATCGATCCGTTCCCATCTCTTCCCAACTAAGAACCACACTCCACCCTCTCACAGAACAAAACAATGAAATACAACCTAACATTCGCCCTCTTGGTGCCCATTACCAACCTCGTCTACGGCTCGATGCCAACGGTCCTGCCGGAGTTCAAAAACGAAAAGCAACTCGCCGAATGGCGGACGGAGCAGGCCGCTTCCGACAATGTCGAAATTTCGACCGAAGTCGGCGCCTTTTATACGGGCAAGCCCTATCTCGAATCCACAGGAGGCTACTCGTTCAAATACCGTAGCTACAAGCCTGAGTTGGCGCGCTGGACTTCGGAGGACCCGAGTGGATTTCCAGATGGAGCGAATAGCCAGTCATATGCACCGAATCCAACGAGTGAGGTTGATTTCGAAGGCCTTCGCGTACAGTGGATCACCCAAGAGAGTACATATTCGCCAAATGCCAGGTATGAAAGGCTTGAGGCGGCCACATTCTCATGGACTATTTCACTATGGGGCGTAACCCAACTTCAAGATAGCTATACGGGCACTTTTAAGGAGCTGTATGCTCACGCGTGGACCGCAGGATTCGCAACATGGCGGGGACTAAGCGCGTCAGATTTTGGGTCTAGTCAATCATTGTCTCTCTATAGCCATTCGCTGGTTAATGGAGAACATAGATGGAGTCCAAATGGATTTACAGTAACCGCAGGATTTCTAGAGAACGCGGCTGCCAAAAATGGGGAATTGGACTCGGCAAATGAAAGACTCAACCCGATCGAGGCAGAGACCAGCCGTGAGACCCTGCGGGGGCTCTCACCTTACTTGTATCAAACGCTGGTAAACTCGGGAGCGGGATACAACGGAGAACTTTTTTATGAGTAATAAATTCATCGAGTTATTTATCCTCGCGTGCATTTCTACACCTATATGTGCCCAGAATCTGGAATTCGAATCACCGGATAAGAAATTGAAAATATCGATTGCTGACGCAATTGCAATAGGCTCCGATTGGGGCAAAGAAAGATTCAGTGAACATTTAACCATTTCGTTGGTTGATGGAAAATCTCCTCCTCTTTGGTCCGGAATTGCTTACAAGGACGAAACTGGATTTTTGCCCGAATTGATTTGGAGCAGGCTGTCGAAAACAGCTCTCTTCGTATACAGACCCCAGCGGGGAGAGATCGTGTTAGCCGTCTTCCGTCCCAGCGCAGTATCAAAATACGAGCCAATTTTTAAGGGCGACCAATTAGAGAAGTTGGCACTAAGTATGAACAATGATCCGAGGGATGCTGTAAAGCAGTGGGCGGAGAACTGGGTCGAAACCATTGATGATGTGTACGAAGGAGATGTGTTGATTGCCGCAACAAAAACGCGGAAGTTACACGTTCAGATAGATACCAGGAAAATTCCTCTAATAGTATCCATCCTACACCAGCAAGACACTGATTAGCGCAAGTAGCAAACCAGCCTCAATTGGTTTTCACCCTATACACACCATGAGTAAAAGTTTCCCCCAAATACTTTTTGCCGCCCCTGAAATATTTTTTCTCGCCTCCTTGTTCCCCGGCTATGAGATCGAATCTCTGATCGCAACCGGCGGCATGGGTGCCGTTTATTGCGCGGTGCAAAAATCGCTGGACCGTAGGGTTGCTATCAAAATCCTGCCGCCTGAACTCAGCGCGGATCAAGCGTTCCGCGCCGGCTTCGAGGAGGAAGCCAAGGCCATGGCACGCCTCAATCATCCCAATCTCATCGGCGTCTATGACTCTGGCGAGGTTGGCGGGATGCTCTACATCATCATGGAGTTTGTGCCGGGCCAGTCGATCCATCACTCCGCCCACGGCATCGCCATCGATCCGATGGAAAGCGTCCGTCTCGTATCCGGCATTTGTCACGGCCTCGCTCATGCCCACGAGCACGGAATCATCCACCGCGATATCAAACCGGCGAACATCCTGCTCGATCTCAATGCCCAGCCGAAGATCGGCGACTTCGGACTCGCCCGTCCCTGTGACAAGCAGTTCCAAGAGAGCGAGGAAATTTACGGCACGCCGCACTACACCGCGCCGGAAGTGGTGGACGCGCCGCACAGCGTGGACTACCGGGCCGATATTTTTTCTGTGGGCGTGGTGCTGCACGAGCTTCTGACGGGCAAGCTGCCCGCCGACGATCCGCGGTCGGCCTCTAACATCGTTCGCTGCGATCCGCGTTTCGATGCGGTCATCCGCTGCGCCACCCAAGTTGTCCCGGAATACCGTTATTCCAGCGCCTCTGAAATGGCCGCCGATCTGTCCGCGATAGGCAGTTCCCGGATGCCGCCGATGGCGGCACCGCCCACCACCGTGAGGGGCGCAGTAGCACCCCGCATGGGAAGTCGTTCCCCCCAAGGAAGAAAGCCCGGTCGTCCCCAACGCGGCATTCACCGTGCTTCTCAGCGGCAAGGCGAGGCTTCAGGCGTGGCCTCGATTTTCAAAGTGCTCGCCGTCCTTGGATTGGCCGCTTTCGGGTACGTCCAATACCAAAAGAGCGGCTATGCTAGCAGGGAGACCCCGAAAATCGAGAAGGCCAGCAGCATGGAAATCAAGGATTCTGATAACCTCAGTCTCTATCTTGTCAGGTTTTCATTCCAGGGAAACAACGGGGTCCTGTTGTGGAAAGCCGCTCCGGGAGTGGAACTCGCCACGAACCCAGGCAATTCGCTCAGGTCCATCTCCGGACATGCCCTGAGCTTCGGCGCCCTGACGAAGACCAATTTCGTAAACAGCGATTTCTCGGTTGTCAGCATTGACGATGGCGCGATCCCCTACAGCGAGGACGCCAACGACTATAACAAATCAGAAATCACCCGCATGCTCCCCGTCCTCCGGTAATTCTTAACCCAATAACCAATAACCAATAACTTATAACGAATAACATCTTCCCACCCCTCTCCCTGTGAGAAACCAAAGACGCATAAACTAAAAATGAAATACAAACTAGCCTTCGCCCTCGTGGCGTCCATCACCAGCACCGCCCACGGCTCCATGCCCTCGGTATTGCCGGAATTCAAAAACGAAAAACAACTTGCCGATTGGCGGACGGAGCAGACCGCAAAGTCCTCTACCCAAACCTTGACTCGCGACACTGTCTTCTACACCGGCAAGCCATATGTAGAGTCATCCGGCAACTACGCCTTCAAATACCGCAGCTACAGTCCGGAACTGGCCCGTTGGACTTCGGCGGACCCGAGCGGATATCCAGATGGTGCGAACTGTAACATTTATTCGCCAACGCCGACCAATACATTGGACCGGTTCGGCCTAAGCAATGTCCAGGTGACTGGAATCCCCGAATCCGGCTCATCTAGCGCAAATTTCTCGATTTCTTCCGTCGGCGATGGGCCGCATTCGATTGGTGCAGATGGAGTCGCACAAGCAGAATCGGAGATTTCCTTCAGTGTCAATAACTCCATGTCAGGCTGGATAGTGCAGAGAGTCGTTTTTGACTACTCTGGAGTGCGATATTCGGACGGAAGCCAATACGCAAGCGCCCCTGAGGATCCCTATTGGGAGGCTTGGCATGTTATCTCAAGCTCGACGGTGATGGGTAATATAAGCGTCATTGGCAACGGCAATATCGACACGTTCAGAACTGATCCTTTCGCCACCGCATGGACAAGCGGTACTGCTACGATCACTGGAAAGATTGATTTTTACCAAGACTCTGTTTTCAACAGCGCAAACAGTCCGCTAAACTGGAACGTCGGTGCGGTTTCGAGGGCGCCTGTAATGCATGCTACATATTCAGAACCGTCGTGGTGGACTGGATCGGGATTCAATCACAAGTTAACAATGCTATGGGAATGAAAAAATTTGTATTACATATAGCAATATTGATAACTATAGCCTCTAGATCACTGGGAGATCCAATTGATTTGGATTCGGGCGTAAAGGAGATTCTTAATGTCTCGGACTGGACTCGCTCAGAGGCGGTGGAACTCGCCAATAAAAGAATTGGTGAAAAGAGAGGGCGAGAGATCCTTGTCGTTATGGAAAAATTTAGAAACATTTCCCCCGATGATGCACGGCAACTTGTAATTAAATTGACTAATTCAGGCAAACCCTATGACTTGGGCATAGGCGGTAAAATTTACATATTTAATCGCGTATATTGTAATGTTCCAGAAATCGTAAAAAAAGAGGATTGGAAGTTTTTCGGAGCGTGGGGGTCAATTCCACAGGATGAAAAAACTGTAAACGCGCTCTATCCTTTGAGGCTGACCGCAGAAGGAAAACTAGAGCTTTTTTATCTTAGTGGTTCATATGCTGGTCCGGTCTACCGCGGACTTGATGAGTTTGATTTTCTACTGAAAAGGTTTGGAAGGCGCAGATAGGGTCATGCTACGGGAATCAGTCCTTGAAAATACAAAACAATGTTCACGCGAATGAACATCAGGAAGAAAGGAAATCGGATACTTACCCCCATGATCAAACAAACCGTCAGCCTGCTCACAATGCTCTGCTGCGCCCTATCCGCAGCGGAAGAGAAGTGGGCGGTTTCAAGCCGTGGCATGGATGTTCCATTCCGCTCCTGGCAAGCGGAGGGAGCCAAGGCCGGCGCGGGAGCGCTGGTCTTGGTGCCGGGCTACAATGGGAAAGGCGAGCAAATGTTGGATGCCCGTTGGAGAGCGTTTGCGGAGAAAGAGAATCTCATACTGCTGGCTCCCACTTTCCATGCGGAGGGGAACGAAAACAATCTGGGCAAGGGCTATTATTACCGGGAGCAGGGCAGCGGAGAGGTGATGGAATCCATTAAACTATATGTTAGAAATGGCCCAGTTGGCGTGGAACTTGCTCGCCATCAATAGCTCCTCATTTTCTCACCTGTATAAACCAAAATGAAATACAAACTAGCATTCGCCCTCGTGGCGTCAATCAGCGGCATCGCCCACGGCTCCATGCCCACGGTATTGCCTGAATTCAAAAACGAAAAACAACTCGCCGAATGGCGGAAGGAGCAGGCTGCCAAGGCCAGTTCCGAAGCCTTGAACGTCGACACTGCCTTCTACACCGGCAGGCCCTATGTCGAGTCATCCGGCAACTACGCCTTCAAATACCGTAGCTACAATCCGGAATTGGCACGTTGGACATCGGAAGATCCGAGTGGATTTCCGGATGGACCGAATATTTATGCTTACGCCCCTGTCCCAACGTGGGGTATTGACTACGAAGGGCTTAAAGCCGTGCGCGCGTTCGCCAACCATAAGCAGACTATTAGTCTTTCCGTGTATGTATACACCGCAACCAATTCAATATCCACTTACAGTATGAACGTTTGGAAGGCGGCGGTGGAAAATGCTTGGAAATTTTCCGGAACCGACAAATCCGACCAAGCTGGCCTGTCGATGGAAGTAGGTATTAATTTTAGTCTTCAAACGGGAGGTAATTTTAATTCGAACTGGGCAAGCACGTATGATGACGTCATCACATTTGATGATTCATCAAATGTATATTCGCAGGTTTTTGGTGGAAATAGAGGAGTCTTCACGACAGACGAATCCGCTCAGACTGTCGTTCATGAGGTTGGTCATTTTATGCTTGCGCCAGACATGTATACTATCGCGTATCCAAATGGAATGAGATACAACTACCCCTCTCGAAGGATGGCAGGGCACGATCATGGGTGCAGGCGCCTCCGCGGCTACCAAAAAGGACGCCAACTTGATTCTCACCCACCTCGGCGAAAACACGCATCTGTTTGAATAGCCATGAAAGCCATACTATTCATAGCGTTAGCCGTTCTCAGCACTATCTCGCCTTGCCTGTCCGATGATTCGCAGATCTCTCTTCAGTGGAAGATTCCAGCTGAATTGGAGAAAATTCTTCTTGATAAAACGGGCGCTAAATCTGTCCGTGTCATAACCAAGGTGGCTTACCGTTATACAGAAAAATTTGATGTCTTGGCCATAAGTGCCGAGTTGGAAAATCATCGGGATATCAAAATCGGCATTCAGGAGGGAATTATGCACGTAGAGGTAGCGTTCATTAAAAACAAAAATGGCCAAATAGATTTGTATACCATGGAAGGACCTATAGGTAATATCCTAATGAATCAAGAGATTGATCTGAGCGAAGGATTTATTAAATTTAAGTAGCGGACGTTCGGGTGCGAACGTCTGCTTAGACTTACAACTTAGATCTTCACTCTAGCAGAATTGCAATAATAGCACAATGAGATTGTCCATCTGTTTGCTCATGCGTCTCTGCTGCGCCCTATCCGCGGCGGAGGAGCAGTGGACGGTTTCCAGCCATGGCATGGATGTTCCATTCCAGTCATGGCGAGCTGAAAAATCCAAGGCCAGCGCGGGAGTGCTGGTCTTGGTGCCGGGCTACAATGGGAAAGGTGAGCAAATGCTGGATGCCCATTGGAGGGCGTTTGCGGAGAAGGAGAACCTCGTGTTGCTGGCTCCCACTTTCCATGCGGAGGGTAACGAAAATAACATGGGCAAGGGCTATTATTACCCGGAGCAGGGCAGCGGAGAGGTGATGGAAAAGGCACTGTCAGAGCTGAAGCGCCGGGCGAAGGTGGACACGGAGAAAGTATTATTTTTTGGATTCTCGGCTGGTGCACATTACGTGCATCGCTTCGCGTTGTGGAAGCCGCAGAGGGTAGAAGCGTTTGTGGCTTATTCCGCAGGATGGTGGAGCGAGCCCAGCCTGAGCTTGAAGAAAGTGCCGGCATTGATCATGTGCGGCGAGAAGGACGAACGCTATGGAGCGACCCTGGATTTTTTCAAAAAGGGCCAGAAGTTAGGCTGCCCTTGGCTGTGGCGGTCTTACAAAAACACCGGCCACGAATTGACGCCCCCGGTGCGGGACATGGCGGAGGTTTTTCTTGCCCACTATTTGAAAGAAGAGCCGCGGGGAATGCCTACTTCGGTTGTGAGGTATGGAGACATCCAGACGTTCAAGAGCGTGAGCTTGGCGGAGCGTGAGACGATACCCGCTGAGTTGCGGATCGAACTGCCATCGAAGGCCGTGGCCGATGTTTGGGAAAAGGAATAACAGCAACAATCATGAATCATTCTGAAATAAAGCGATGTCCCGCTGGTGGGAAAGACCGCGCATTTTTGCGGCTGAAATTCTGCGCCGCATTCCTGCGTGCCTGTCTTTTGCTCATGACCTCGGTCTCGATGGCGAACGGCCAGAGGCCGCTGGTAGTCCCCCCACCCCCAGCCTTGCCCAAGCAGGTTGAGGTTTTCAAGGTGAAGACGCATTCGGAGATGAACAAGGAGATCCCGTTTTACCTCCGGACTCCCAAAAACTATCTGCCGGGACGACCCTACCGACTGTTGTTTTTATGCCCATATCTCAACCAGGACGGATTGGAAAAGCTGGCAAAAAGCCCGGAATGGCTCGCCCTGGCGGATCTGCGCGGCTGGTTTATCCTGACCTGCACTTTCAAACAACCCAGGGAAGCCGCACGGGACCGGAAGATTTCTTACTATTACCCGGAATCATTTTCCGGAAGGGCGTTGCTGGAAGCGCTGGAGCTGTCTGCCAAGAAATATCCCCTGGATACGAACCGGCTGCTGATGCAGGGCCTCTCAGGCGGGGGGCAGTTTGTCCATCGCTTCGCGCTGTGGGCGCCGGACCGTGTGACGGCCGTGGCGATCAACTCTTCAAGTTGGTTTGACGCGCCAAACGACAAATGCAAACGAGTCGCCTGGCTGATCACTATCGGCGAGGCCGATCCGAGCTATAACGCATCCCTGGACATGGTGGACCGGCTGCGAAATGCCGGAGCGGCGCCGGTTTTCCGTTCCTATATCGGAATGGTCCATGAAGGCAGCCCGGCAGTGGACCGGATGGATATGGAATTCTTGAAGTACTACGACGAACTCACCGACAAGAACCTTGGAAAACCGCAGTCCGCGCTGACAACCGAGAGCGAACGCCTAGCCCTCCAGGGCGAAAAGATGCCCTATGTCGGCGATAGCCAGGACTGGAAATTCGTGCCTAACACCGCCGAGGCGAGAGACAACATTCCCGATGACTCGCGCATCTATCTGCCGAGCAGCGGGATCGCCCGCATGTGGGGAGAAAAGGAGGACCCGCAGTGAGCTTTGAAACTCCGGTTCAATATTTTTACGGTGACAGCCTGCGCTGGAGTTTTGGTTTTGAAAATCCCAACAAGGCAGCGGTTCTATTCGCATGCGCCGTGCCGCTCCTGTGGGGCGTGTGGCAGGCTGCTTGGCTCATCAAGGGGAAGTGGCCGAAATTTCCGGCGCTGTGCGTGTCCGCGGGATTGCTGGCGGGAGCCTGGTATTGCCTGATCATGACATTTTCCCGTGGCGGATTGGTTGGCGCTGCGGGAGCTGTGGCCTACCTCATAGCTGTGCCTATCCTGCGAGCTAAAAGGATGGATTTGTCATGGATCAGGAGCGCCCGGTTCTGGCTTTCGATCTCGCTAATCGCGGCATTGATCGGCGGAGCTGTCTGGAATGGCATAGGTGCCCGGTCCAGGCAAGCCATCGGCAATGATGCATCCGTGGGTAACCGCATAGAACTATGGGAGGGTGCCCTGCAAATGGCGGTGGAAAATCCGCGGGGCTTCGGAACCGGACGGTCGGGCCGGGAATACATGCAATGGTATCAGCCGCTCCAAAGGCAGGAAGGTTATCGGACGATGGTAAACAGCTATCTGACGTTTTTGGTGGAACAGGGCCTCCTGTGGTCGCTTGCCGTTGTGTTGGGTTTCGTTCTTTTCTGGGTTTGGACAAAACCAGGTGAAGGAAAAGGCATAATGATCGCGTTGCGAGGCTCGATCGTCGCGTTCCTGATTGCCGGGATCTTCAGTACGACCATGGAGGATTGGCGGCTGTGGATATTACCGGTCACCTGCGGCTTACTTCTATTGGGAATCTCGGTTCACAAAAAGCAGCAGCTCCGAAAGTGGCCTTTGCTGGGGACTGCAAGCGGCATCCTGGCTTGCAGTGTTGCGCTCCTCACCGCGGGCATCCTAAAAAGCAACCACGATCCCCTGAAGCGGGAATTCGGCAAACAGGATGGCTTTTACACCGTGACCGCCCTGGGGCCACGATCCCCGAAAGGCCGGTCTCTTGGCTGTCTTGTGGATGAGGTGGTTTTGGGCGATCAGTGTCCAAAACTCCTGCGCGAACTGGCACTCGGTGCGGATGCGAAGATCCTGTTGGGAAACCGTGTGAAAGACGCCGACCGGATCTTGTGCTCGGGAGGGAACGCCATCTCCTACAGTCGATATGCTCTCAAGCCATTGTTCCTGTTAGCCCCCGATAAGATTCCCGATGCCGAAATCACGGCTCTCGCGGCGCGCAGCGAGGCCGCGGTGCTCCTATTGCCCGAAATTGATGAGGATGGCCGTGTTGGATTTTGGGACGAAGTCACAGCCGGTGCCTTTTCAGCCAAATTCCGGAAGTATCCCTTGGGCGGTGTTGGCAACCGCGTCGATTGGGCGTGGCCGCAGGTGGTCGAGCTCGTTAAGAGTGGCTGATGCTGCCCCCATGACTTGGTATCGCTGACACAAAAAAAGCCGCCCGTTTGTGTGGGCGGCTTTTGGGTTAGGGAATCAAATTCAGAGCGACGACTTCAGCGCATGGAACTTGGCCTGAAGGCTCGAAAGTTCGGCTTCCGCCTTTGAGATGATGTTGCTGAGGGAGAGCATGGAACTCAACTTGCCGGCGATTCCACTCACACCCGAACTTTTGGCGGGGCGTCCCCGGCGCTTGCCGGTCTTCTTCGAGACCTTTTTGTCGGCTTTCTTGCCAGCCTTTTTCGCCGGCTTTGCGCCGTTGATCTTCTTGCCCGCTTTTGGACTACCGGAAGCCTTGAGCCATGCCATCAGGGTCAATGGTGAAACACCATACTTGGCGGCAGCCTTGCTTTGTCCGCCGCGGCCGTTTTGCGCGTTGTAGTCGTTGGCGAAGGCGACGATTTCCTTCTTCTGCTCGTCGCTGTAGCGCTTGCCGCCACTGCCTTTCTTGGCGGCTTTCTTCGAAGCCTTCTTGGAGGTTTTCTTAGCGGTCTTCTTGGTCGCCTTCTTCGCGCCAGTTGCAGCGGCCTTCTTGGGGGAAGCTCCGGCATTCTTCAACCATGTTGCGATGGTTAGTTGTGAAACCTTGAATTTTTTGGAAGCCTCGCTTTGTCCGCCGCGGCCGTTGGTTGCGTTGTAGCTGGTGACGAAGTCGGCGACTTCCTTCTTCTGGGCATCGGTATAACGGATGCCCTTTTGGGTGCGTTTGGTACTCATGATTCGACCAACGTATGAATGAAACGAACTCTATCAAGAGAAAATTTACTTATCAAAATCCATGATGCTTCATCAATCATCTCAATGGCGATGAGATAATGTTCAGGAAATGATCAATATCACTCATATCGGTTAGCCAATGATCGCAACCCGCCATGACCAATGGTCTCGAAACAACGCCCCCGAAACCGATGAAGCAATCGACCTCGGGTTTGGTTTCAAGGTCTGACATGCCATCCCCGACCATCACGACCCGCTCGGGCAGCATGGCTTCCTTCCATGTGCGGATGATTTCGTTTTTACCCAGATTGCGGGTCGTTGGATAAGTGTCGCCATACCCTTTGTAGCTTCCGTCGGCATGGAAATGCAGTGGCACGGCTTCCACATGATCGATGCCCAGAAGCTTCGCGAGAGGCATGATGAGAGGGGCGAAGCCGCCGGACAGAATCACCGGCAACCAGCCATCCGCCTTGATTGCACGGATCATTTCAGCCGCGCCGGGCACCACCGTTTGTATGTATTTCTCCGCCACGGCACCGCACAACTGGCGGTCGGGCCGGATCATGTTCATTCGCGAGGGGAATACTTCATTGATCGGAATCTCGCCGTTCATCGCCGCGTCGGTGAGCGCCACTACCCGGGCAAAAACCTCGTCGCCACGGCTTCTTCCCAATTCATCGATGCCTTCGATGGACGAAAGCGTGGAATCGCAATCCAGAAACAACAACTTGCCCCTGCGTTTGGTGGCGGGCAGGATTTCAAGGGGTGTTCCGACTTCAACCAGGTCGAACAATTCAATCATGTCAGCGTTGGCAAGCCGCACGCAACCATGGCTGGCGGGAGTGCCGAGCTGGTCCTCGTGATTGGTGCCGTGGATGTAAATATATCGGTCCCGCGTGTTCGAGTTTTCCGGATCGATCCCTTCAAGGCGCAGAATCCGGCTGAGGACGAGATCGCAGGCGGCTGTATCTTCTGGTTGCCATAGCCCCTGCGGTTCGCGGCTTTTGAAAATGGTGCCCGCTGGCATTCCCTCACCGATTTTGTCTGAAATGTAAAACCGCCCCGTAGGTGTCCGGTAGCTGCCATTTTCAAAACCCATGCCTTTGGCTGCGGTCGATACCGGGAACCGGCGGTCAAGTTTTCCGTCACCGATGACCTCAAGAGTCTGGTCGTCGATGGACACCACGAGTGCTTTGTTCATGTGGGTGAAATTATGAGAAGGGCGTTATGGCCGCCCATGCCGTGGGAAAGCTTATGGATCGGTCCGCCGGCATCAAGCGTGTCGTCGGGCAACGAGAAGCCGGGAGGGCACGATAAACCTTTGGCATTGGGTGGAAGTTTGCCGTCATTGAGAAAACGGCATAGGAGCACGGTCTCCAACAAGCCGCTGGCACCGATGGTGTGACCGACAAACGGTTTCAACAAATGCAACGTCGGCCGCAAATCCGGAAAGGCCCGGCCAAGTGCCGCGGGATCGGCCAGCGACTGAACCGCAGTGCCGGTGGCATGGGGACAAAGCGCCGCTGGCATGCCGTGTCGTTGGATGGCTTCGTCAATTAATGCGGGTGTCCGTCCTCCATCCTTGGGTATTCCCACCGGATCTGCGGCATCCGAATTGCAGTTATAGTGAAGCAGCCGCCGATAAGTGCCTTCGCGATTTTCGATGGTGATCGCGGCCGCCCCTTCCGCCGGAATCATGCCACCTGCGTTGGCGTGATATGGATCCATGCTGAGATTTCGCGCAAGCATTCCCGAGGCGGCATAGTTATCCAACAGAATCTCGACCAAGGGCAAATCGACCGCCACCACCAAGGCTCGGGGAGCAAGGCCCGATCTCACCAACAACATCGCGATCCCCGCCGCGTCCAATCCCGCGGAACACCCGCTGGCGAGAACATGATTCGGGCCGGTGATGCCGAACTCGATCGAAATCGCCGTCGCGGGCTCGCTGTGAATCGTATTGCTGGCGGCCATCAAACGGAACGGCCGCCGCCCCGGCCACGGACCGAGCCAACCGGCTGCATTGCCACGGCTCGTGCCAATGACCATCGCGGCATCGCGGCAATCATCGCTTGTCCAGGCCGCCGCGGCGATCGCTTCGCGGGCGACATGCAGCGCGGCCATCGTCGCGGGACTCCACTTGCGGTTGGTCAACAGCGAGCGGTTTTCGATCCATCCGGCGGGACAGTCCGCATGCCGGCTTTTGGGGCCTAACAGATTTTTGAGCCTTTGAAATGGAATCCGGCGGGCCAGCACCGCTTCATGATGCGCGGCCACTCCCTCGCCGAGCGCGGACAAAGCACCGAGCCCGGTGATGGCAAGCGGAAGATCCGGAGACACGGCGTTAACGAATGAACCGGGAAATCACGTGCGGCGCGGTTCCAATGTGATCTGCGCGCCCAACTCAACCACGCGGCCGGGCGGCAATTGGAAATACGCGGTGGCCGGTGACGCGTTGCGTGCCATCACGGCGAACAACGACAAGCGCAGGCGATCGATGAATCTCGCCCGCTTGCCCACACCATAAGTTTCGCGGCCCAGGAAATAGGTCGTCTTGCCGGGATGGAAACGCGACTCGGAAGGCATGTGGCGCTTCAAAGCCGCGGGCACATGCGGCGTATCCGCGAAACCGAAACGCAGGATCGCGCGGAACATGCCATCGCCCAGCGCCTCGTAGTCGAACATCGTCTGCTCGTTCGCATGTGGCTGGTCAAGGGTGGTGACATGCAGGAGGATGACGCGTTCGTGCAGGACCTGGTTGTGCTTTAAATTATGCAACAGTGCGGCGGGAACCTGCAGGTCCTTGCCGCTCATATAAACCGCCGTGCCCGAGACGCGGTGGATTTTTCCTTTTTGCAAATCGGTTAACAACACTTCGATCGGCAGCGAGTCCTGCAGCATCCGCTTGTATAGCAGCTTCCGTCCCCAGATCCAAATGAGCATGATCGACATGGTTCCACCGGCGATCGCCAAGGGCAGCCAGCCCCATGGATAAACTTTCAAGATGTTCGCCGCGAGGAACGCGCCGTCGAGGAGCATGAACAGACAGGTTACCACCAGCGCCCGGCTTTTTGACCACCCTAGCACCGCCCGGGCGGCCGAGAAGAAGAGCACGGAAGTGATGGTCATGGTTACGGAAATCGCGATGCCATAAGCGCCTGCAAGCGCCGACGAAGTTTCGAAAGTGATCACTAGGAGGATGCAGGCCACCGCGAGGAGATGATTCACAGCGGGAACATAGACCTGCCCCATCGAATGTTCCGAAGTGTAGAGAACCCGGATGCGCGGCAGGCAACCGAGTTGCACGGCTTGCGTGGTGAGCGAGAACGCACCGGAAATCAGCGCTTGGCTGGCAATGATCGCGGCGGCCGTTGCAAGAATCGTCAGGGGTAGTTGGAGCATCTCCGGAGCCAGCAGGAAAAACGGACTGCGGATCGCGCTGGCATCGCCCGTCAACAGCGCCGCTTGGCCGAGGTAATTTAATACCAATGCGGGCAACACCACTGTGAACCACCCGACGCGAATCGGTTTCGGTCCGAAATGCCCGAGATCTGCATACAGCGCCTCGCCCCCGGTGACCGCGAGAAAGACCGCAGCGAGCAGGGGGAATGCGTGCTTCCATTCCCGAAACAAGAACAGCACGCCTTCCCAGGGGCCGATCGCGAGAAGGACCTTCGGATGCGCACACAAGCCGCGGATACCGAGCAGGCCGATTGCAAGGAACCACAGCAAGACGACCGGACCGAAGAGTTTGCCCACTTGAACGGTTCCAAATTTTTGAATCGAAAACAATCCTGCCAACAATGCGACCGAGAGAGGCACCGTCCAATGCGCGATGACGGGTGCGCTGACCGAAAGGCCTTCAACCGCGGAGAGAACCGAGATCGCCGGTGTAAGCATGCCGTCGGCGTAGATCAGCGCGGCACCCGCGAGACCGAACAGGAGGATTTTTTTCGGATCGTTGCCGCCCAATTTCCGCAGCGCACTCCGGATCAGTGTTGAAAGCGCCAGGATGCCACCCTCGCCCTTGTTATCAAGGCGGAGAATGACGAATAGATATTTGATCGAGACCACCAGGATCAGCGACCACACGATCAGCGAAGCGGCGCCGATGAGGTTCGAGGGCGAAATAGGCGCGCCATGCGAACCGGAAAAGCATTCGCGAAATGCATAGAGCGGACTCGTTCCGATATCGCCAAACACAATGCCCAGGGCGGCGACGGTGGTGACAGCGAGCCGAGGGGCTTTTCCTCCGTGGGGATGATTCATCGTCGCGAAGCGGATCGCTCGCAGGCGCTTCAAAGCATTTCCCCCCCCTGCTTACCAGCGAATTCACGGCTCTGAAATGGCTTGCAAAATGGGAATCATAGTCCTTGGCGATACCCCCGCGCGGGCTCAACCTCCGCCCGGATTTGGCATGAGCACGGTATTGGAAACGATCGATGGCGGGACGCGCTATCTCGAAAAGCGCGGCATCGAGGACGCCCGCCGCAACATGCAGATGCTGGTCGCGGGCCAGCTTGGATGCACGCGCATGGACCTTTATCTGCAATTTGACCGGGCGATGGAGGAAGGTGATTTGGTGCCCTTGCGCGAGGCGCTGAAGAAGCGCGGGGAAGGGATTCCCTTGCAACACCTGTTGGGTTCCGTTCATTTTCACAAACATGAGTTCAAGACCGACTCCCGCGCGTTGATACCGAGACCGGAGACCGAGGAACTGGTGGAACTCATTTTGAAACGCGGGCTGCCGGACACTTTGCGAATTCTCGATATGGGCTGCGGTTCGGGAGTTATCGGCCTCAGTCTTGCCGCGGCCCGGCCGGCTTGGACGCTGACCCTTGCGGATGTTTCGGAGGACGCGCTGGCCCTTGCGAAAGAAAATGCAGACACGCTGGAAATCACCAACGTAGAGCTTTTGAACAGCGATCTCTTCGATTCGGTTCCGGGAAATTTCGATGTCGTCGTCGCGAATCTTCCCTACGTCCCCGAAACTGACCGAACATCGCTCAGTCGCGAAGTCATGCACGATCCCGCACTTGCCCTGTTCAGCGGCAGCGACGGGCTCGATTTGATTCGCCGCTTCATTCCGCAAGCCTTCGCCCGCCTGAATCCCGGTGGCTGGCTGGCCCTTGAAATCGGTCACGATCAGGCTTCACAGGTCGCCGTAATTCTCCAAGCTTCCGGCTTCACCGACATCGAAGTGAAAAATGATTTAACAGGCATCCCGCGCTTTCCTTTTGCGAAGCGGGGGTGAAGAGATCGGGGATTGTGGATCGTGGATGACAGAATTGAATTCACGATCCAGCGCCTTCGATTCCCCCATCCACTATCTACAATCCACTATCCACAATCTCTCTTCATGGACAAACTTCTCGTTCACGGCGGCGCAATCCTGCGCGGCTCGGTTAACATTTCCGGATCGAAAAACGCCTCGCTGCCGATCCTCGCCGCTGCCTTGTTGACGGCCGATGACTGCATCATCCGCCGCGTGCCGGATGTTTCGGACACGAATTACATGATCCAGATTCTGAGCGCGCTCGGCGCCGATGTGGAGCGTTCGTCGGGCACGGTCCGAATCACCTGCGCAGACATCACCGATGAAGCGCCTTATGAATTGGTGCGGCGGATGCGCGCTTCGATTTGCGTCATGGGTCCCTTGCTCGCACGGATGGGCCGCTGCGTCGTGTCCCTTCCCGGCGGCTGCGTCATCGGCGACCGACCGGTGGATTTGCATTTGCGGGGGTTGCAGGCGCTTGGCGCGAAGATCGAAATCGAAGGCGGCAACATCACGCTGACCGCCCCCGACGGACTCCGCGGCGCGGTGATCGACCTTCGCGGCACCCACGGGCCCACCGTGCTCGGCACCGACAACGTGATGATGGCTGCAACGCTCGCAGAAGGAGAAACTATCATCGAATCCGCGGCAGCTGAACCGGAAGTATTGGACCTCGCGAATTTCCTCAACGCGATGGGTGCGAAAATCACCGGTGCCGGAACGCGGCGCATCGTGATCGAGGGCGTGAAGGAATTGCATGGCGTCGAGCACACCGTCATTCCGGACCGCATCGAAGCCGGCACCTTCATGGCCGCCGCCGCTCTGGCGGGCGATGGAGTGACTTTAAGGCGCGTTTGCCAGGAGCATCTGAAAGCGATCACAGGGGCAATTGTTCAATCGGGCCATCGCGTCGAGTTCAACGAAGCCGGCGATGTCTGCACCGTGCATCGGGCGGAAAAATTGCACGGCGTCGAGATCAGCACCGCGCCATATCCGGCTTATCCCACCGACATGCAGGCGCAGATGACGGCATTGCTCGCGACGACGCCCGGCATCAGCGTGATCAAGGACACGATTTTCCCCCAGCGCTTCATGCACTGCGCCGAACTCAAGCGCATGGGCGCCGACATCAAGGTCGACAACGGCACCGCGGTTGTGCGAGGGGTGGAAAAACTTTCCGCCGCGCCCGTCATGGCCTCCGACCTGCGCGCCTCGGCGGCGTTGGTATTGGCCGCGCTGACTGCAAAAGGCTCCACCGCGATCAGCCGTCTCTATCACATCGACCGCGGCTATGAGCATATCGATGAGAAATTGCTCATGCTCGGCGCGGATGTTGAGCGGGTGAAGGATCGGTGATCAAGGAGCGTGGGCATCTTGCCCACATGCATTGGTTTGAAGGCGACGCGAAAATTTTAGTCATGCTATACTTTGCGATATCATATCGATTTGCGGTGTGGAGATTGCTCGAGAGAATCATTGGAAGTTCACGCACCGTCTTTGAATCGGATTCTCTTCGGACAATTTCTTCAATCGCTAGGGGAATTTGTTAAAATGCAAAATCTGACCCCGATCTTCATCAATTCTCTTCTTTGATGAGATCGAAACCTTCGCTTTTAATAGAGCGATTTTCATCCATAGTCCTATAGTAACGCCAGACTTTTCCCGTTTGCTTGTCGAGCAAAAAGGTCCGCTGAATATCTCCGGTAACAGAATCAAGGGCATAGCGATCGCTCCCGCGCCTCACTTCTATATCAATATTAGTTTGGCGCTTTAAAAGCTCCAAGCTTCGGTTGCCGTCGCGTCTTAAAATCTCGGAGCCAATCCACGCGCATGACACAATGAGGGCTGCGACGAGATAGATAAGCGCCTTTTTAATTTCTGTATTCATGTGCGATTGTATAGTTTTTATTGTGTCCTGTTGGTGATTCCAATTGTGGCATTGCGCTATGATAATTGCGTCTTAGGTGCCTCATTTTGGTGAGAAGGGTTTGGATTGAAAACCTTTCATTTTCAGATAAATTCTCAAAGCTTATCTAAGTGGGACTAGAGTCCCAAATGAGGGACACGTGTTGCATAATATGAAGATAGTTTCAATTACTGATTTCCCGAGCTATTCGGAGGTGATTTATAGGACGTCAGATGGAAAGCGTGCTCATCTGGATTCTGAGGCAGTTCGATCAGGAATCGTATCTCTTCCGTTTGGTACAGACGACGAATGGACCTTTCATTCTCTCGCGGACCCGAAAAGTCCTGCCACACTTCAAGAGAAACCAAACCTTCCGGGTTTTTGTGAGCATGAAGAACTCCTATGCCCGTGATCCGTTTATCCGGAAGCTCTATATCAAACATCACTCGTCTAAGATGGATTTCGCCAACGGGCCAATCGGTGTAAATAGTCCAGATTTGTTTCATAGCCTTCTTATTTGAAAACCCCTCCCTCGATACCGGCTCGCACGGCGTCTGAAGGGTCGTTTTTAGTAGTCGAGAAATTGATCACCCATCGTGAGATGGGGATAGGTGGCTGAGAAAGAGAAGCAGCGGCCATAGACGGCGGGCTTGCGGCCTTTTCCGCGTTTGATCGTCTTGATCGTCCCAAGGGCTTCTTCCGTTTTGAATGGAGTTCGGAGAGAGTTGGGATTGATTTCGGCGTTTCCGTGTTTTGAAACCAAATGAGCACGGAAATCGGCGAGGGTGAAATCGGGATCATCGAGGCTGGCAACCCACTCGCGGAATTCTTTTGAATATTCAATTGGTGCTGAGGGATGGATTGTTTTTCTCTTCCAGCCATGACGAATCAGAAGATTTTCGACGGATTCCAATTCTTTGAGAATCCTTTCGCGCTCTTTGAGAAGTTCATCTTTCATCTCGATCTGCGCCCAATAGGACAGATCTACTGACCGAAGTAAAGTGTTTTTACACCTAAAAGCCCGCCTATTTTTGCAAACTCTATAAATGTCTCACATTCAAAGAGTTCAAAACAGGCCACTCCTCCCTTGCCCGGATTTGCGGGATCGGCTATCAATTAGCCGTGCAGGATTATCGCGAAATCATCACCCTCGAACCCGGAAAGCGTGGAGGCAAACCGTGCATCCGACATATGCGGATTACCGTGTATGATATTCTCGGCTGGCTTGCAGCAGGGATGACGAAGGAGGAAATCGTGACGGATTACCCGGAACTGACGAAGGAGGATATCCATGCTTCGTTGGCGTTCGCAGCGGACCGCGATCATCATTTGGTGGTGGGCGTGGCATGAAACTGCTGTTCGACCAGAACCTTAGCCATCGGCTTATCAAATCGCTGGAGGATTTGTTTCCGCAGTCCCAGCATGTGGGTCTCATCGGCCTTGCCGAAGCGGACGACCTGACCATTTGGAACCACGCCAAGGAACATGGCTTTGTGATTGTGACGCAGGATTCTGATTATCCCGATTGGAACAAGTTCCTCGGAGCTCCTCCGAAGATCGTGTGGCTTCGCTGCGGCAATGCATCGGTGGACGCCGTGCAGGGAAAGTTGCGAAATGCCGCCGAACGGATTCTGTCAATGGAAGCTCAAAGCGATTTTGAAGTCGTCGAGGTTTGGTGAGTTGGTCTTCAATGCACTGTCATGGACCGCTTGGAAATGTTGCAACGCTTGCCGGCGGAACAGTGGGATATCCTCGTCGTGGGCGGCGGTGCGACCGGACTGGGTGTCGCAGTGGATGCGGCGGCGCGGGGATACCGCACGGCCTTGGTTGAGCAGGGTGATTTCGCTGAAGCGACGTCGAGCCGTAGCACGAAGTTGATCCACGGCGGCGTGCGCTATTTGCAGCAGGGTAACATCGCCTTGGTGCGCGAAGCGTTGCTGGAACGCGGCCGGCTGCTGCTCAATGCGCCGCACCTAGTCCATCCGATGCCCTTTGTCATTCCTCACTATCATTGGTGGGAGCGACCCTGGTATGGCGTGGGGCTTGAACTCTACGATTGGCTGGCAGGCGATTCGAGTGTGGGCGAAACGCGGCACCTAACGCGTGAGGAGCTGTTAGAAAAAATTCCCACGATGCAACCCCGCGGCTTGCGTGGGGGTTTGCTCTATCACGATGGGCAATTCGACGACTCCCGGCTCGCTATCGCGCTGGCCCGAACCTGTGTGGATCACGAAGGAGTGGTGGCCAACTATGTCCGCGCAACGCGGCTGTTGAAACAGGACGGACGCGTGGCGGGCGTGGAAGTTCGCGATCTCGAAGACGGCACGGATTTTGAAATCCGTGCGAAGGTCGTCGTCAATGCGGCCGGCATTTTCTCCGATGAAGTGAGGCATTTGGATGAACCCTCCGCGCCCCGCTTGTTGCAGCACAGCCAAGGGGCTCATATTGTGCTGCCGGGTTCGTTCCTCACGGGCGCTTGCGCGCTGTTGTCGCCCCGCACGGACGATGGGCGGGTGTTTTTCGCCATTCCGTGGCACGGCCGCACATTGATCGGCACGACAGACACTCCGGTGACGGAACCTCGCATGGAACCGCGCCCGCAAGCGGATGAAATCGCCTTCCTGCTTGCGCACGCGTCGCGCTATCTAACAGCACAAGCGACGGAAACAGATATTCTCAGCGTTTTCGCCGGCGTGCGGCCGCTGGTCAAAGCCCAGCGCGATGGTGTGGTGACATCGGCGCTGTCCCGCAGCCATCAGGTTATTGTTTCGCGTGCCGGGCTCGTCTCAATCATCGGCGGCAAGTGGACCACCTATCGGCAGATGGCCGAGGACACCGTCGACCAAGCGGCGAAGGTTGGCGGACTGCGTTCAGTGTCATCACCGACGGCAGACCTGAAGCTGCATGGCTGGACGAGCGTGCAAGTGTCAGAAGGGTTATCGATTTCTAACAATAACGAGTTGTTGCATGAGCGCCTTCCTTACCGCGTGGATGAAGTTCTTACTGCGGTGCGTCATGAAATGGCGCGCTGCGTTGCCGACGTGCTGTCGCGGCGGCTGCGGGCCCTGTTGCTGGATGCGCGAGCCAGTGTGGAAGCAGCTCCGCGCGTCGCCGCCTTGATGGCCGCCGAGCTTGGCCGCGATGCGTCGTGGGAGCGCGGGCAAGTTGAGGCGTTTGAAAAGCTGGCCGCAGGTTATGTTCTTCGTATGTAGTTCCGCCTTCAGGTGGTTTTCTGCATTCGAAGACCACCTGAAGGCGGGACTACGTACAAAGAGGTTCACGCCCATCCCTTCGCCCGTTCGACCGCGCGGTTCCAGTCACGCCATTTTCCCGTAGCGTCGATATTCCGTGGCTCGAAACGCCGTTCGATCGAAAGCCTGCCGGCAATTTCCGAGCGATCCTTCCAAAATCCAATCGCCAAGCCGGCCAGACAAGCCGCACCGAGCGCCGTGGTTTCGATGTTAGACGGCCGGATGACCGGTGCGCCGCAGAGGTCCGCCTGCATTTGCATCAGCAGGTCATTGCGGGTTGCGCCGCCATCGACACGCAGTTCGCTCAAGGGGCGGCCAGCGTCTCTTTCCATGCAGCGCACCAACTCGGCGCTCTGGAAAGCGATGCTCTCAAGCGCCGCGCGGCAGAAGTGCGCGCGGTTCACGCCCCGCGTAAGGCCGATCGCCAATCCTCGCGCCGACGGATCCCAGTGCGGCGCTCCAAGCCCCGCGAAGGCCGGCACGATGACCAGCCCATTGCTGTCATCGACGCTTGAAGCAAGCACCTCGATCTCGGCGGACGATGAAATGATTCCCAATTCATCGCGCAGCCATTGCACCAGCGCGCCGGCGACGAAGACCGATCCCTCGAGCGCATACTCCGGCTTGCCACCGATCCGCCAGGCCATGGTTGTTAGAAGATGATTTTGCGAACGCACCGCTTCTTCACCCGTATGCATCATCAGGAAACAGCCGGTGCCGTACGTGTTCTTCGCCATGCCGGGTTTGAAACAGCCTTGGCCGAATAGCGCCGCGTGCTGGTCGCCGGCGATGCCTGCGATGGGAATGCCCGCTTCAGTTTCACCGACCACGCCCGACGAATCGACCACATCGGGCAGCAGCGCCGCGGGGATTTCGAGAATGCGCAACAGTTCCTCATCCCAACATTGCCGATGGATGTCGAATAGCAGCGTGCGGCTTGCGTTCGTCGCGTCCGTGACGTGGCGCGCGCCGCGGGTGAGATGCCAGATCAGCCATGTATCGATCGTGCCAAAGGCCAACTCGCCGGCCTCCGCGCGGTGCCGTGCATTTGGCACGTGGTCGAGCAGCCAGCGGAGCTTAGTTCCGGAAAAATACGGATCAAGCCGCAGGCCGGTGCGCTTTGCGAAGAGCTCCTCATGCTGCGCCAATTCCGCGCACATCACCGTGGTCCGCCGGTCTTGCCACACGATCGCGGGATGCACGGTTTTTCCCGTCGCGCGATCCCACAACACTGTGGTCTCGCGCTGGTTGGTGATGCCGATCGCCCTCGCGCCACCGGTTTTTGCCAGCACCTCGTCCATCACCGCGAACTGCGATTCGAGAATTTCCTCGGGATCGTGTTCGACCCATCCCGGACGCGGATAATGTTGCGCGAACTCCCGCTGGGCACTCGCGACCACCGTGCCGTCGCGGTCGATTGCCATCGCGCGTGAGCTGGTGGTGCCTTGGTCGAGGGCGAGGATCACGTCGCTCATCGATTCAACTTGGCACGCTTCTTCCGCCAAGGCCAGACACGATGCGGAAGGACCTGCGATGTTCTAATTGCCACCGGTCGCGCAACATTGGAAAACCAAAGGGGTTTTCCGCCGTATCCATCGCGTCTGATGTTCCGCATTCCCGTCGCTCTTGTCATTTTTCCCGGTTTCCTGTCTGCGATGGCGAACGGGAAGAACCCGATTTTCACCGGGGCCGATCCCCACGCCGCGGTGATCAACGGCCATGTGTGGATCTATCCGACGCGCAGCAAAGGCGGTGCGAATTTCATGGCCTTCGAGTTGAGCGACAAGAAAACCTGGGACGAGCGCGGGCCGGTGTTGGATTTTCGCAATGTCTCATGGCTGCGGGGCGACCGAGCCGCCGCGCCATGGGCACCATGCATCGCGCAGAAGGGCACGAAGTTTTTTTTCTATTACTCGGTCGGTCCGCAGAGCGAAGGCCATCCGTCGCGCATCGGAGTTGCTTCGGGAAATTCGCCCGCCGGACCATTCGACGATTCCGGAGCGGCGCTTCTAACAGGCGGCGACGACTTTGAGGCGATCGATCCCATGGTCTTCGAGGATCCGCAGAGTCGGAAGTTCTATCTTTATGCCGGTGGCAGCAACGGTTCGAAGCTGCGCGTGTTCGAGTTGAGCGAAAGCCTGATGCAATTGAAGAAGGAGATCCCGGTGGAAAATCCGAAAAACTACACGGAGGGTCCTTTCATGCATTTTCAAGGCGGTCTCTATCATCTGACATACAGCCACGGTGGCTGGCGCGACTCGTCGTATTCGGTGCATCACTGCACCTCGAAAACGCCATTCGGGCCGTGGGAATATCGCGGTGCCATCCTCACCAGCGATGACCACAACAAGGGTCCGGGCCATCACTCGATCATCCAATATCCGGCGGGCGGAAATTGGTTTATTATTTATCATCGCTGGAACAATCGCAGGGGCGACGGGCCTTTCAACGGTGCGCGCGAAACCTGCCTCGACAAACTGGTTCACAATCCCGACGGCACAATCGCGCCGGTGATCATGACCGACTGACTTTTGCTTGCACCCGGTCCCATTCACGATTCCGTTAAGCCGTTCATGCGCCCGTTGAAAATTTTCCGATCCCTGCGGCTGCTGCTGGCGGTGGGCTTGGTCACGGCCGCATCCGCGCAAAACCCCTCGCAGCCTGTCAAAGCCGAACTGATCGCAGTGAAAAGCGAATCGTTCAGCCAATCGGTCTCAGCCACAGGGACCCTTCGCGCCAACGAGTCGGTCATTTTGGTTCCCGAAATTTCCAAACGGCTGGTGAAAATCTCCGTTACCGAGGGCGCGGATGTTGCGGCCAATGAGCTGCTCTTCAAACTCGACGACAGTGAGCTTCGCGCTGAAATGGCGGAACTCGATGCGCGCTTGAAGCTTTCGCAGAGCAACAAGGAACGTGCCTCACGCCTGTTGCCAAGCAATGCAATCAGTCATGAGCAGTTCGATGCACTGGCCTCCGCAGTCACCGTGCTTGAAGCACAGCGCGCGACACTTGAGGTTCAAATTTCGAAAACGGAAATCCGCGCGCCCTTCGCAGGTCGTGTCGGTTTGAGGAATGTCAGCGAAGGGGCCTTGGTCTCGCCATCGACGCCATTGATCGCCTTGCAGGACATCTCGCGCATCAAGGTCGATTTTCCATTGCCTGAACATTATGCGGGCCAGGTGAAGCAGGGGCAAAAGTTCACGTTCACCGTTGCGGGCAATGGCACGGTATTCGATGGCAAGGTTTCCGTTCTCGAGCCGGCCATCGATCCCGCAACCCGAAGCCTGCTTGTCAGAGGCCTTTGCGAAAATCCGAAAGGTCTGATGCCCGGTGGTTTCGCGGAAGTCACACTGACGCTTGAGGGAAGCTCGGAGGGTGTTGTGGTCCCTACCCAGGCCATCGTGCCGTCAGCACGGGGGCAGGGGGTCTTCGTCATTGAAAATGGCAAAGCGCGATTGCAGGTCATCCAGATCGGCGTAAGGACCGAAGACCGTGTCCAGATTTTGCGCGGTCTCAAGGAAGGAGACCTTGTGGCAAGCACCAACCTCCAGCGCATCCGGCCGGGTGTGGATGTGGTGGCGGTGAAGCCGTAGGTGAGACAGAAGACTGCAAGACGCAAGACACAAGATAAGAAGAATATTTTGAAATGAGCCTTTCTGAAACCAGCATCAGGCGGCCGGTGCTGGCGACGGTGATGTCGCTCGTCATCGTGTTGTTCGGGTTGACGGGCTTTTATTTCCTGGGAGTCCGCGAATACCCGGCTGTCGATCCGCCGCTGGTGACGGTTTCAACGACCTATCCCGGAGCGAATCCGGATGTGGTCGCTTCGCAAATCACCGAGCCGCTGGAACAGGTGATCAATGGCATCGCGGGCATTCGCACGATCAGTTCCGAGTCGCGGGAGGAGCGCAGCACGATCACTGTTGAGTTCACGCTCGACTCAGATCTCAACACCGCCGCCAACGATGTGCGCGACCGGGTCGCGAGGGCGGCGCGGTCATTGCCGGTTGATGCGAACCCGCCGGTGGTGGAAAAGGCGGACGCCGATTCGTCGCCGATCCTGTTTCTGTCGATGTCTAGCGACAAGCGGAGCGTCCTTGAAGTGAGCGATATCGCCGACCGCATCGTGCGCGAACGGATGGAAACCATTCCCGGCGTCTCATCTGTTAGAATTTTCGGTGAGAAGCGCTACGCGATGCGGTTGTGGATGGACCCCGTGAAGCTGGCGGCGCATCGCCTGACCCCCGCGGATGTGCAGCAAGCCTTGGACAGCCAGAACGTCGATCTTCCGAGCGGACGGCTGGAAGGAGCGAACAACGAGTTGTCGCTGCGGACGCTCGGTCGTCTGACCACTCCGCAGCAATTCGACAACCTCATCATCAAAAAGGAAGCGGGCCGGCAGATTTTGTTCAGTGACATCGGGCATGCGGAACTCGGCGCTGAAGTTTTGCGCACGGGCTTCAAGGGCGACGGGATCTACCGCATCGGCGTGGCTGTCATTCCACAACCGAACACGAACGCCATCGCCATCGCCGACGAGTTCAACCGCCGGCTGGTGCTGGTGAAAAAGGAGGTGCCGCCGGACATCAGTGTGGAAGTGGGTTATGACTTCACGCGTTTCGTCCGCCGCTCGGTGGCGGAAGTGGAGGATACGCTGACGGTGGCCTTCGTGCTGGTCGCGCTGATTATCTTTCTGTTCCTGCGCGATTGGCGCTCGACGATCATTCCGGTCATCGCCATTCCGGTGAGCATCATCGCCGGCTTTTTCGTGATGTTCGTTGCGGGCTTTTCGATCAATGTCCTGACCTTGGTCGCCATCGTTCTTTCGATCGGCTTGGTCTGCGATGACGCGATCGTGGTGCTTGAAAACATCTATTCGAAAATCGAGGAAGGCATGACGCCCTTGCAAGCGACCTTGCAGGGATCCAAGGAAATCTATTTCGCGGTCATCGCCACCACCCTCGTCCTGGCCGCCGTATTTCTGCCGATCATTTTCCTGTCTGGTCTAACAGGCCGTTTGTTCCGTGAGTTTGGCATCACGGTGGCGGGTTGCGTGATTGTATCCGCGTTCATCGCATTGACGCTGACTCCGATGATGTGCCGCTTCCTGTTGAAGAAGCATGGCGATCGCCCGAATTTCTTTTACCGCGCCACCGAACCATTCTTCCGTGGCATTACCACCGCGTATCGCGGGACTTTGGCTCTCTTCCTGCGCTGGCGCTGGTTGGCGGTGCCCGTGTTGTTGGCAAACGGTGGTCTCATCGCATGGCTGATTACCGCGATTCCGCGCGAGCTCGCACCGCTTGAGGACCGCGAGAATATCCGCGTCAACATCACCGCCCCGGAAGGCGCGAGTTTCGAATACACCGAGAGCTGGATGGATAAAATCGCTCAATACGTGGATGACAATGTTCCGGAACGATTCCGCTCCTTCACCATCCTTGGTGGCGGTGGGGGACGTTCCGATGCCAACGCCGCGATCCAGAACATTTATTTGAAACCTCCTGGTGAGCGCGATCGATCGCAGGCACAGATCGCGGAAAAAATTTCAAAGGACATGCAGGACTTCACGGGTGTCCGCGCTGTGGCCACGCAACCGCCGACCATTGGAGATCGTCGCAGCGGCCAGCCGCTTGCGTATGTTTTGCAGGCTCCGAACTTCGAGGCGCTGGTCAAAGTGCTCCCGGATTTCCTGGCTGAAGCAAGCAAGAGCAAAATCCTGCGGCAAGTCGATGCCGACCTCAAAGTCAATCGCCCCGAGGGCGTGATCACGATTGACCGGAAAAAGGCGGCAGAGCTTGGCGTGTCGGTGGAAGAGATCGGCCGCACCGTTGAGTTCGCTTATTCGGGACGGCGTTTCGGGTATTTCCTGCTGAACGGAAAACAATATCAGATCATCGCGCAGATGCAGCGGCAGGACCGCAACGATCCCGGCGATTTGAAAAACCTTTTTGTGAGAACGGCTGCTGGCGCGATGGTCTCTCTCGACAACCTCGTCACCTTCGCCGAGTCCGCGAGTCCGGCTGCGATCTTTCGCTTCAACCGCGCAGTGTCCGCCACCATTCAAGGCACACCCGCACCGGGTTACACGCTCGGCGATGGAATCACCGAGCTCGACCGGATTTCGAAAAAGATCCTGCCCGAAAATTTCCGCACCTCGCTTACTGGCCAGTCGCGCGATTTCTCTGAGAGCGCGTCTTCGCTGCTGTTCGCGTTCCTCTTGGCCTTGCTTATCATCTACCTCGTGCTGGCGGCGCAGTTTGAAAGTTTCCGCGATCCCTTCATCATCATTCTAACAGTTCCGCTGTCGGTAGCGGGGGCGTTGCTGTCGCTTTATCTCACGCATCAAACGCTCAACGTCTTCAGCCAGATCGGCATCATCATGTTGATCGGCATCGTCACCAAAAACGGCATCCTCATCGTCGAGTTCGCGAACCAGCGCAAGGCCGCGGGGCTTGCAAAAGCAGAGGCCGTGCTTGAAGCCGCCGTGTCGCGCTTCCGCCCGATCCTGATGACAAGCCTCGCCACCATTTTCGGCATCCTTCCCATCGCCCTCTCACTGGGCGCATCCAGCGGTTCGCGCCAATCGCTGGGTATCGCCGTCGTCGGAGGCTTGCTGTTCTCCGGCTTTCTAACACTTTTCGTCGTGCCGGCGGTGTATGCGATCTGCGCGAAGAAGGGGCCGCCTAAGACTTTGGTGGTTTGAACCCGTTCGGCGTCGGTGCAGGCTCACCCGGGGCCGCATTCTACGGATTTTTTCTTTTGGGCACCTGCCGATACTCACCAAGAGGGGACTGTCTTGATCATCTGCGCCAGAAATACGGATTAAAGTATTGCATAAACATCCAAAATGGATATTTTCGCGATACTCTAAATGCTTCTGACCGATCAAAATGTGGACCAAGCGCTACGCCTTTTGGGCGAACTCCTGGCAGCTGGGAAGAGCGAGAATTACCGGCTGATCGTCTGCGGGGGTTCTGCTCTAATGGTTCAAAATGTCGTTGCCCGCGCCACGCACGACATCGACGTTCTGGCACAACGAGACTGGGACCATGAAATTTCCCGTATCCATCCATTTCCCGAAACTCTGGCAAAAGCGGCGAAACAAGTTGCCGAGGAGCTTGGACTTGCGCCGAATTGGCTGAATAGCGCCGCATCCTTTCATTTCCCGGATTATCACGCGCTCCCGGGCTGGTTCTGGACCGATCTGGAAGATCACGACTACGGCGACTTTCTACAAGTTAGCTTCGTCACCCGGTCCGGGCAGATACTGCTTAAACTCTACGCCGCTCTCAACCGGGCAGAAACCAGAGACCTCGACGACCTCAAAGCCTTGGCCCCCGACGTCCGCGAGACTGAGGAAGGGCTCCGCTGGCTCATCCGATCTTTTCCGGGACTGACTCACATCAACCGTCTGCCGGATTTGCTCATCTACCTCAACCATGCCGATCTCATCGAAAAATTCGAGAGATAAACTGCTTCAACAGTTGCTCGATCTCGTCTGGCGCCAATGGACTTCGTTGGGCGTACCGGGGGATCGCGCCTTCGCCGGAAACTTGGTGATCGATCCGGAGGCTCTCGTTCTGATCACGACTGAACTTGGACGCTATGATTCCCGTTTGCTCGACCTTTCGATCGATTGGCTCCATTCCTACGGTCGGGGGATCAATCTGCAGCGCCTGCGCCGACTGCAGGGACAGTGGGGAGGTTCTGATGAGCGAGTATTGAGCGGCATCGCTGAGATCCTCGCGGAGCAGTCCGTCATGCGGAAATGGAAAGCGATCCGGGAAACCTTTCGATATTCGGAACCTTCGGAACCTCTCTTCATTTCCACAAGCGGCGCACCTGTGCCCTTCTTTGGCGAACCGGATCCGAGGTTCGGGCGCTATGGGCTCCTGCGGGCGGCATGGGAACCGAGGGGGGCTTGCCAAGCGCCCCGGCCGAATCGCCCGGCCAATCTCATCTGCCTCCTGCGCTCGCTCTTCGGCGTGAACGCACGCGCCGAGATCATGGCTTGGTTGCTCACCCACGAATTCGGTCATCCGGCTGCTATCGCCAAGGATACAGGATACTTTTCCAAGTCCATTCAAACCACTCTAAACGATATGGAGGACTCCGGCCAAATCCGCTCCGAAAGAGATGGAAGGGAGAAGAGGTTCAGTCTGCAACGGAACGACTGGAGTTTCCTGATTACCTCGCCCGGGTCAATCGAGTTTCCGCGCTGGATCAATTGGTCGCCGGTTTTCTATTTCGCCTTCAGAACTTTGCTGCTCCTCGGAGGCGACGATTCTCCCACGGCCTCTGCCAATCTCAGGGCAATTCAACAACGCGGATTTCTGGATGAAGTTGCGCCTGCGCTTCGCAGTTCCGGACTCCGCTCTACCATGATGGCTAACCGCGACCTAACAGGCTCTCAACTCATCGACGCAATTCTGCAAGATGTTCAAACTCTTGGCAGGTTGGTGGAAAACGACTTTCGACCGGTTGAATCCGAGCGTTAATTTCCGAACAACAGCACCATAACGTTCGCCTGCCCTCCAATTCGATTGACAAAAAGATATATAGGATTAAGGAGCAGGATAATTGTGCAATGATAAGGTTGGAGGATGAGAGAACGATCGGCACGTATTGGATATGGGGTGCCAGTCCAGACCAAGTTAGGTAATGGACACAACCGGCAGTGGACCGCCTTCACCCGACCGTCGCGAATGCGATTCGCGAAGACAGGCTATCCCAAAGCCCCGCCGCGATCAAAACTGAAAGTCATAACTCCGGCCGCCGCGGCCTTCATACCAGCGGAGGTAGGCGTTGTTGACCATCGAGTAACCGCCGGGCGTTGGGTAATTGCCGGTGAAATACCAATCGCCGCATTCGCCGCGGATGGAGGCGTGGAGGTTGGCGATGGTTTGGAAAATCAATTGCACTTCGCCGTTCCAGCCGATGTTTTCCGGATAAACCATGCGGCTGATTTCCGCTGAGACCTCCTCATCGGTGAAGGCTTCGTAAATGGCCTGCACCTTGTTGCGGCGCTGGGCCGGTGGCTTTGCCAATTCATCGCGGCAATCGTCATATACGCGGTCCAGCAATGACTGCCGGCCCGCGCGGCGATGCAGCGCAACCGCCGCCTGGAAGGCGATGAATTTTCCAAGATCCGCCATGTCGATGCCATAGCAATCCGGATAACGAATCTGCGGCGCGGTCGAACAGACGACGATCTTCGAAGGTTTGGTGCGGGCGAGGATTTTCAGAATGGAATTCTTCAACGTGGTGCCGCGAACGATCGAGTCATCGAGTGCCACCAAATAATCGCCGGGTTTCACCACGCCATAGGTGATGTCATAAACGTGCGACACCATTTGATCGCGGCCCTTCTCTTGTGAAATGAAAGTCCGTAGCTTGATGTCCTTGTGCGCGACCTTTTCACCCTTCGGCCAATTGCGCAGAATCAAATCATCGACCAGCTCGGGTGTTATCTTCCCTTCCGCCGCCGCCTGCAGAATGCTCGACCGGACTTCCTGGCGGCGGAACAGGCGCAAGCCGTCCATCAAGCCATAGTAAGCCGTTTCCGCAGTGTTCGGAATGAATGAGAAGATCGATTTGTCGAAGGCTCCGCCGATCGATTCGACAACCTGCGGCACCAGCGCGGCGCCTAGTGCTTTGCGTTCGCGATAAATCCGCGGGTCGTTGCCGCGGGAGAAGTAGATCTTTTCAAACGAGCACGGCGTGTATTGGCGCGGTGGTGCGAAGGCGGTGTCCGACATAGTGCCGTCGGATTTGATCGTGATGGTGGATCCCGGATCGACCGCTTTCACGTCGCTCTCTTCGGCTTCGAAGACCGTCATGAGAGGCACCCGCTCCGAGGCGAAGGCGATGACTTCATCGGTGACCAGCATATGGCAGGGCCGAATGCCGTGGGGGTCGCGCATGACGAACATGTCGCCATTTCCAATGACACCGCAGATGGTGTAGCCG
>JANMJQ010000227.1:0-6305 GCA_031371445.1 Akkermansiaceae bacterium
ATCATCGTCGGCCTGCCGGACGCGGCGGTGCGGGAGTCGTCACAACGGGTGATATCGGCGATCGGAGCCTCGGCACTGTATCTCGATGACGGAATTAAAACGGTGAACCTAGCGCCGGCGGATTTGAAAAAGGAAGGGCCCTCCTTCGACCTGCCGATCGCGCTCGCCATGATCGCCGCCAGTGGCACCAAGCCCTTCAACGCCGATGACTGCTGTGTCGTCGGCGAACTCGGCCTCGATGGCGCGGTGCGTCCGGTCAAAGGCGTGTTGTCGATCGCCCTCGAAGCCAAGAACCGGGGGCGCAACCGCTTGTTCGTTCCCGAGGCCAACGCACCCGAAGCCGCAGTCATCGATGGCATCCAGGTTTTTCCAATCCGCAACCTCAAGCAGGCATGGGATTTTTTGAACGGCGATGTGATCATCCCACCCTTCCATCTCGACCGGCGCGCGTTCTTCAATTCACAGCGCAGCTATGATTTCGACTTCGACGAAGTCAAAGGCCAGCATCACGTGAAGCGTGCCTTGGAAGTTGCCGCGGCGGGTGGACATAATATTCTGATGGTGGGTCCTCCTGGAACCGGCAAGTCGATGCTGGCCAAGCGCATTCCATCGATCATGCCTGACATGACGGAGGAGGATGCCATCGAGACCACGAAGATTCATTCCATAACCGGTCTGTTAGATCCGCGGCGCTCATTTCTAACAACCCGGCCCTTCCGCGCCCCACACCACACCATTTCGGACGCCGGTCTGTTAGGTGGTGGCTCCAATCCGGGTCCCGGAGAAGTTTCGTTGGCGCATCATGGCGTGTTGTTCCTGGATGAATTGCCGGAATTCCGCCGCCAAACATTGGAAGTCATGCGACAGCCTTTGGAAGACGGACAGGTCACCATCTCACGCGCCGCAGGATCTCTAACGTTTCCATCAAGATTGATGCTGGTGGCTGCGATGAACCCCTGTCCCTGCGGCTACTACGGCGATTTGAAAAGAGAATGCCGCTGCTCGCCGCGGCAGATTGAAACGTATCGCCAGCGTATCTCAGGGCCGCTGTTGGATCGCATCGACCTGCATGTCGAAGTTCCGCTCGTCGATTTTCGCGAGTTGTCTTCCGACACAAATCACGGCGAAACATCCGCAACGATCCGTAAGCGCGTCGTCGCCGCGCGCGACATCCAATGCGAACGCTTCCGCAAAGCCGGCCACTCAACCAACTCCGCGATGAACGCGCGCCTGGTGCGCCAACATTGCAAGCTCGATGCGGAAAGCACGGGCTATCTCGAACACGCGATGGAACAAATGAATTTCTCCGCCCGCGCGCATGACCGCATTCTCAAGGTGGCGCGAACGTTGGCTGATCTTGGTGGCTCGGAAAACATCCGCGCTAACGACATCCTCGAAGCGATTCAATACCGCTCGCTGGACCGGAATTTGTTCGGGTGAGAAGCAGTAACAGTCTTGTCGCTTTCTTTCATTCGGAGTTGAAGCGGCCGGACATGGCCCATCCGGCACACGTCAAGTTTGCACGGGGCGAATTATTTTCTAACACCCCTTGCGACTTCCGGAATCCTCGACGATTGCCCGGCTCGCCAAAATTTGCCGAACACTCGTCGATGAGAATTATCACTAGAATCACCTGCACGCTGATCGCGTGCCTCTTGCCTGCTTTTGCCGAGGATCCCGCTCCAGCGCCTGAAACCTTGAATCTTGTGTTCGTGGTTCCACCTGACCAAATCATCAAAGAAGAAGTGCACGAGCAGGGCGGGCGCGATATTATTGTGCGGGAAATCGAGCCAATCGAACTCCCTGATCCCGATCAGCCGGTTCAGCCACAAGGTCCGGTGGATCCAAGCGTTAGACAGCAATTTCTGGAGCGGATGGCATCTCGCCCCCAAGTGATATACATCAATGGAGGTGCCACTGTTTATCGATCCAATGGTTCTCCGGTTCGGTCCTTGGTCAAGATTTACGGTGGTGACGGACAGCCGTTGGAATTCTGGTCCTCAGCGGACTTCGGTTTGCTTGCCGGTATTCCTGAGTTCACGGGAAATGACGGGAAACAACTGCGCCTATTCCTGCTGTGGAGCCCCGTTGACTTGGATCGAATGGAAGCGGCGGCAATCAGATTTGGGAAAACCTTCCAAAGGCCACAGATCCCAGAGCTGCCTGCAGGATACGCGACCTTTATTCTGAAATCCGGTAATCCGAATGCTGCGACTATGGCCAATATTCAGGCGTTGCACGATGCTTACAATGCCAAGCACGGGGAATTGGTCGCCGCCGCCGAAGCCCGGAAAGTGGAACAAGCGCAGCGTGAAGCTGAGTTACTCGCACATCCGCCGGTCCCCAAAGATATTATTATCCACCACTGGCAGATCGATGGCTCTGCCAAAGACGGAGGTGCACGATGAACCGACTTATCGCCTTCTGGGTCTCGGGCGCGTGGCTGATGGCCTCTCCCTTTGCGGCTGCTATTGTTGATCAAAATTCCAATGGTGTTTCTGATCTATGGGAGGCCACCTATAACGGCGGATCTCTATTTCCGTCGAATTTCGACCTACAAGCCGATCCGGACGGAGACGGGTGGACCAACGCCCAGGAAGCTGCGGCCGGCACCAACCCTTTCGATTCAAATCCGCCGGAAGGCTTTATCCGGCCCGTGCTGGAATACCATCCCGCGGTTTATGTGACGGGAGAAAACGGCCCCGAGATTTTGTCGCCGGAAGCATTCACCTTGTCATGGCCGACGCTTGCCGGGAAACAATATACCCTCTTGTTCTCTCCCACTTTGATGCCAGGAAGTTGGCTTCCTATCGGCCCTTCCGTTATCGGAACCGGTAGCGAAGCCGAAGTTGGAATGCTGATAACCCAGGTGGGTGGTGGAACCCCCGAGGCTATGTTTTGGCGCGTCGCGGTCTGCGACATCGATACCGACGCCGACACCCTTTCAGACAGCGAGGAATTTCTACTCGGCACCAATCCGCTGTTCGCAGATAGCAACGGTGACGGGATCGACGATGCGGACGATCCGGCAACCTTCGCAGGGGGCGCAGGCCCCGGTGGCGGAGGTTCAGGCGGGGGGACCCCAGCAGCATTGCTAGAACCCATCTTTCTGAATCATGCGATGAAAAGATTAACCGAATTTTGCATTACAACCACTAACGGGGACACGCAGGAGACCAGCTATTCCAGCATGCGGAACAGGGCAGCCAAAGATATACAGCAGTGGACGCTCAGCGATCTGCAATTTTCTACCGTGAACCTCAGTACTTCCAGCGCCTCTATTATTTCCGGACTTTCTAATATCGAATACCCTTCATTTCCTGCAATCCAACAGGACCATTTATCTTATGCCGCCGATTGTGCGCTGCATGGATTTGGGCCGACCGCGAATTTCAACTTTGGGCTAACCAACTTTGGGAACACTTCGACCGCGTCGGGATCTTCGGAGGCTTCAAAGTTTTGCTTGGAAAGGCTGCATACCGAAAATCTGGCACGGACGATGACGTATTTGAAACTCAAGGAAACCTATTGGTTCGGAAACCTGATCAATCTCGATCACATCACCCTCCGGATTCCACCGAATGATTTGCAGTCGAACGTGGGGAAACTTGAAACAGCTGAAGACGGAACGCGTTTGCGGCTCGTCGGATTTTCAATTGAGGACAATCGGCCGGCGAGCGGCGTGGACAATATTTCTAATACTGCCTCAAGCCTCACCGGTTCCGGTTACCAGGATACTCCTTGGATCATGGCACCCTGCAGCGGAGCGCCTGGCGTCATCGCCTTTCCAAACGACGTAATCATAAATATTGGCGACTACATTCAGGGACCAATGGGAATTACTTGTTCCAGCGCGACAGTCACTCCCGCGTCAACATCATCCATCTCCGGTCAAGGCCCGATCAAAACTAACTGGAAGGGTGTTGGCAACTCCACCAGCGACCAAAGTCCCGTTTTTAAATTTGGCACCGGTGCCAACCAGGTTTCGGCCGTGTTGCCGGTGCGGGTGAAGGTGATGAAAAGTCGCACGGTGAAGCTTAGGATCTATCTGGCGGCCAAAGACGTGGGTGGGGGTAATCCAGTCGTTCCGGACCCCGCCATGACTCCAACCAAAGATGAGGTCGACAGATATCTCAATGACCTGTTCACTCCCCAGATCAATATCCATTTCCAGTCATCTTTCGCGGCCCAATCCAAAACCGTCAACTGGGGAGCCGATTTTGAAGGTGACGTGTCCGGCGGACATTCCACCGACCAGACGACAGTCATCCAGGAATTCGGCGGCCTTGCAGCAAATCAGGACATTCATCTGTTCCTGATGGGAACAAACGGGATGATCAGTGGTAACGCAAAAGGCATGACGAGTCCGACGAACGCTACGTGTTGGGTTGTGGATCGCCCCTTTGTATCGTTCAATACCAAACAGGCGGTATTGGAAACCATAGGCCATGAAATCGGACACGTCTTGTTCGGTGCGGGCCATCCGGACGAAGACTTAACTGTCAACCGTGGCGTGGCTTCCCTGGAGGGGACTGACAGGTCGCTGAGGCTTATGCGCAAAGGCGACTTCAATGCGAATTCCCGACAAATTGTCAAAGCCGAATGGGATAAAGCTGAAGTTTGGTTGAGCAACCGCGCCAACGGAGACAATTGATCAATGAAAAAGAGTTTAATCGTATTATTCGTTGCGGTCTCAACATCCGCTGGGATTGCCGAAACGTGGTCGGATGAAGACCGTAGAATCGAAACCGAACAAATTTCGGACTGGAAGCAGAAACTGGGATCCGTTTCAAATTTGGAAAGTTCGGAGCAAATTCTCGAATTGAGTTTGGGAGTTCGAAACCTCGGGCATCGCAAACAGGTCGCTGACCATAGAGTGGAGATTGATGAACTTTATACTACCGCACAAACCAAGTTGCTCGCCATCCCCGGCCACGCCGAATACTACAACAAGAAAATCCGAGAGGCTTATCACAATCTTAAGGATCTGGGATTGACCGGTTCCGCCAACCGATTTGATACCGAACTGATGTATGGCCTTAAAACACTCGAACATCTTCCGAGCCCCGAGACCGTGCAAGTTCTTGGAGAAATGCTGCCGGAGGAATGGCAGGTGGCACATGCGCCGGGATCAATCGACCCGCCGCCCTTGGGAATTGCAGCCGTTGACACGCTGGCGAAGCTACCATTTCGAAATCCACCCACCCCACCCTTTCCCTGGCATCTTGCGTCTGAAAACCTGCCGGCATGGCGGGAATGGTATGCTTCGGTGAAGTCCGGCACTCGTTCCTTTTCCTTCATCGGCCAGAAGGTTGAATACCGCTTCAAGCCGGACGGCACCTGGGAAAACCTCGCGATGACCAACCCGCCCAACGACGCGCCGCGACCAGCAGGGCCGAAAGACCTATCATCCTTCGTCCATGGTCCTTCTAAATCCCCTAAGGCTGTATGGCCATGGTTGGTAGCATTAGTGACTATGGTTGTAGGAATAGCCGCTGCATTGCGATGGAAAGGGAAACAAAAACGGGATGAAGAGTGAAGGGAAGCCTCTTCGGAGCGTTATTGTATAAGGAACGATTTCTTGAATTTGTTGCGCCGCGCCTAGGCCGATAAGGGCCTAGTTGTTGAAATCGTGATGCGCTGGCTTTCATGCTGAGTGTCTCCCCAAAGGGAACCCCTGTCCCTGCGGCTATTATGGTGATTTGAAAAGGGAATGCCGTTGTTCGCCCAGGCAGATCGAGACGTATCGCCAACGGATTTCAGGGCCGCTGTTAGATCGCATCGACCTGCATGTCGAGGTCCCGCTCGTCGATTTCCGCGAGTTGTCCTCCGACACAAATCACGGCGAAACATCCGCAACGATCCGCAAGCGCGTCGTCGCCGCGCGCGGCATCCAATGCGAACGCTTTCGCAAGGCCAGCCACTCGACCAACTCCGCGATGAACGCGCGTTTGGTGCGCCAACATTGCAAGCTCGATGCCGAAGCGACGGGCTACCTCGAACATGCAATGGAACAAATGAACTTCTCCGCCCGCGCGCATGACCGCATCCTCAAAGTTGCTCGGACCCTCGCCGATCTGGCAGGAGCGGCGGACATGCGCGCGAACGATATCCTTGAGGCAATTCAGTATCGCTCACTCGACCGTAAACTCTTCAGTTGAACCGCTTGCTTCGCCTCGTCCTTCCTTCGGTTCAATCGCAAAGCTGAGGCCAAAACATTCCTGCCAGCCTGATCCGACCCGGTTTTATTTTCCTGCTTTGGCTAGCTCCTCCGCCAACACCTCCAGGAATTTCTCCAAGGTGTA
>JANMJQ010000148.1:0-31501 GCA_031371445.1 Akkermansiaceae bacterium
GCGGTCATTGTTATAACGCTCATCGCATTCATCCGCGAATGGGCGGCGCCGGATGTCCTCGCGCTGTCCATCCTGTGTCTTCTCGTCGCACTCGGCCTCGTCGATTCGAAGGAGATGACCAATGTTTTCAAAAACGAAGCGCCGCTCACCATCGCCGCGCTGTTTGTCATCGGGGGCGCTTTGGAAACATCCGGGGCTGTCGATCACATCGGCAAAGTCCTCCGCGACCGGCTTTCTGGAAACACGCGGATGGCGATCTTCGCATTCTCGGCGCTGACCGCCTTCTTCAGCGCGTGGATGAACAACACGGCCATCGTCGCCATCATGCTGCCGGTGACTCTGGGCTTTGCGCGCTCCAAGAACATCGCAGCCTCGAGGCTGCTCATGCCGCTTTCATACGCCTCGATTCTGGGCGGATGCAGCACGCTGATCGGCACCTCCACCAATCTTCTGGTGAATGGTGTGCTCCGCGATTCCGGCGTGCGGCCAATGACGATGTTCGAGTTGGCACCCATCGGGATTCCGCTCTGCATTGCGGGCGTTGCCTATCTAACAATTTTCGGGCCGAAGCTCATTCCATCGCGCTCGTCCATCACCGGCAGCCTGGAAATTTCCAACCGCACTTCGCCGCTGCACCACCTTCTCGTCACTGAAAATTCCCCGCTGGTTGGGAAAAGACTCGTCGATACCCCGCTGGCCCACCGCGAATCCGACGGCCATGTGATGGAAGTCCGTCGCAATGGCGCGCGTTTGATGGATTCCCTCGGGGATATTGTCGTCCACAAAAACGACCGCTTCCTGGTGGCCATCCATCGCCGCCGCGGAGCAGCCGCCAAAGCTGACGCGCTTTTCAATGAACTCGGCGTGCAGGTCCTTTCGACCGTTGATGGCATCGTTTCCGAACTGGTGATCCGCGATGAATCGTCGCTCATCGGCCTCACACTGGCCAATTCGGATTTCCGCCAGCGTTACAACTGCGTCGTCCTTGCCGTGCACCGCAACGGGGTCAACATCACCAGTCGCCTCGCGGAGATCCCCCTTGAAATAGGCGATACGCTGCTGGTCATCACCGCGCTCAACAACCTTGAGGCCCTTGATGCGACGCGGGATTTCATCCTGACTGACAGCCCCGATGCGCCGGAGGTAAAATTCAAGAAGCCCAAGCTCCATGTCGTCCTCGCCTGGGCCGCGCTCATCGGGGTGGTGCTGGTGGCCACCGTGACCGATGTCCTGCACGGCTTTTATCCGCGCATCCCCGCGATCCCGATCCACTACGCGTCGATGGTCGGCGCGCTGGCCCTGCTCTGGCTCAAAGTCGTCTCTCCGCGCGAAGCCTATGCCAGCATCGACTGGCAGGTGCTGTTGATGCTCTATGGTTTGTTAGGCCTCGGGATGGCCATGCAGAACACCGGCACCGCGCAATACCTGGCGACTAACATCGTCAATATGGCGGGTCATTTCATCGCGCCGGCAAATCTGCCGATCGCCATGCTATGGCTTTTTTTCCTGCTCACGCTTTGTTTAACAGAAGTGCTTTCGAACAACGCAACCGCGGTGATGATGGTGCCCATCGTCCTCAAGCTCGCCCACGGCCTCCACGTCGATCCGCGGGCGTACATCCTGTGCGTCACCGTCGCCTCGTCGACCGCCTTCGCACTTCCGATGGGCTACCAGACCCACATGATGGTTTATGGACCGGGCGGCTATAAATTCAGGGATTTCCTGAAGGTCGGCATTCCGCTCAATATCATCTGCTGGGTGTTAACCTGCCTGTTGATCCCGCTGGTGTGGCATTTCTAACAGACACCCTACACCGCCATCTCGCCCGACAGATCCACTGTTAGATCGCCGCCGAGGCTTTCGATGGCGGCGATGACTTCGGCGGTCGCGGTTTGTTCGCGGATGGAAATGATGCCATGCGCGCGGAACATCGGGTGTCCGCTCATGGGCGCGCTTTCGAGGCCGGTGGTCAGTTCCTCGATGTTGCCGCCCGCCTTCGCAACGGCGGCGGAGAGTTCGCGGACGATCCCCGGCCGGTCATTTCCCACCACGTCGACGATCAGGGTCCGGCGTGGGGCGACATCCACCGCTTCCTCGCGGACGGCGGTGATGGTCAGGCCGGAATGGGTGGGGCCGCGGAGCTCGGCGATGAGGTCATCCACGTCGACCGCGTTGCACTCGATCCGGACGACGCCGGCGAATTGTCCGGCCAGGCGTGCCATGCGGCTTTCCAGCCAGTTGCTGCCGTGATTGGCCACGGTATCGGCAAGCGAACTAACAAGTCCGGGTCGGTCGTTGCCGAGGACGGTCATCACCAGATAGGATTTCATGAATGCAACCAAGCAGAGCTGCCGCAGATTTGCCAAAGATATTCCGTGCGGCAGGCCCGGCTCGGGGCGGCTATGGGCTTGATTTTCTTCCCTTCCGGTCTTGTGAAGGGTCCAAATCTTCTTCACGCTGCCGCTGCTACGAACGATACCACCATGGCCAGCGATCATCCGTTCCAACATCTTTTCGAAACCCTCGGCCGCCTGCCGGCAGCGCATGCCGAATCCGTTAACCGCCAGGCCGTCGAAGTTTTATCGGACATTCTAACGGTGCCGGTGGAGAAATCGGGCCGCTGCATTCTCTTGCGGGCACCACGCGCGGGGCATGGCAAAACCCATCTCTTGTCGCGCATCCAGCATCAGATGGGGGCGACCCACGAATTCATTCCGCTGCACTCCGCATTTGGCAGCCGCATCGATGCTTCGTCCGTCATCGACGACACCCTGCGCCGCTTGGTCCGGCAACTCCCGGCATCCGGCGGACTCTGCGTGCTCGACCTCGTTGCCCGCCGCTTGTTCGCATCGGCATTGCAGCCCTTGGTGGGCTCGGGCGAAGTGCCATGTCAGGATCGCGAGGGCGCACTGGCGGCTTTGCGCGCAAGGCCGGTTGAAACCTTCGATTTCCATCACCCGAACGCGGTCACGGCTCACTGGGCGCGTGAAAATTTCGAGGTGTTAGGCCAACGCCTTGCCTTGGAACTTTCCCAGCGCAGTGGTTTGCCAGTCCGCGAGATTGGTTTTTGGGTGGAAGTCTTGTTCAGGTTTGCGGCAGCGCCATTGGAGCATTCGAATCGTCTCAAGATTTTAGCCGAAAGTGTTCACGCCGGCGAATGCGACAAAATGGAGCGGCTTGAAGCATTGCTCGGGTTGTTGACCTTGTTGATGCGGGTCGTGTTGGTTGCGGACGATCTCGAAGGATTTTCCGCGGATGAAACGGCTGCGCTCCGGCTTGCGGCGTTTCTCGGAGCCTTGCGGCAATCCGTGGACCGGCTGGATGTCATTTTGTCGATCAACCAGGATATTTGGCAAAGCGCCTTCCTGCCGCGGTTGAGCGGAGGATTGGCCGACCGACTTTCGGAAGTCGTGGTCGAATTGGAGCCGCTCACGGAAGCGGAAATGGCAGCGCTGCTCGATTCGCGGGTTCCGGGTCTCGGTGGCAGGGTCTTGGAGCGGATCGATATCGCATCATCGGGCCAACATGCCCGCGGCCTGATCCGCGCGGCGGGGATGGCATGGCTGAAGGCGACCGCCATGGATTCCGCACCGCCGCCGGTGACTGCGCCCGTCATGGCGGTGCCAGCCCCGGCTACCTCGATGCCACCTGTTTCCGTACCCATGGCAATGTCGGCTCCAGCAGAATTTGCCCCGCCAGTTGCCGCTCCGCCACCTGCTGTGCAGTCGGCGTTGGCCGCTTTTGAAAGCGCGGGAGCATCTGCTCCGGTTTCGCCTGCGGGTTTTGCGCCAGTTGATCCCGGGCCTCCAGCCGGGCATTTTGCGGATCCGGTGGCAGCGCAATTTACACCGTCGCCGATTTCCGAAACCCCGCCTCCGATTTTCAACCCGCCGCCGGTTGCGCCTGAGCCTGTTTTCGCCAGCCAGGAAGAACCCGCGCCGTGGCCGGCTCCTCACTTTGCCCCACCCGTCACGCCGCCGCCGAGCCAGTTCCCGGTGGATTCGCCGTTTTCTCCCGCTGAGCCGGCGATGGCTTACCAGTCGCCGGGCCAATCACCGTTTTCGATGGAATCTCCGCCCGTTGAAGCGCCGTTGGTGGGAACCTTGGTCCCAGAGGTGCCGCCTCTTTCTCCGGAATTTTCTCCACCCCCCTTGAGCGAACCGACAAAGGTATGGCCCTCAGCGGAGGCCGCGGCAGTGCCTGCGCCGGAGCCCTACTATCCGCCGGTCCAATCGCCATTCCAGGTGGCTCCCAGTGAATTGGCGCCGCCGGTGGAGCCTGTTTTCAATCCGCCGCCATCGATGCCGGACTCGCCTTTCCAGGTCGCAGCGGAAAGCGCCCAGCCCGAGCCCGCTCCCGTCACATTACCCCCGCCGCCGGCGACGGCTTCGGACACCGATCGGGTGGACGACCTGCTCCGCCAATTCCGCGAACGCTATGGCCGCGGGAGCTTGTGAAAATTTTCACAATCACCTTGCGGGCTGACTGGAATTGCGCGCTTATTTGACGGGACGGCATGACGACGACTCAAGAATTCGAAGCTCCGGATGCGATTGCCAAGGCCGCGCGTGCCGCTGACAGCTACCACGCGGAAACCGACGATCTCGTCGGCGAGCGGATGGTCCTCAACATGGGCCCCTCGCACCCCGCGACCCACGGTGTCCTTCGCCTGATCCTCGAGCTCAACGGCGAAATCATCCACTCGGCGGACCCTGACATCGGCTTCCTGCATCGCGGCGACGAAAAAATCGCGGAGAACATGCATTACAACCAGTTTGTCCCCTACACGGACCGCCTGGACTATCTTGCGCCGCTTGCGAACAACGTCGCCTATGCTTGTGCCGTCGAGAAATTGATGGGCTGGACACTGCCGCCACGGGGCCAGGCGCTAAGGGTTCTTTGCTGCGAACTGGCGAGGCTTTCATCTCACATGCTCGGTGTTGGCGTTTGTGCCATGGACGTCGGCGCGATGACGGTTTTCCTCTACACCTTCACCGAGCGGGAAAAGGTTTATAACCTATGCGAGCAGCTCACCGGCGCCCGCTTCACCACTTCCTATACCCGCGTCGGCGGCCAATTGCGCGACATGCCGCCGGGCTTCGAAGCCTCGGTCCGCAAGTTCCTCGATGAATGCTCGGTCACCATCGACGAGATCGCCAAACTTCTCGACAAGAACAAGATCTTCATCGACCGCATGGTGGATGTCGGCGTGATCAGCCGCGAGTCGGCGATCGCATGGGGCATGACCGGACCCAACCTGCGTGCTTCCGGTGTTCCGCGCGACCTGCGCAAGGACAGCCCTTATCTCGGCTACGAGAAGTATCAATTCGACGTGCCGATCGCGGACGACGGAGATTGCTATGCCCGCTATCAATGCCGCATGGAGGAGATGCGCCAGTCGATCCTCATCTGCCGCCAGGTGCTCGATACCATGCCCGGCGGACCGGTGAACCTTGCCGATACTAAAAGCATGCTGCCCGACAAGGAACGCGTACTGATGTCGATGGAAGAACTCATCCATCATTTCATCGTCGCGACCCAAGGCATCGATGCACCCGCCGGTGAAGTCTATTTCGCCGCGGAAAATCCCAAGGGCGAACTCGGATTTTACATTCATTCAAAGGGTGGGGGAGTTCCCTATCGCCTGAAGATCCGCAGCCCCTCGTTTTGCAATCTCTCGATCACCTCGAAGTTGCTGCCGGGCCACATGGTTTCCGATATTCCCGCAATCCTCGGGTCGCTGGATTTTGTGATGGGTGAATGTGATCGCTGAAAACCAAACCATAACTATGAAAACGTTGGTATCCCTGTTGATGACTTTCGTTGCGATCCCTGCCGTCCATGCCGAGTTCCGGACATGGACCCGCGCGGATGGCAAAACCGCCGAACTCGACCTGGTCGCGGTCAGTGGCTCGGGAAATGACAAAACCGGTGAATTCAAAACGCGCGCCGGATCGGTCGTGAAACTCAGCGCATCCGGCCTTTCCGCGGCGGATGCAAAGGCACTCGCCGATTGGAAACCCGCCGCCGCCGCCACCACAGCAGCGCCTGCGGAAGTGGGTGTGAGCGCGTATGACAAATATTTGGGCGACCTCGTGAAGCTCAACGGTAAATCGCTCAAGTCTTACAAGGAGCCGGTGAAGCCTTCGAAATACTATCTGTTCTATTACTCCGCGTCGTGGTGCGGACCGTGCCACAAGTTTACGCCCTCGCTTGTCGATTTCTATAACAAGAACAAGCCGGGCAACGACCAGTTCGAAGTGATCCTCGTCACCGCTGACAGCAACGAGGATGACATGGACAAATATGCGGTCGAATTCAAAATGCCCTGGCCGCACCTGAAACTTTCCAAGGTCGAAAAGTTCGAAAAGGAATTCAAGCACCCGGGCGGCGGGATTCCGAATCTTGTGCTGACCGACACGCAGGGAAAATTGCTGAAGACCAGCTACGAGGGGACGAACTATGTCGGACCCAACGTGGTCATGGACCATCTCGGCACTCTGTTGAAGAAGTAAGATCCCCCCCTTTTGCGCCTTTTTGCGGCTGAAAAAATCTTCATCTCATGGAATCTCCTGCCCTAGAGCAATCGACCGCCTCGCACGATACGCCCGGCACGAAGTTTTATCCGCCTTTTGAAATCACGCCGGAACTTGAGGCCGCGGCGGATGAACGGATTTCACACTATCCGGAAAGCAAGCGCGCGGCGACGCTGCCGCTTTTACATATCGTGCAGCATCGCTTCGGTTATATCTCCCCGCCTGCCATCGAATGGGTCGCCGCGAAGCTCGGCATTGAACCCATCAAGGTTCTTGAAGTGGTGACCTTTTATCCGGGCTTCCGCCAATACGCGCCGGGCAAGTTTCATATCCGCGTCTGCCGCACGCTTTCCTGCGCGATGGGTGGAAGTTATGAATTGATGGAACGCCTAGCCGAACTGACCGGCATCGATCGCTCCACGACTGATCATCATCATCCGATCGCGGTTTCACCCTGCGGAAAATTTTCCGTCGAGTTCGCGGAGTGCCTTGCCTCATGCGGCACCGCGCCGGTGTGCATGGTGAATGACGAATTTCATGAAGGGATTGCGCCCGGCAAGGCCGAGGAACTGCTCGCCAAATACGCGCCGCGGGCTTAATCTATTCGCATGTCGCCCGGAGTAGCAGAATTTTTGGCGGCGCCGGATCTTCCCCTGAAGATCGCGGCGGCGACGCAAGTGCTCAGTCGGGAAGCCCGCTTGCGCGATCTGTTTCGGGACGAAATTGAGCCACATGAGAAAGGCGAGTTCATCAATGGCGAAAAAATCATGCACTCTCCATCCCGTCACGCGCACAATCATGTCAGCTCGCTTCTGGTGAGGATTTTTTCCACTTATGCCAGCGCCCATTCAAATGGCGTCATCGTTTACGAAAAAGCGCTCTGTGGTTTTTCCCGCAATGACTACGAGTCGGACATCGTCTGGTTTTCTCCGGAAAAGGCGGCGACCCTTGCTCCCGACACCACCGTCTATCCGATTCCAGACTTCATCTTGGAAATCCTCTCTCCAGCCACGGAAAAGCGCGATCGCGGGGTGAAGATGGAGGACTACGCGGCGCATGGCGTGTCGGAATACTGGATCGTCGATGCCGATAAGAAGTGCGTGGAGCAATATCTTCTCGCGGAAGGATCGTCCGAATATCATCTCGCGGAAAAACTCGGGCACGGCGATATTGTCCCATTCAGTTTTCCTAATCTCCGGGTTCCGCTGGCGGCTTTGTTCGACGATCAGGCCAACGTCCGGTTCTTGCGCGAAATTTTGAACGACTAACCAGTTCCGATATAGTGAACCCTATTACATATCTTGCCGACAAACAGCCCGATTCGCGCGAATACCGGCTGATCTTCAAAAACGTGGACCGTGAAGGCTGGGATGTATCGATGGAATGCTATCTCCGTGACGGCGGTTATGAGGATTTGAAAAAGGCCTTCGCGATGGCTCCCAAGGAAGTCACCGAGGAAGTGAAAAAATCCGGTCTGCGCGGCCGCGGCGGCGCGGGCTTTCCGACGGGCATGAAATGGACTTTCATCCCGCCGAACAACACCAAGCCGGTTTATCTCATCTGCAACGGCGATGAGTCGGAGCCCGGCACTTTCAAGGACCGGTATATCCTTCATCAAGATCCGCACCAATTGATCGAAGGCATGGTGATATCGGCCTACGCGGTCGGTGCGCACACCGCTTACATTTACCTTCGCGAGGAATTTCCGGAAGCGGCTCTCATTGTGGAGCGCGCCATTGAGGAAGCCCGCGCGCGCAATTTCGTTGGGAAAAATGTGTTAGGCTCCGGCTTCGATGTTGAGATCTACGTGCATCGCGGTGCGGGCGCTTATATCTGTGGCGAGGAAACCGGCTTGATCGAATCGCTGGAAGGCAAGCGTCCATATCCACGGATCAAGCCTCCTTATTTCCCGGCGGCGCTGGGGCTTTATATGTGTCCTACCATCGTGAACAATGTAGAGTCCTTGTGCCATGTGAAACACATCATCCGCATGGGTGGCGACGAGTATGCCAAGCTCGGTGTCGCGCGCAACACGGGCACGCGGATCCTCTGCGTTTCCGGCGATGTGAAGAAGCCCGGCTATTTCGAAGTCGAAGTTGGCAAGGTGACGATGCGGCAACTCCTTTACGACATGTGCGGCGGACCCAAGGACGGCCGTGAATTCAAAGCGGTCATTCCCGGTGGTTCATCTTCCAAGGTTTTGAAATGCGACGAGGTCTATAAATTGAAGAACCCGGATGGCTCTTCAAAGGACCTTGCGTTCTGGGATATCCAAATGGACTTCGATACCCTTGCCGCCTGTGGATCGATGGCGGGCTCCGGTGGTGTGATCGTGCTCGACGATTCGCGGAAGATGTCGTGGGTGCTGAACAATATCAACGCCTTCTACGCCCACGAATCCTGCGGCCAATGCACGCCTTGCCGCGAAGGTTCGACATGGATGAAGAAAATTTCCGACCGGCTTGTTGCGGGCGTTGCGACGCCTGCCGATATCGACACCTTGGAAAGCGTGGCCTATCAGATCGACGGTCGCACCATTTGCGCATTCGGCGAAGCATCGTCGTGGCCGGTGGAAGCGATCATCGCGAAATTCCGCGGTGAGTTGCTGGCCGACACGAATGCCGGAAATGATGCATTGCCGCATAATCCCGAAGAAGAAGCGCAACGCCGATATCTGCAACCGGCGTAGTGGCGATCACCGGTCGCCACGAATTCTTCATAGTATGAATTCTTCACCGGTCGCCACGAATTCTTGATAGTTACGAATTCTTCACGGGCCCAACGAATTCTTCCATGAAGCCCGAGACCAAACTCGAAGCCGTCGCGTTGACCGTCAGGGTCACGATGGGTGCATGGTTCCTGTTTAGCGGTGGCGAGAAAATTTTCCGCACCGGGCTGGATCGGTTTACGCGCGACGTGATGAACTACCAATTGGTGAAACCGCCGTTGGATGCGCTCGTCGCGTATTCGATTCCGTGGCTGGAAATCATCGCCGGCTTGTGCCTGATGCTGGGAATTTTGCGCAAAGGAACCTTGCTCGCGATGACCGGCTTGGTGGGAACATTTGTGGTCGCGATTGGCTGGGCGCTTTCGAAGGGCTTGGATATTTCCTGCGGCTGCCACGGCGGGGCAACCAAAGTGACATGGATGAAAGTCGCGGAAAACGGCGGTTATCTGATCGCGCTTGCATTCCTGTGGTGGATGGAGTTTCGGAAGCCGCGTGTGCCGAAGGCCATTGGGGTTTGATGAATCCAATCCGGGGCGACCGGTGATCGCCCCTACTTTTGACTTCTGAATTTGGGCCGCGGCTCCCACATTCGCGCCATGCGCTACGCGGAACGCCTCCAACAACGAATCGAGAAAACCGGCTCGCGCCTTTGCGTGGGACTCGACCCGCGTCCCGGTGATGGAGGTGCGTCGTTCGCCCGCAATTTTCTCCAGCAAGTCATCGAGGAAACCGCGCCCTGGGCCGCTGCGTTCAAGCCGAACATCGCCTATTTTGAAGCGATGGGATTGGATGGGCTGCGTCTGTTAGAAGATCTTTTGGGATCGATGCCAGAAGATGTGCCGGTGATTCTGGACGCGAAGCGGAGTGATATTGGCGAAACGCAGAAGTATTACGCGCAAGGATACTTTGCCGGTTGGAATGTCGATGCGGTCACGCTCAATCCCTTTCTCGGATACGATTCGCTGGAGCCATTCCTCGATTGGAAGGAGAAGGCCGTCTATCTGTTAGCGGTGACGTCGAATCCGGGCTCCGCCGATTTCCAACGGCAGGTTCTCGCTGACGGGCGATCCGTTTTCGAACTGGTCACGGCACTTGGCGAACGCGCGAAGTCCGAGGATCGCGCGACCGACGTGGGTTACGTGGTTGGACTGACAAACGCGGAAAATGTTTTGGCAAAAATCCCCGACGCCCCGCTGCTGGTGCCCGGACTTGGAGCACAGGGCGGGGATCTCGCCTCACTCGCAACGGCAGGCCGCAGTGCTCCGGACGTGATCAACGTCTCGCGTGGCATTCTTTACGCCGCGGACGACCGAGGCTTCGCCGCAAGGGCGCGGGAATGGGCTGAAAAAATTTCGGCAGCTTATGGAGCATGAACGAATGTTTTCACTGCAAGTCCTGCAAATCCGGTTGAGTATTCATCTGCTGTGCCTGACGACCCGCCATCCCTGAATCCGGATTCCGCGCGATACTCCGGATTGATGCCCCACAAAGGCTGGCCCGCGCGCAACCTGAAATTTTGGCGCCATCGGATCGTGCCGGGCATGTTCACAAAGGCCAACGGCGACGTCTCGGAGCCCGTTCTCGATTCCCCGGGGGAAGGCAAGGTGCGGATCACTTGGATCGGCCATGCTTCGTTCTTTGTGCAATTCGCGGACCACTCGGTGATGGTGGATCCGAACTGGGCGAAATGGCATGGACCGGTGAAACGCCAGCGTCAACCCGGCCTCAACCTTCGTGAAGTTCCCGAGGTGGATCTGGTGTTGGTGACGCACGCGCATTTCGATCACCTCCACAAACCGAGTCTGAAAATTCTGCAGGCACGCGAAGGCATCGTCGTCCCCCGTGGCAGCAAGTCATTGGTGAAGCGGCTGGGATTTCCCGCGGTCCATGAGATGAAGATCTGGGACCAACTCAACTTTGATGAGCTCGAAGTGATTCACACGCCTTCCCATCACTGGGGTGCCCGTTTCATTCATGACACGCATCGCGACTACGGCGGTTACCTCATCCGCGCCGGTGGCAAGAGCGTGTTCCATTGCGGGGACAGCGCCTACTTCGACGGCTTCGAGGAGATTGGCAAACGCTTCGAAATCGATGTCGCGCTGATGCCGATCGGTGCCTACGAATCGCCGAGCGGCCGCGATGTGCACATGAATCCGGAAGAAGCGGTGCAGGCCTTTGCCGATATGGGCGCGAAAGTGCTGATTCCCATGCATTACGGGACCTTTCCCCTGGGGAATGAGCCACACGACGAGCCTGTCGATCGATTGCTAACAGAAGCTGACCGCCTGGGGATCAGCGACCAGGTTCTCATCCCCGAGGAAGGTGTGGGAATCGAGTGGTAAAAATTTCGGGAACAAAATCCTTCCTAGTACATCTTACGAGTATGAATCGCCGACTTGCCATATCCCTGTTGATGTTCATTCCAGTACTTGCTTCCTGCGAACCTGACAAACCGATGACCGACGCTGACAAACATGCCGCCAAAATGCCTGAAGTTCCTGCTGGTGCCGAAGTTGCCACCGTTGCTGGGGGCTGTTTCTGGTGCATTGAGGCCGCCTATCGGCAACTGCCTGGTGTGTATTCAGCAACGTCGGGTTACATGGGTGGCACTTTGAAGGATCCCACATACGAGCAGGTTTGCGATGGTGACTCCGGCCATGCCGAGGCGGTGCAGATCGTTTTCGATCCGAAGAAAATCTCGTATGAAAGGGTGCTGGCCTGGTTCTGGGACTTGCACGATCCCACCACGCTCAACCGCCAGGGAAATGACGCCGGCACGCAGTATCGATCCGCGATTTTTTATCACTCGGACGAGCAGAAAAAAGTAGCTGAAGCTTCGAAAGCCGCGTCCAAGGCGAATTTCAAGGACCCCATCGTGACGGAAATCACCAAGGCCACCGAGTTCTATCCCGCGGAGAAATATCACCAGGATTATTACAACCTGAACAAGTCGAAGAACCCGTATTGCCGCTTCGTGATCGAACCCAAGTTGAAGAAGCTGAAGCTTGAGCACTGAGGTTAAGTTTGCTTGACAATCAGGCCACTCCGGTGTTTCTGGTCCCGGAATGGCGAAGCGCGGCACGGCATCTGTCAGACTCACCCGGTTGGAGGCCCGGACACGGGTGATCCATGGTACGGGCCGGGTGGCGTTTGTGGGCTTTTGTGTGGCGCTCGGATTTGTGGTTGTCGCCACAGCGTTCCCGCAACGCCGGGTGGTGGACAAGCTCGAAGCGAATTTGCAATCCGCGAAAGAACGCGAAGCGACCGTGCTCGCGGACCGCGACTATCATCGTGCCGAGCATCGGGCGCTGCAGGAGGATCCGGCGTTTCTCGAAATCCACGCCCGTGACCGCCTCAATTACTACCGCGAGGGCGAGCGGATTCTGAAGTTCAAAGGCGAACTGTGACGAGCGAATCCAGAGACCAGAATCCAGAAACCAGAAAGAGTTTTACCGCAAAGCCGCGAAGAACGCAAAGTTTCGCAAAGAGAGAGAGGTAGAATAGAAGTATCTGAGTTCTACAATCCACGATCTCTTCCTTTGCGCCCTTAATTGTCTGGCTTCTGGTTTCTGGACTCTGGATTCTTCTCCCATGCGTGACGACATTGAACGGATTCTCATCGACGAAGCGATCATCGAAAAGCGCCTCGATACGATGGCGATGGAAATCGAGCGCGACTTCCCGAGTGGCACGCTGGTGGTGATCATTCTTCTCAAAGGCGCGCTGGTCTTCGCCGCCGATCTTCTGCGGCGGGTTCCGCGGCCTTTGGAAATCGAATGCCTCAACGTTGCCAGCTATCACGGTGGCTTGGAGAGCTCGGGCAAGGTCGATTTCCTCGACCGGCATTTCCCCGAAGTGAGGGGCCGGCATGTGCTTCTGTTAGATGACATCCTCGACACCGGCCGCACCCTGCATGCGGTGTCCCAGCGGCTTGTCGAAGAAGGCGCTGCGGCCGTGCATACGGCCGTGTTGCTTGCCAAGGAAAAGCATCGCGCCGAAGAAGTGAACGCGGATTACATCGGCTTCGAGATCGGCGATGAGTTCGTCGTGGGATACGGACTGGATTACAAGGGCCGCTATCGGAATCTGCCCTATGTCGGCGTGCTGAAGCTCTCGGCGGCGACGTGATGGATTCTTCGCTTAAACGGCCATGACGCTCACTCCATAGGTAGCGAGCAGGTCATCGCGGGTTGCCAATGTCAGACTCTCCGACAGACATTGGGCCACCAGGGCCCGGTCAAACGGATCGCCGTGAATGGGTGGAAGTTCGATGGAGTGAACCGCATGAACCGGGGTAAATGACAAGGGCTGAATACCGTCATCCCATAGCCGGCTTTCAAAGCCACGAGGCAAACGAAGCTTTGCCTTGGCGACCTTCAAGCCGAGTTCCCAGATCGAAACGGAACTTGCGAACACTTGATTTGCCGGATCTGAAATCGCAGCCCGCGCCGCCGGTTTCAGGATCGAGGGATCGTCCATCCACCAGATCAAGGCGTGCGAATCCAAAAGTATTCTCATGGTTTCCGGCGAAATGCGGGCTCCTCCGCGACGTTGGACAACGTCGCTCCCTGGGGGAAAAGCGGCCCGTCTGTCATCGTCGAAATCAGTTCAGGGTCGTCTTCCCAGCAGTCCGGAGCTTGCCAGATTTGGCCAGCAAGAAAGCCTCCAATCCGCGGTGCGGCGGCTGGTTGGTAGGGGACAAGTTTAGCGACCGGTTTGCCGGCTTTTGATATGATCACTTCCTCCCCCGAAGCGACTTTTTCGAGCAGCTTGGAGAAGTGAGTCTTCGCTTCATGGACGTTCATGCACGGATAGACTAAGCTTAGTCAGACCAAGTCACAACTCCATTTTCAACCCACCAAGTCTCCCAGCGACCCGAAATCCGGCGAGAACAGGCGTTTGTAAGTGCGCGACGCGTAGCCGTCGGTCATCCCCGCGAGGAAATCGCAAACCAAACGCGCGCGGCCATCTTCACTCGAGCATGTGCCGATCTCCTCTGCGCTGTCCGCGGGAAGGAGCTGGAAATCCTGTCCGTCGATCGTTTCGCCGCGGACATAGCGGCTTGCCAGCACCGTCCACATCTCCCGCAGCATCCGGCTTCCCTTGTGCTCGAGTTGTTTCAATTGCGGTGACAGGAAGACCACCTCGAATGCGATCTTCTTGAACAAGGCGGATTCCGCTTTCACCTCCGGATCGATCTCCAGCCGATAGCGATAACGGTTTGTCAGGGCGCTCAGGAAATTCACATCGCTGACAAGGCGGGTTGATTGGATGTAGCGGCCGATCCGTTTGCCAACGAATGGATCCACCCGCCGACGGCGGATCGCGCTGACGAGGTCGCCAAGAGGCGTCGCTTCACCCATCGGATGTCCGTTGGCAGTTGCCCACGATTCGATCTTCTCGATTGTTAGAAATCCGGCACGCACGCTGTCCGATAAATCATTGAGCGAGTATGCCGTGTCGTCGGCCCAGTCCATGACCTGGCATTCGATCGATTTGAACGAGTCGCGCGATTTGCCAGGCACGAGTTCCATCGGGAAATCGATGCCACCCATGGCCCAATCGAGAAATCCATGTTGGTCGTCGTAAATGAAATGATGCTCCGGCGCCTTGCCCGCTGCTGCCAGCTCGGTCCAGAGTGTTTTGTATTTCAACACGCCATCCAGAAACGCCCGGGTTGGATTCATCCCGCTGCGTTTCGCGGAGAAAATTCGTTCTGTTAGAATTCGCAGCGTCTGCGCGTTGCCCTCGAAGCCGCCGTGATCCCGCATCAGGTGATTGAGGGTTCGCTCGCCGGCATGACCGAAGGGCGGATGGCCGAGGTCATGCGAAAGACAGATCGCCTCCACCAGGTCGGGATCGATGAAAAAGTCGTCGCCCAGCGGTCCATCGGGCAAGCATTTCAACCATTGTGAAATCGACTTGCCAATCTGTGCGACTTCAAGCGAATGGGTCAGCCGCGTCCGGTAGAAGTCATACTCGCCGCTGAGGAAGACCTGCGTCTTGTTCTGTAGTCGCCGGAACGTTGGCGTGTGCAGCACGCGGTCGCGGTCGATTTGAAATGGGGTCCGGTAATCATCACCATCGCCCGTGCCGGCACGCCGCTCGGTGTCGAATGCTCCGTAGAAGCGGTTGGCCATTTCCCGAAGATCGAATTTCAAAGCTCGGACGGCAAACCTTTCCTATCTCATTCGGATGGGAGTTCCATGGTTTCAAGAGACAAGCCCATCGGAACGAAGCGGGAGAAATCGGCGACGTTGAAGGTGGCCAGCGTGGCACCGGCAGCCATCGCCGCTGCCGCGATCATGCAGTCGGCATGAGAGCCGCGGCGTCTGCCGCCGAGGTTGAACAGCCGGGCTGCGTTTTCCGCCTCGCGCCAGGTGAAGTCGCTTGCCTGTTGGCCGAGTACTGAGAAGACCGCGTCTTTTTGTGATGACGAGAGGGGACCATTGCAGAATTCCGACCAAGCGATCGCGCTTGTGCCCAAAGTTTCGCCCGCCTCCAGCCATGAAATCGCGGACCGACCGGCAAGGGAGCCAGTGGTGGCAAGATCCACGAGAACGTTGGTATCCAAGTGAATCATTTTTCCCACCACAAGCGTTTCGCTTCACGTTCCGCCTGGATCTCACGCTTGAATTCCGCGCTCTCCGCCACTGACAGACCGCCACCTTCCTGCAACCAGCGAAGGGCTTCCAACGGGCTCGGGCGGCGCGATTCCAGATCAGCGTCTTCCTTGGCCTTGCGGATCGAGCGACGCATGACCTCCGCCTTCGAAACCGACCAGCGCTTTGCCAAGTCGTCGAGGGTGGCAAGCGTCGAGCGGTCCAGAGACATGCTGGTTCTGACAAGGGAATAACTCATGTGGTCATTAGTTACCACATTTCTGAAGCGTGTCAACATAGTTGTCCATTCGGGATTCTCTTCTGAAACTTTGGCTTCGTCTGGTACGTAGTGCCCCGATTCCGCAACCGCTGCCCGACCCCGATGCAATCCATGAAACGCGCCTTCTTCTGGCTCTCCGGAGCCGGCACCCAGACCCTCGAACAATGCCCCGCGTGGGAGCAGCGCAAATACGTCGCATTTGGCGCCACCGTGCTAGTCCCTTGCGCCTTCGCCTTCATCGCCTGTGCCTACGCGTTGTCCACTCTAACAGAAAACCCGCGGGTGATCTATCCGGTCGCGATGGTTTGGGCATTCATCATCCTGACCATCGACCGCGCGCTGCTCGCCGGTTACCGGCCCTACATGTCGGTTGTTAGAAAACTCTCGCAGTTTTCCCTCCGCGTGGTGGTCGCCGTTTTGATGGGCATCACGATCGCGCATCCGTTGGTCCTGCTGTTGTTCCGCGATACGATTTCATCGGTGATTGAAAAAGACCGGGCGGCGGAAATTGAAGTCGTGCGTGGCGGATTTGAACGGGAAAAAGAGAAGGTCCGTGGCCAGATCGGTGTTCTTGAAGAGGCCCTTGCAGCACAGCGGACCAAGTGGAACGAGTCCTTCCAGGCGCGGTTCATTCTTCAGGAAAATACCGAAGCCGGCTCTGCGATCCCGGGATTGACCGCGGCGCAACAGACCGAATTGAAAGCGGCGATTGACGAAGGCACCGCTCCATTCCGGCAGCGGCTTGAGGTCATCGAGAAACAATCGGACGAATTTTCACCGCAGTATGCGAAACTTCAAACGGACCTTGGTTTCTGGCAGGCGGAATTCGAACGCGAACTCAACGGCCAACGCTCGGGAATGCGCGGGGAAGGACCGCGCGCCAAGTCGATCCGCTCGGACCAACTCGAACCAAGGCGCGAGGAGTCAAAACGCCTCGGCGGATTGCTCGAACATCTGACCGCGGAGAAAGCCACCCTTCAAACACAGGCCCGGCAAGCCGAAGCGGCGGCCATTTCATTGTTCGAAACCAAGCTCGCCGAAATTGCATCCGCCAATAAGGCCGAGGCCGAGCGCGTCGCGGAGCTCAAGCAAAAGGTCGAGCAGGATCAGGCCGGGCAATTTGTTTCCCAGCAAAACTCCCTTCGCGAAACCATCCGCAAACAAATCGACACCCGTCTTGCGGAACTCGAGCGGGTCCAGGGCGAACTTGCCGCGGTCGCCACCGAAGAGTCCACCCGGCTGGCCGCGCTGCGGGCGGAACCACGCCGGGATATCCTGACCCAAACGCTTGCCCTGCACGCCCTTTTCAAGGCCGGCAATCAGGGCGGCCAATTCGCTTTCTACACCTATATCGTCCTGACACTTCTATTCATGCTGGTCGATACGATCCCGCTGATCGTCAAATTTTTCACAAAACCCGGGCCTTATGACACCTTGGTCGATCGTGATGAAATCACCTTCGATACCGAACATCGCGCGTTCCGCCAGAGCCGGACCCGTTACATGGAGCAACTCACCAACGGCAATCTCATCGCCGTCACCCGCAATCCGCGATTGGAAAACGCTCTTGTCGATGGCGTCGAGCACACCCGCGCGGCCCGTGAATTCCTCGACTCGCTGGTTGAAATGGAAAAGTCATTTGCCGGCAAAATGAAGCTGGAAGAAGAATCCATCGGGATGGCGGAAAGCGACAAGCGCGCCGCCTTCGAAGCGATCAAAAGGCGCTTTTACGACGACCTCCACCACCGCATGGAGATCTTCTTCACCACCCGCCATGCGGAAGTGTAGCGGCGATCACGGGTCGCCGCTCAACCCCGCATTTCGACCAGTGGCAGGCAGTCGCGGGCAACATTTCGTCCCAAAATGCGGGAATCTCACGTGCGGCTTGCGCGGTTGCTTTCGCTTGGTTAACCATCGCGCTTCATGACGCACGACCCGGACCAGCACGCCTCGCTCGGAGCGATGTATTCGGACTACTTTTTGGACTACGCCAGCTACGTCATCCTCGAGCGCGCGGTCCCGCATTTGTATGACGGCCTGAAGCCCGTGCAGCGCCGCATCCTCCATGCGATGGATGAAATCGACGATGGCCGCTACAACAAGGTCGCGGGGATCGTTGGCAACACGATGAACTATCACCCGCACGGCGACCAATCGATCGGCGCCGCGATCGTGCAACTCGGGCAAAAGGATCTGCTCATCGACACCCAGGGCAACTGGGGCAACACCCTGACCGGCGATGGCGCCGCCGCTCCGCGTTACATCGAGGCAAGGCTGACGAAATTCGCGAACGAGGTGGTCTTCAATCCAAAGACGACCGATTGGCTGCCGAGCTACGATGGACGTCGTAAAGAGCCGGACACGCTGCCGGTGAAATTTCCGCTGCTGCTCGCACAAGGCGTGGAAGGCATTGCCGTTGGACTCGCTTGCAAAATCTTACCGCACAATTTTCATGAGCTCATCGAGGCTTCCATCGCCGTCTTGCGCAACGAACCCTTCACATTGATCCCCGATTTTCCAACGGGCGGAATCATGGACGCCGCCGACTACCGTGATGGGTTGCGCGGAGGAAAGGTCAGGGTCCGCGCACGCATCGCGACCGATAAGAAAGGCATTCTCCGCATCACCGAAATTCCCTTCGGCACCACGACCGGTGGCTTGATGGAGTCGATCGTCGCGGTCGCGGACAAAGGGAAGATCAAGATCGCGAAAATTGAGGACAACACTGCGGCCCATGCGGACATCCTGGTTTATCTGCCGGCAGGCGCCGATCCCGAGCAGACCCGCGATGCGTTGTATGCCTTCACCGACTGCGAGCTGTCGATTTCCCCGAATGCCTGTGTCATCGTCGATGGCAAACCGCAGTTCATGGGAGTGTCCGAGATTCTCCGGCGCACGACCCTTCGCACCCGCGACCTGTTGAAGATGGAGCTTGAGATCAAGCTCGGCGAACTCGGTGAGAAGTGGCACTTCAGTTCATTGGAAAAGATTTTCATCGAGAACCGCATCTACCGCGACATCGAAGAGTGCGAGACTTGGGAAGCCGTGCTGGCTGCAATCGACAAGGGGCTGAAGCCATTCAAAAAGCTCCTGAAGCGCGAGGTGACCGAGGATGACCTGGTCCGTCTAACAGAAATCAAGATCAAGCGCATTTCGAAGTTCGATTCGTTTAAGGCGGACGAGGAAATCAAGGGCTTGGAAAAATCGATCGCCGAAACCGACAAACATCTCAAGAGCCTCACCAAATACACCATTCGCTGGTATGAGGAGCTTGCCAAGAAATACGGCAAGGAACGCGAGCGCCGCACCGAAATCTCATCGTTCGATCGCGTTGACCGCATCCAGGTCGCGGCGGCCAGCGAGACCCTTTATCTGGATTCCAAGAACGGTTTCGCCGGCTACGGACTGAAGAAGGACGGCGAACCCGTGGAGAAATGTTCGACCATCGATGACATCATTGCCTTCACGCAGGACGGCAAGGTGCGGGTGGTGAAGGTCGCCGAAAAAGTCTTCGTCGGCCAAAAACCATTACGCGTCGCCGTGTTCCGCAAGGAAGAAGACCTGATCTATTCAATGATCTTCCGCGACGGCAAAGACGGCCACATCCTCGCCAAGCGCTTCACCATCGGCGGTGTCACGCGCGACAAGGAATACGATCTCACCAAAGGCAAACCCGGCAGCCGGGTCTTGTATTTCGCGGTCCACAAAACCAACGAGGAAAGCGCCGCGCAGATGTTGTTGGTGCATCTCAAGTCTGGCCTCCGCATGCGCAATCTGATTCGCCCGCTGCATTTCGCGGAGTTCGGCATCAAAAGCAGATCCAGCGGCGGCAACCTCGTCACCAAACACGGCGTCGAGAAAATCATCCGCGCGCCGAAGGATTATGATCCGAAGCTGGGGGCGTGACGAGAGAGTTTAAGGAGCAGGGACACTCTTGTCCCTTCTTCACCACAGCCGAAGACACGACAAGAGTGTCGTGACTCCTTAAGCGCATTTTAATAAATGGCGTAGCCGTTCTCTTCATGTCCCAGCGGGACAATTGATCATAGCCCCGGACAAGGGAGGAACGACCGCCGTCCGGGGGTAGGGTCGCGAAGCGAATTGGCGCAAACTTGCGACGTCGCCAAAACCCAAACCTGACAGCAGCGCCCCCTTCGCGCGCGATTGTGGCTTTTGTAGCAATACGGTGACCGGCTCAATTACTGTGACCTTATTGTTGAACTAAGCCGCTTCGTCTAGTTTCTGAGAAAAATATCCCATCGTTGGTGTTGACGGTGTGTTCGGCTTGGGCCTGCCAATCGGGTTGCGCCATGTCGAGGAGGCGATATCCGCCCTCGGCCCATCCGATGACAAACTTATTGTCGGCATCCCGCTTCCACCACGGAGCATCTTCCGGAATGAATCCCTTTGGGGCATCACGGTAGCGAATCTCTGCGAGCAGGATAAGACGTGGATTCTTGTTATCCGACGGGTCGGTGAGCAAGGGTGTTATCCGACCCGGAAGTACGCAGTTTCGCCTCTTCATTCATGCATCTTTTTTAGCGATGTCAGCATCGCCTGACAAGCTAGAAGGACTGTCTCCGGTCGCCGTTACTTAGCCTGCAACCCACCTATCCGTTTTCCGATCGCCAGCCCAAACCGGTCCGCTTGGATCATTTGCCAAACATAGGCTTCCTCGCCCGTCTTGCGTGAGGCGGCGAGCCATTCGCTCTCCATTCGCGGACGGAAGACTTCGGAACGCCCGACGAGAACGCGGGTGATTTCGGAGGGTGCTGGAGATACTTCAAGTGGCAGGAGCTTGTCGGTGGTTTCACGTGGGAGAACCCAGAACACGCGTAGGCCGGTGGCTTCGAAATAGCTGTTCCACCAGGTTTCGGCCATGGCGCGTGCTTCGGCTTCGCTCAGGCCGCAGCTTGCGAGGCCGGTGGTGACGGATCGATACAAGGCTTCGCAAAAACCCTGTGGTGCGGCATGCAGCGATGACTCGGGAAAGGTCAAAGTTCCGTTCGCATCGAGCCCTGATGTGTGTTCGCTCCAGCGGAGGATGCCATTCGCCCGTTCGACAACGACGAGATAGGGGATGCGGCCGCCAGTTTGGTTTTCGAGATGCAAGGTCTCGTCGGCGTTGACTGTCGTTTTAAGACCGGGGATGAAGTTGCCGACACCGCGATAGAACAAATAACCTTCGGTCTCGCCGGATACAGTGCGGACGGCGTTTGTGACAGGCTGCCGTGCGCGCAGCCAGCCGACATTATCGCCGGGTTTGAAGAGGATTTGCGCGCGGGTTTCGTCGGGCGGCAGGACATCCGCTTTCCATTCGATCGAACCGTGCCAGCCTTTACTGAAATCCATGGTCCAAGCTTCGATAGGCGTCGGATGATTCACGGGATCGGCTGCGCGCGGTGGCTCAGGGAGTATTTCCCCACTTGAGCGGCGGGGATACCATTGGCTGATCGTGCCGCCGTTGAAACCGACTTTGACCGTGACGTTGAAGGGCGATGTTTCGTTCGAATGAAAATAGATGACCGGTGTTTCCATCTTCACCGTGACCCCCGCTACAGGGCGATCGCCGAGGCCTTTCGATTGCGGCGGCGAAAAGCCGAGGGTGCCATGTTCCTGGTAAATCCGGTTCAATTCGTCCGGATCCTGGGCCTGTCCGTTTTCAAATCCGAGATGGGAATGCACGAAGGAGGGTAACGTTTCCTCTTCGCGCTGGAGACCGCTCAGAAGCACGCCATCGGAGCCGGACACCGTTGTGAAGGTGCCCCATTCATGAAGTTGATAGACCGGGCCCGCCTGGACAAGCCCGGCAACAACGAGCGATGCGATGGAAATGGCTTTCATGACATCCGCAGAGATGCCGCGGTTGTGCGACGGCCTCAAGCTGTATCCGCGCGTTTACGGAGATTTTACAGATCCGACCTTCGACCTTCGACCTTCGACCTTCTTCACCCCAGCGGATACTCGCCATCGCCATCGACGCCGTGCCATCCAAGTCGGCCGAATGCGCGAAAGATGGATGCGGCGGGTTCGCCTTCTTCTTCCTCCTCGGCATGCTCGACTGTTGCGGAGCCGCTGAGGCCGCGGTTGCATTCGAGGCTGATCACGGTGTCATAGCCACCGAGGTAAATCCAGTCGCCCCATGCCTTTGCTTCATGCCGCGGTTCGAAGTGTTCTTTGCGCAGCGAGGCCAGAATGTCGGCGACGGTTGAGGGGGTTTCTGCATCGGGAAGTTTGACGTGAGTTTCCATGGGGATGGGGAGGTGTGAAATATTGCGTGATTCACGGCACGGGTCGAGATTCATTTGCAAAACTTGCTTCGCATAATTTGGCATAAGTTCCGCCGGATGCGAGAAGTTCGGAATGCGTTCCTTGTTCGATCAATGTTCCCTGTTCCAGGACGCAGATGAGGTCCGCCTGCTGCACGGTTGAAAGGCGGTGCGCGATCACGAAACAGGTGCGGTCCGAGCGGAGATTTTCCAAGGCCTCCTGCACCAGGCGTTCGGTGCGGTTGTCGAGCGCGGAGGTCGCCTCGTCGAGCAACAGCAGCGGTGGATTTTTCAGCAAGGCGCGGGCGATCGACAATCGCTGCCTCTCGCCCCCGGAAAAGCGGTTGCCGCGTTCGCCAGCTACGGTATCGAGCCCGTCGGCGCAGGCCCGGACGAAGGTCTCCGCGTTGGCCATGCCAAGCGCGGTCCAGATTTCCTCGTCGGTGGCATCGTGTTTCGCGAGCCGCAGGTTTTCGCGGAGGGTCGTGTTGAAGAGGAAACTTTCCTGGGTCACATAGCCGAGCTGGTCGCGGAGCCATTCCTTCGACAACTCGTGTAGCGGGGTGCCATCGATGAGAATGCGACCGCCGGTGGGTTCGTAAAACCGGGTCAGCAGATTGAGCACCGTTGATTTGCCGGCACCCGTCGCCCCAACAAGCGCGATGGTTTGTCCCGGCAATGCTTCAAGCGTCAACCCGCGAATCGTCGGCGCTTCTTCGGAATAGGAAAATGACACGTTCTCGAACCGGATATGACCATCCATCACGGGCAGGCGCTTGCCTTCTGTTAGATGAGTCTCGTCGGGCGTGTCGATGATGCTGAAAACGCGTTCCGCTGAAACCACACCGCGGGTGAAGGTCGAGGCAAGGGTGTTGATACGTGAAATGGGATCAAAAAGGGGCCCCCACAAAGCCAGGAACGCCGTGAGCGTGCCCATGGTGATCTGGCCTTGCACCACCCAGTAGGCACCGAACGCGAGCATCAGGATGATGCCGGACTCCGCAATGAATGAAACGCCGGGCCACACCAGCGATTGGCCGCGCATGACGGTCATGATCTTTTCCCCGACCTTCAGCGAGGCTTTGTCGAAACTCTCCAGCGCTTCCGGCTCCACCGTGTAAGCCTTGATCTGGCGGATGCCCGACAGATTGTCGTGAAGCACTGCATTCAGCGCGGATGTGGCTTCCGACGACGCACGCCACAATGGCTCCGAGCGCTTGCTCCACCAGGTCGTGATGATGGCGATGAATGGCAATGGGAGCAGCGTGACCAATGTGAGTTGCCACGAATGATAAAGCATATAGCCGCTCACGATGATGAACTGCAGGACCGCGGCGATGGCTTGATCCACGCCTTCGATGATCACGCGGTTGGTCGTTGGCACATCGATGGACACCCGCGACATGATTTCTCCGGAGGAATTGGAATCGAACCATTTCACCGGAAGCCGCTGGAGTTTGTCGTAAAGCTCCACGCGTGTCAGGTGGGTGAGCTTGTTTTCAAGGGAATTGTTGAAATAAGTCCGGAGCGTGAAAAGCAACTGCCTGATCAGGGTCGCTCCCACGCCGATGGCCACGGTTTCCAAAATCAGATCGGGACGCTTTTGCGGAATGATCACGTCGAAGAACTGCTTCGTAATGCCTGGCAGGACCAGCACCAGCGAGGTGCATGCAATGGCCATCATCAGCAACCACCCGCTCTGCAACGGAAAGCGGAACGTGTGGCGGAGAATGCGCGAAAGGGTGGGCATGCACTCCCACTAAACAGCGTGCAGGGCATTTGAAAAGGGGAAGAATGCTCAATCGGTTTTCTTCTTGCCGGGATAGTCGATCCGCCGATGTTCGGGCAGATGCTGTCCGATCCGAAGGTCTATGCGCTGGCCCTCTTGGCCGCGTTGTGCATCGGACTGTCGAAATCAGGTTTCAGCGGCATCTCGATGGTATCGGTGGTTTTGCTTGCGGATATTTACGGCTCGAAAGCATCGGTTGGTCTCGCGCTTCCACTATTGATCGCCGCCGACCTGATGGCGTATCCGGCTTTCCTCAAACATGGCTCATGGGCGCCGGTTTGGAAGCTGATTGGCCCCGCGTTGTTAGGAATCGTGCTCGGCTGGTGGGTGCTCGGCGGTGTGACGGAATATGCAGCGCGTCGCTTGATCGGCGGCTGTGTATTGATGATGGTCGCCGTGCAATTGATGCGCCGGACGCACCCGGAAGCATTCAATCGCATGGCCGCGTCGCGTGTCTTTGGCACTGGTGCGGGAGTTCTCGGTGGATTTGCCACGATGCTTGCGAACGCCGCCGGTCCTGTGATCCAGCTTTACCTGATGGCGCGGCGGCTTCCGAAAATGGAATTGATTGGGATCGGCGCGCGCTTTTTTCTCCTCGTGAATTTGATCAAGGTGCCATTCAACGCGCGCCTTGCCCTGATCACTCCTGCAAGCCTGTTGGAAAACCTCCGCCTGCTGCCAGCGGTTGTGATCGGAATTTTCGGCGGAAAATGGCTGCTGCGCCATGTCCCTCAAGCGGCGTTCGAGGGAATGATCCTGGTGGTCTCGACGATCGCCGGAATTCGGATGCTGATCTGGTGATGCCAGTCAGCGCCAACGGATTTCCTTGAGCGCCTGAAATGCCTGCCACGCAAAGATGCACAACAGCAGCGCGAAATAAGGTTGCTGCCTTTTAAACATCGCGATCGCAGTGAGTCCCCCGACGATGATTGAGATCCAAAGCGTGATGCGGATGCGTTGCGGTCCGAGCATGGCGTTCACCAACTGCCCGCCGTCCAATGGCAGCACTGGCAATAGGTTGATGATTGCCCATATGAAACTGATCAACATCAGGATCTGCAGAAAGTAGAGGCCGTTTTCATTCACCGGTGGCAGCACGCTGAACGAGAAAAGCGACCACACCAAGGCACCCAGACAAAGTTGGATCGCCGGGCCGGCCGCTGTCACGAGGAAGCTTTGCCAGCGGTTCAATCGCACGCCGGAATACCTCGCCAGGCCACCGAAGGCCTGCAGGGTGATTTGGCTGTATGCCCCAAAGGCCCGGGCTGTTAGGGCATGACCCAGTTCGTGAACCAGGATGGAAATGAATCCTGCCAACACGAACAGCAGGATTTGAAAAACAGCCGCTGCGGTATCGGCGTGGCGGGCTCCTCCGAACAGGACAAGCGTCACCCAAAAAAACGGTTGGATTTCCACCGGTATTTTGAAAATCGAAAATCGAATCATCCCGCCCTGTCGGTAAGGCATCCTCAACCTCCGCGCAAGGCCGGCGAAGTCGGATTCCGCCTGCCTCCCGTTCTTGACCCCGGCGGATTTTAAGTTATAGGCTGGCGGGGAAGCGGAAATCGACGACACTTTCATCCTAGCCCCCCGCCGCCATGTCCAGCCGCACCTTTTCCATTTGTTTTCTCGGTCTCGCAAATGCCGCATGCGTTCTGGTTTCAGCATCCTGTGGTTCCCTGGCCGGATCGTCTCTAACACACGGGTCTGAGTCCAAGCTTTACGATTGGCATGACGACGGCGGCGAAGGGAATGTCTCCGTCCGCATCAGTCTAGCTGACCAAATCGCCGAGTTCAAACGCGGTGGCCGCGACATCGGCTGGTGCTATGTGGCCACCGGCAAGGAAGGCCATGGTACCAGTCCCGGCAACTACTGCGTCATGGAGAAGATCGAGGACAAGCACTCGAACCGCTATGGCTGGATCGAAGATGAATTCGGCAACGTCACCGATGGCGATGCCCAGCCCGGCGACCATGTGCCGCAGGGGATGGTATACGTTCCGGCGCCGATGCCTTATTGGATGCGCATCACCTCGTATGGAATCGGCATGCACGGCGGATTGATTCCCGAACCCGGCAAGCCCGCTTCGCATGGCTGCATCCGGATGCCTAAAGAATTTGTGCCACGACTTTATAACACCGTGAATGTCGGCACGCCGGTCACGATCACCTACGAGCCCAGCAACCGGCCGAAAAATTCCGATGTGGAACCCGATTCGCCCCACAGGCAACTGGATGCTCCCCGCAGACCCTTCGCCATCGGATCCGGAAGCGCGCAATCGGTGACCTATCACAACGGTACACCCGTAAGCATGCATTGACCCGCCGAATCCCCTGAAATGCAAAACCCGCCCGGATGGTTCCGGACGGGTTTTCTTCGGCCTGCTAGGGGGCCAATGGGTCGGGTTCGCTTATGGCTGGGCGGGTACGTATAGTTCCGAACCTTTGGCCAGGACGGTTGCGGTCGATAGATCAAGTCCGTTGAGGGCATTGAGACGGGTGGCGTCAGTGCCATGCTTGGCGGCGAAGTCACCATAGGTGATTTCGCTGTCAATCGTCACGGGCTGGATCGTTTTCGCAGATTTGGGGGAGCTGGTGCTGGCGGTGACCATCGGGTCAGCGGCCGTGGGTGAACTTTCCTGGGTGGCTTCCGGCTCGGTCGCGGCGCTCTTTTCACGAAGCGTGTCCGCCGAAGCGGTGCTTTTGCGAGTTGCGGCTGGCTTGGACGAAGGCGCGGAGATCAAAGCAGGTTTGCTTTCCGTCAACGAAGCGCTGCGGGACGGAGTTGGATTTTTGGCGGCAGCCATCTCAGGAGTCGTAGGTTTTTTTGAAATTTTTGCCACTGCTGCTGCCGGAGCCGCTGGTTTCGGGGCGGGTGTAGGCTGCACTTTGGCGACGACCGGCGCCGCCGCCGACTTGCCAGGCACTTTGAGCGCTTGGCCCGGGTGGATGATCGCACCGGGCTTGAGGCCATTGGCCTTCGCCAAGGACGCGGAAGAAGTCCCGGACTTGCGGGCGATCTTTTCCAAGCTGTCACCGGCAGCCACCACATATTTGCCGGAGGAGGCAGCCGGGGTTTTTGCAGCGCCAGATGCCGTGGCCTTGGGTGCCGCCGGTTTGCCCTTGAGCTTGGCCAACTCCTGCTGCTGCGAGCTAACCTTCTCGCGCAACAACTCAACTTCCGTTTTTGCCCAGGCAGCCGGGGCCACCAGAACCGTCGATATCGCGAAAAGCAGCAGGGTGGATCTCATGACGCCCACCTTTTTTCAAAAAATTAGGTTAACGACAAGAGAAATTTAATCTTTGTTAACTATTATTTGAAATTTGGGCCCGAAAAGTGGCAACATGGCAGCAATGTGGGACCGCCTAAGCTTGTTCGGCACCACCGGAGAGAAGCTAGACGTTATTGGTTATTGGCGATTCGGAGGAGAGCTCTTCACGAATAACTTATAACAAATAACCTATAACTTTAATTTGCCCTACGCCCGCCCCGTATACGAGTTGTCCTCGGTTTTCACGTTGATCTTTTCGCCCACGTTGATGAATAGCGGCACTTGGACGATCAAACCGGTTTCCATGACGGCCGGCTTGTAAACGTTGTTGGCGGAGTCGCCTTTGACGCCTTCCGAAGATTCGGCGACGGTCATCACCATCGAAAGCGGAAGATCCACAGCAACCACGATGCCGTCGGCGATCATCAGGTTGTAGATCTGGCCTTCGATGAGGTAGTTCTTCACCCCTTCGATCAGGTCTTCGTAAACGACCGCATCCTCGTAGGTGGTGGGGTCGAGGAAATGGTAGCCGCTGCTGTCCTTGTAGGAATATTCATGCGGTGTCCGCTCGAGAACCACACCCTCGACGCTGTCATTGGAGGTCAGGCGGAGATTGAAAACCTTCTTCGTCGCAACGCTGCGGATCGACATCTGGACGTAGGAAGCCATCCGTGGGGGGGTCTTCAACTCGTGGTCGATGACGAGGCAGACCTCGTTGTTGTGACGGACGGCGTGTCCCTTGCGAAGGTTGATGATCGGTGTGCTGGCCATGATTTGGGGACGGGGGGATAGGCGTGGAACCGGGCCTGCGCAAGCGCGGAGTTAGCGGAAAGGCCTAGATTTCCCGCTCTTTGATCCAATCGGCCATTTTGGCGTCATCGTCGCCGGCTGCCCAGAGGGTTCTCAAAAAGTCCGCCGGGTGAATATTTCCGTGGGTTTTCAAAAAGTTCCGGTCGCCGCCGCAGCCGAACATCAAGTCGGGGTCGAGCTCGCCGCGCAATTTCGCCCGGCCCTTGGCAAGGATCCTCGGCAAATAGGCCATCCCTGCCAACTCCTCGCCGAACGACGGGATGTTGTCCCGCGTGAGCAAGACGTCGCTGGGTTCGCTCTTCTGGATCGTCAAAAAATAATCCCGCCGCGCCGCCGCAATCAGCAGAGTGGTGGAGGGCAGGGGGAATCCCTCACCGCAGTAGTCCTCAATGAAATCGAAAAACTCCCGCGGCTTGCAGCCAATGCCCGCCAGAAACGCGAGGTCGCCCTTCGTGTAGTAATTCGAAAAATCCGTATCCCCATCCCGATACCGCCGCACGCACCGATCGAACAACGCCAAAAACTCATCATCCCAACTCATCATCTTTTCTCTTTCTTCAATCTTACTCTCAACACTCAACTCTCAACTTCTTCTTCCTCACCCTTCCGCATGCTTCTTCTTCTCGGCAGGGGCGATCGCATCGATGGCTTTCAGCAACTCATGATCCGGCATCGGCGACCAAAGGGCGTCGAGTGAATCGTCGAGTTGTGCAACCGTCCGCGCGCCGATGATCGATGATGTCACAGCCTGCGATCGCAATGTCCATTGAATCGCGAGGTGATGAAGATGTGTTCCTTCGTCCGCCGCCAGGTGGCCGAGCGCGCGGATTTTTTCCTGCCGCTCCATCACTTGCTCCACTTTTAAAAATCCCTCGGCCCTTGCCGCGCGTGAACCTTCGGGGATGCCATCGAGGTATTTGGGAGTCAGCATGCCTTGCGCAAGCGGACTGAAAACCACGCAGCCGATTCCTTCATCTAACAGCCAATCCAAAATTCCTTCCGCTTCGGGCCAACGGTTGAGGATCGAATAGGGAGGTTGGTAGACGAGGCAGCGGATGCCAGCGTCCTTCAACATGCGCACCGCTTTTTTCAAACGCTTGAGCGGGTATTTCGAAAGTCCCACATACAAAGCTTTGCCGCTATCCACCGCTGCGACCAAGGCCGATATCGTTTCATCCAGGCGCGTGTCGTAATCGGGGCAATGCGAGTAGAAGATGTCCACATAGTCCAGCCGCATGCGCCGCAGCGATTGCTCGAGCGAGGACAGCAGATGCTTCCGCGAACCGCCTTTGCCATAAGGCCCGTCCCACATGTCATGGCCGGCCTTTGTGGAAATCACCAGTTCGTCGCGATGGCCTGCAAAATCTTCCGACAGGATGCGCCCCACATTTTCCTCAGCCGACCCCGGTGGCGGGCCATAGTTGTTCGCCAAATCAAAATGCGTCACCCCGCGGTCGAAGGCCCGGTGCATGATCCGCCGACCTTCCTCAAAATTATCGATGTGGCCAAAGTTGTGCCAGAAGCCCAGCGAGATTGCGGGCAGCATCAGGCCGGAATCGCCGCATCTCCGGTAAGGCATGCGGCCATCGTAACGCGCTGGATCGAACATGCGTGAAATCTGCGTCGCAACCGCCAGCTTGCCAAGCCCAACAAGGTGACAAGCGGCGATCTAACAAAACAACCGCGGTCCTTGCGGAGCGCGGTTGTGAAATTTGAAATTCGAAAATCCGAATCCTCAGGCTTTCGTCGAAGCGGTGCGAGCCTTGCGGATGATGCTGTTCACCGTTTCCGAAGGCTTGGCACCCACGGCAAGCCACTTGTCAGCGATCGCGAGATCGATGGTGTAGTTCACGCCGTCCACCAGGGGATCGTAGGTGCCGAGTTGCTCGATGTAGCGGCCGTCACGGCGCTTGCGGCTGTCAACGGCCACGATCTTGTAATAAGGGCGGTCTTTGGTGCCCTTGCGGTTGAGTCGGATGGATACGGACATGATAGGAAACGTCTTGAGCGTGCCCCGGAGGCCGGGGGGCGCGGAAATTGTGAAATCCCACTGCATTTGCCAAGCAGAATCTCGGAGGAATTTCGGAAACCAAGATCCTTTAGGGAAATGGATGGATTGCGGCGATGCAGGCGAGGTTCAAATCGTGGCTGGAATCGGTGGAAAAGGCGGTCTCGGTTCTGACATTCATTTTGCGGTAGCGGGAAACTTGAGGTTGAAATGAAAGCATTATGCTGTCATTTTACATGCATGGCAACGTTGACCATTCGAAATGTCCCGGAAAATTTGCATGCGATGCTGAAAGAGCGGGCGCGGAGGAACCGCCGCAGTTTGAACCAGGAAGTGATCGCGGAGTTGTCGGTTGTGCCTGAAGCCCTGAATCAGGAAACACGCTTGGCGCAGTCCAGGGAGCGGATGAGACGGATCACTGCCGAGATCGATGGAATTCGCAATCGGATGACAGGCTTTATGAGCGGTGAGGAAATCGATGCCGCCATCGGGGAGGGCAGAAGGTGATCGTCGTCGATTGCACGGTCCTCGGTGACCATCTTTTTGGAAGCGCGGCGGCAAGAGAGTCTTCGAAGGCTCTCATGGAACTGGATCCGGATTGGATCAGTCACGAATTGCTCTTTTATGAATTTGGAAACGTGGCGTGGAAGTGCTCCAAGTTCGGGCAAGTCACAGGCGCTGACGCGGCCAACGCACTTGAGAAGGTGGCCGGACTTCTTGCGGAGGTTCAGCAGGATATGGACTATCCAGCGATCTATCGACTGGCTGCGGAATCCGGACTTACCTTCTACGACGCGTCCTACGTCTGGCTCGCCCGCTCCCGGGGAATGAAACTGCGGACCCGTGACAAGGATATGCTTCGGATTTGTCCGGACGTAGCGATGCGGATGCCGTAACAGATAGAGCTTTGGCCGCAAAGTTTCAATCCGCGCGCCTTTCATGAAGGGCGACTAGCAGGAACTACGACAAGCCTAGTAGTCTGTTTCAATCCGCGCCCCCCGCGTAGGGGGCGACACATGATCATTGCCTTGGCCGGCGTCAGTCCCGCGTTTCAATCCGCGCCCCCCGCGTAGGGGGCGACTGCCGTTCGTGATGGTCGAATCGAGGAACGCAATGTTTCAATCCGCGCCCCCCGCTGGTGCGGCTGCTCACCGGCACCCTGGACTGGCAGGAGAGCGCGGTGCCGGGCACGGAGGTGGCCGAG
>JANMJQ010000266.1:0-20574 GCA_031371445.1 Akkermansiaceae bacterium
GTCCAACTGATCGAGTAGGGCGCGGTGTTGTCGACGCCGATGGATGTGGCACCGGCGAAGAACTCGACCTGTGTTACCGTACCTGCCGTACCGCTGGCAGTGAGGTCGGTCGCATTCGCGGCAACGGTGACTGGCTCTCCCACCACAGAGACCGAGCCATCGCTTGGCGATGTCAGGGTGACGGTCGGCGGGGGATTGGTTTTGCCGCCGGTGATGACAAGCGAGTAGGCTTGGTCGGGCGTTGTGATCGTACCGTCAACGGACACGGTGACGGTGTAGGTCCCGGCTTGCGAGGGCGCGGCCAGATAGACCTGCTCGACGTTGTCCACGTTGTTTTTTCCGGTCGTGGCGTTCAAGGACATCGACGCCTGCGTCCAGGTGCCGACGAAGGGCATGATGTAAGGCGAGTAAATCGTGCTGCCGTTCGGTGCGGTGATCTTCGCATCGAGGTTGTGCTTCAGGTTGGGGGTGCGGCTGTTGGAGGCGGTCTGCGCGGTGCCCGCGGGATCGGTCCAGCAGAGGGTGGCGCGAATGGGACTCACGCCATCCCAAACAAAGGTGTGCGTCTTGAGGTTGGCGGCGTTCGTGACCGTGCCTTCAATCAGTTTCGGCGCGGAGAGGCTGGCTTTGTGGGCGAGGATGAGATCGGCGGCGGCCTTCACATTCATCAAGCCCCAGCCATACTTGTAGTCCGGCCCCGCATTGCCGCGGTCGTCGGCGGTGTGGATGATGAGTGCCTTGAGCAGGCTGGCGCGCATCCACTGCCCGGAAAACTCGCGCGCATAGAGCTGCTCTAACAGAACGGCCGAACCCATCGCGTTCGGGGTTGCCATGCTGGTTCCGGAATAGGGGTCGTTGACGGTGTCATTGTAAGCCGTGTCGGTGGTGGAAATGGTGGACTTGAGGTTGACGCCGTTGGCAACGATGTCGGGCTTGATCCGGCCATCATCGCAGGGGCCCAAGCTGGAGAAACTCGCGATGATAGCCTTCGACGGATCGCGCACGCCGGAGGTCACGGCGTCGTCGGTCGCGCCGATGGTCATGAGGTTCTTGGCCAGTGCGTTGAAGGTGATGGATTGATATCCGCCGAGGGAGGTGAGTACGTCCTGTTCATTTCCGGCGGCCCAGAATGGAAGAAAATAGGGAAGGCCGGCGGCCACGGCATCGACGGCGGCGGCTTCGGTTTCGTAGCGCCCCATGTCGGAAGTGCCTGCCCCGTAGCCGTAGGAGTGATTGGAAAGCGGAAGGAAGTTGCTGGCACCGGCACTGGCCGCGCCAGCGGCACCCATTTCCGCATAATCAAAGTCCCAGTCGTAGGAATCGATGTTGACCTTGGGGGCCATGCCTTTGGCCGCGGGCAGGATGCCGGTCGCGCCGATGGTTCCCGTGACGTGGGTGGCATGGTCGTCAAAACGATAAGGCGAGTTGGGGTTCTTCAGGGTCACGCGGTTGGTGGCGAACTCCACGTGCGTGTTTCTGGCCAAGCCACCGTCCCAGACGCCGACTTTCACGCCGGTGCCGTCGAGGCTGTAGGGTGCCGGCGCGAGCAGGGTGGCTCCGGTGGAAATCGCCGCGTTTGCATTGAGGGTGCTGCGATAAAGCGGTTCGTCGCCGCGGATATCGTAGAGGGTTGAGACCTTGTGGCCCGGGCCTTCCTTGCGGAGGGGAATGCCGAGCTCCCTGGCTTTTTCGATCACCGCGTTCTTTTGGTTTTCCTCAAGCTGATGAAGTTCCGCCACCTTGCGCGCGCGGACTTCCGGGTCGCTCATGTCGGCGCCTTGCAGGATGGAAGGCACAGATTTGCCACCGGCTGCCAAGGCGCGGGTGGAGGGTTTCGGCAAGCCATCCGCAGCAGGTGGAAGCGCAGGTGTCGATACCGGGTCCGGACTGGCCGGCTGACCTGCGGTCGGAGCGCCGGAAGGTTGGTCGGTCGGTCGGGAGGAATCGGGGGTTGGGGAAGGGTCCGGCTCGCTGCTCTTGTCCGCGGCTGTTTTTTGCCCTGCTACGGCATTTCCCGTAGCAACCCCGCGGGATCCGGCGGCGCGGTCGCGGGTGGATGATCCGCCCTTGTGCCACCAGCCAAAAATCGTGGCGGCCAGCAAAATGACTGCGGCCACAAACAGCAGGCGGCGGGCAATACGGCGGGAATTCATGGCCAGGCTAATGATGAAAGATACGCGCTTCATGTCGAGAAGCCGGCGGGGGGATGCCGGTTATCAGTTAATAGTTATGGGTTAATAGGTAAGAAATCTTTCCTGATAGCGATTAACGGTAACCGATAACGCGCACCAGCGCTAGCTTGAGGTGCCTTTTTGCGGCCGAATCCGGCCAAATAGTGGATCAGGAAAATGATGTGGCACGGCACAACGAGGCATCGCTTGCCGCGGGACGCGCCAGTAGGAGCGCCCGCGGCCATGGAATTATTTCACCGCCTTGAGTCGCACGAAGACTTGCGTGGCGGGGCTGCCGGTGATGGTCGCGGTGACTTCGACGAGGTCGTTGGCAGGAGCCGTGGTGTCGGTGATGACAACCGGAACGATGGCGACCGTAACGCCGCCCGCACTGGCCCCGGCGGCGTTCCAGTCCACTAGGTTGCTGGTCCATTCATAGCTTGCGGTGAGGTCCGAGGCGATCGTGTTGGAACGGGTGTGCCGGAAGACCAGCGTGTTGCCGCTCTTTGAAAGGTTCACCAAGCCGGAGCTATAAGCATTGGGTGCGGTGCCGAAAATGTTTTCGATCGCGTTCGGCAGACCATCCTTGTCGAAGTCGTCGTTGACGCCGGTTTCGCCGTTGACTGGAAATAGGCTGATCCATGCGGCGTAGTCGTTGGTGGCCGCGGTCAGGGTGAGCGTGTAGGATTGTGATGCGGTCTCACCGAGGTTGTTGTAGCGCTCGATGACGATCAGGTAATCGCCCGCCGGATTTCCCGTGCCGATGATTCCGGACAGAATACCGGTGTTAACATCCAGGGTAAGGCCACAAGCAGCAGTCGGCGGGCAGGACGGCGGGAATTCATGGCAGCGCGAAAAATGGACGATACTACGCGCCTCATGTCGAAAAGCACGCGGGGGTTGTGGAAATCCTCAGCCGTGAGCGGATTCCGTACCTGCTTGCATGTGTTATGTCGAAAACCGGCCGCCGGTTGACATCGGATCGCAGGCGGCGTTTGCTGGCGGTGATGCTGACGGTGTTTGGGAATTTCATGAGCCGCATCAAAGCCGCGCCGGGTTCGGCCCGGCTGGCGAAGATTCCGGAGCTCGCGATCGGTTTGCTGTCGGTCCTGCTTGCGGGTGGCCTCGGGCTGCTCGGCATCCTCGACCGGGTCAATTCATGGATCGCGAAATCGGTGGCTCCAGGTGCTGTCCCGGAATTTTCCAAACCCTTGCCGCCGTGGGTGATCTGGCTGGGGACGATCGCATTCGCCTTTAGCATTTCGTTCGCGGTAGTCGGGGTGCGGGGTCTTGCGAGGCGGATCATATTGTGGGTGTCGAGCCTGGTGGTCGTCAGCGGCTGGGCCTTCGTGCTGGCCCTGGCGGCGCGCGAACCGGCAATCGGCGGGCCATGGATCGCCACGTTTTGGGCGGGCTTCTGCGCGATCGTGCATGGGGAGAATCAAGCGATGCTTCGCAACAAGCGCGTCACCAAGCGCAAGGAGGAAGAGTCATGAAGCAGCTCGATTTTCCTGAACCCGTCAAAGCGCTGGTCGCAGAGTTGAAGCGGCTTCCGGGAATCGGCCCCCGCAGTGCCGAGCGCGTTGCGGTCTGGTTGCTGCAAAGCCCGAAGGCCGATCCCGCCGCGCTTGCGGCTACTTTGCTCGGGGCGAAAGAGTCGATCCGGCCCTGCGCGCTGTGTGGATTTTTCGCCACGGACGATCATTGCGGCATCTGCGACGACCCGAAACGCGACGAGCAACTGCTATGCGTTGTCGAGCAAGCCACGGACGTTCTGCCCCTGGAACGCTCCGGGGCATTTCGCGGCCGTTATCATTGCCTCGGCGGCAAGCTTTCGCCGCTGGACCGGATTTCACCGGAGGATTTGCGCATCCCATCGTTGCTCCGGCGCGTCGAATCGGCGGCTGGGGAAATCGAAGTGATCCTCGCTCTCGGGTCCGACGTCGAGGGTGAGGCGACCGCAAATTATCTCGCCGAGTTGTTGCGCGGACGAAACTGCCGGCTGACGCGGATCGCCCAAGGCCTGCCCGCCGGCGGGGGGCTGGAGCATGCCGATGAACTCACTTTGTTGCGCGCGATGCAGAACCGCCGTAGTGTTTAGGCATCACTGCTACCGACAAATCGGGTTGTCATCGGGTTTCCCTGTTGATACATCTCCGGAAACCCGTGCCCACATTTCATCCGATGCATTCTCGCTTCCAATGGCTGAGATCGTTGCCGCTGATCGCTGCGGTGATCGTGTCCACGTTTTCCTGCGGCCTTGCGAAGGCTGCCGAAAGCGGGGTTTGGGACACCGCGAAAATCGATGGCCGCGAGTATGTGTCCGTCGATAGCATCAAGAAATTCTACAGCTTCACCAAGCTCAGCCGCCAGGCGAACTCGATGGTGCTCGAGAATTCGAAAATCGAAATGAAGCTGCAGGTCGGCGGCACGGATTGCCTCATGAACAACGTCAAGTTCGTGCTGAGCAACGCCATCGAATCGTCGGGCGACAAGTTCTATGTATCGCGCACCGATCTCGCGAAATTGATCGATCCGGTGTTGCGCCCAAATTTCATCGGGAATGCCGGTGATTTCAAAACGGTGATTCTGGATCCCGGGCATGGCGGCAAGGATGCCGGTGCGACCAACGCTTTTGGCAGCGAGGCGAACTACACGCTCAAGATCGCCAACATGGTTAAGAAGCAGTTGGAACCGAAGGGCTTCAAAGTGGTCCTCACACGGTCCAGCGATCAATTCATTTCACTGCAGGAGCGCGTGACTATCGCGAACGCCGTGACCGACAGCGCGATTTATATCAGCATCCATCTCAACAACTCGGATGGAAAGGCCGCGCGTGGCATCGAGACCTTCACCTTGTCGCCGCCGGGCGTGTCGCACTATGGCAGCGATTGGAAGTCATCCGACAACCAGACGCGTGCGGGCAACGAACACGACTCGGCGAACATCGCGCTGGCAACCGCGGTCCATGGATCGGTCCTGCGCCGGCTTGGTAAAAACACCTTTGACCGCGGCATCAAGCGCGCGCGTTGGAGCGTGCTATCAGGCGTGACGCATCCCGCGATTTTGTTTGAAGGCGGTTTCCTGAGCCATCCTTACGAGGCGCGCTTGATTGAAAACCAAGCCTATCAGAATGCGCTCGCGACGGGCATCGTGGAAGCGATCGGCAGATACCGCGCGGCGGTGAGCCGGAAGCCGCTTCCAACGGTGCAGGAATAAGTCAGGCTTTGCCGGATGCCAGTAGCGCTTCGGTGATTTCAAGAGCGGCAATGTTTGGCGCCACGTCGTGCACGCGATGCAACATGATGCCGTAACGCCGTGCCAATGCCGTGATCGCTACCGTTGCATGGGCACGGGCTTGCATGCTGTCTTCGGCAAGCAGGCGCGACATGAATGACTTTTTCGAAACACCCAGCAAGAGCGGCCGGCCTGGCGGAGCAAGGGTCGCCGCATGGCAAATCAGCGCGAGGTTGTGATCCACGGTTTTGCCAAAGCCGATGCCGGGATCGAAACACAAACATCGCGCGTCAATCTTCGCGGCGCTCAACGTTGCGAGTCGTTCGAGGAAAAACTCTTTCACGTCACCGACCACATCACGATACGAAGGTGCCCCTTGCATCGTCCGCGGCGTGCCTTGCATGTGCATCACCACCACGCCGCATCGCGCCTCCGCGCAAAGTGCCGGCATGGCGGAATCGGCAAGTAGGCCGCTCACGTCGTTGACGATGTCGGCTCCGGCGGCGAGCGCGGCTTCAGCGACAGAGGCCTTCGAGGTATCGATGGAAATAAGGCCGTCCCATTCCTTTCGCAACGCGGCGATGACCGGCGCCGTTCTGGTAATTTCCTCATCCGCGTTCACCAACTCGGCACCGGGCCGCGTGGATTCGCCGCCGATGTCGATGATGGATGCTCCTTCGTGAATCATCCGCCGGGCGTGAAGAAGGGCCGATTCGAGATCCGTGCATTGCCCGCCGTCGGAAAACGAATCCGGCGTGACATTCAGAATGCCCATGACGCGCGCTTCCCGCGAGAGATCGAGGTCGTGGCGTCGGGTTTTCCAAATCATGACAGCAACTGGCGGCTTGCGGAGCTTCGGGAAATACCTATTTTTGAATTCATGAACCTCCTCGCGAAATGGAAGAACGTCGTGCTCGCGGCATTGTTCATCTTCCAGAGCGTTCCTTGCAAGGCGAACGAATTTGAAGGCGTCGATGGCCCAAATGTTCGCTTCATCCGGCATGAGGACGGTTCCCGCTCGGTTTTCACCCGCAGCCCCGATAACAAAGTGCTGACCAAAAAAACGTTCTCCGCCAACGGCGTGCTGACCATGCTCACGACCTACCGGATGGACGCAAACGGCAACCCGAAAAGTTGCAAAATCTTCGATGGCTCCAACACCGAAATGTTCAAAGTCAGCTACGGCTACAACAAATTCACCGGCCAGTTGGTGTCAGAACTGATGTTCGACTCCCGGGTAGTGCGCACGGATAAAAACACCGGCAAGGAAACGCCCGTGCAGGTGATCCGCTATGTCTATGACGCGGAAGGCAAGCGCAGCGCGCCGATCGTGATCAACACCCTGCCCGGCAAAACCTTCGAACAGGTTTTCGGCATCAAGTCCTCGGCCCTGGAGTCGAATCCGTTCAACAACCCTCCGGCTCCCGCTCCCAAAAAGCGTTGATTGCCAAGCAAGTCATCTTCGAAGGCCGGGTCCAGGGCGTGGGCTTCCGCTACACGGTGATGGAATTATCCCGCGGCTTCGAAGTCCGCGGTTGGGTGAAAAATCTCCCCGACGGCACTGTTGAGATGCAGGTGATGGGAGAAGCCGACGAAGTGGAATCCTTCATCAAGGAAATCGCGGAAGAGTCGCCGGTCGCCGGCAACATCCGGAATCTAACAGCAACGAAGATTCCGCTGCTGGAAAATTGCAGGGGTTTCAAAATCGAGCGGTAAGCTGTCCAACTGGAGCGCGGACTTCAGTCCGCCAGTTTGGAATGAGGAAGGTCCGGATACGGAAATCGTGCACCCATCTCCCTGACAATAGCCCAGTGATTCAGCACTGGGGGGGTGGATCCAAACGCCCCCAAGTCCCTTCAGGGACGAAAGGACCCCATTTGCTCTGACCTCATTGAGGTGTTGTTACCTCTTCCTTATTGCCGTCGGGGCAGGTGTGACCGCCGGCTTCTCGGGCTTCGCCGGCTTTTCAGGCTTAGCCGCCTTGTCGGGTTTCACTTCAATGGTGGTGGCGGTCATCGTGTATTGCGCGGTGACCTTTGCGCCAACCTTGAGCTCACCGGTGACTTTTGTGTCGGCGCTGCGGGCCAATTCCCACTTTTCCTTGTCTTTCTGAATCACGATCTTGGCATCGGTCACCTCAAGGACGGGACCTGTCACCTGATAGCTGTCCGCTGCAAAGGCAGGAACGGCGGCACCGAAAAGGAGCGATGAGAAGGCTAGGATGATTCGATATTTCATGATGTTGGTTTTTGGGGTTCGTACAAATTGCAACATCCCGCGCCAAAGTAAAGCGGGCAAGTGTGGGGACGCCGGTTGATTTTGAATTCAATTCTTTCGTCCCCGGGGGACTTATCCAATCCATCGCTATTGAAACCCAGCGCTGAAGCACTGGGCTTTTTTCAAAGAAGTCCGAAATGTCACCGTCTTCAAAAATCTCGCCCCGAAAATAGCCCAGCCATTCATGGCTGGGTTCCCCGTGCCATCAATTTGAAGAGTCCCCCGAGGGACGGCAGAACCGCAATCAATCCATTCCGTGGCTCCATGCGCTGCGGCCATGGATGCCCCCAATCAAACCACTGACGTAACATCCCCCCCTCCTATCGGCACCTCCTCATCCTCACGCCGTTCCACCGCCCGTATCAAACCCAGATAAGAAAAAGTCCCAATCAGATACAACACCGAGGTTGTTAGAAAAACCTGCCAATACGGCAGATGATGCGCGCGGAGCATTTCAAAGACCCGTGCGGCCAGCCACCAGGAGCCGCTCCAGATCGCGCCGCCGCAGGCGCTCATGAGTTCGCGGTTGCGTTCGCCGACGTAGGTCATCGAGAGCTCGCTGGTCGAAGGCCCGGCCATGTTCATCAGCGGCTGGCGGAAGATGAAACAGACGATCGCCGTCGGAAACGCCCACCAGCTTTGCTTCCATATTTCGGTGATGCCCATCAATGCCAGCATCACCACACCCGCAGTCTGCACGCCGAGGATGGCACCGCGCCAACCGAGACGCCGGCGCACTTCGGGAACGATCATTCCTGATAGAAAAACGAGCACGTAGCTCACCGAACCGAAGGCGGAATAGGTGGCCGGCTTGATTTGATAGACGTTGCTGAAAAACAGATTGAGGAACTGGATGCTGAGCCCCGCCCCTGTTGCGATGCAAAGAGTGGGCACCAGCGCCCGCAACAACACCGGCATATCGGCCCGGTGGACATGCAGCCAATGGTGCTTGGATTTTTCCGCCGGCACCGGATCGGGAAGGCGGGCAAATAAGAACGGCGCGCCCAAACCGCAAACTGTTAGAATGAGCAGCGTGAAATGTTCATTGAAAACAAGATGAACATTCCCCACGTCGAAATGGCCGAGCCCCTGCAGTGCGCTCGAAAGCACCGCGCCGCAAATGCTGGCGGCTCCCCAAGTCGCGAACAACAGGCTCAGTCCTTCGCTCGACTGCTTCACCGGCAGCAGCCGCATCATCATGGGCAGGCTCGCGACGTTGAGAACCAGGCCTGCGAAACCCATCGCCATGAACGAGGCGGCAGCAGCGGTCATCGCGCCGTGTTGGACGGTTTCCAACGAGGCGAGCGCGGTCAGCGGAAACAACACCGAACCGATCAGCAGGGGTGTCCGCAAGGGCTTGCCGCGCAGCCAGAGGCCCGCGGGCAGGGCGAGGAAAAAGGTGGCGAGGAAACGGTGTGACGTCAGCGCGGCGATCGCCGGATCCCCCATGCCGCGCGATTTCAAAAACAAGTTCAGCAACAGGAACTGCGCCGAGTTGATCAGGTTGATGAGGAACTGCCCCGCGGCGAATCGCAGCGCGGCGGGCGGCAGTTGCCGGTAACGATCCAGCCAATCGGGAAGCTTCGGCATCTGTGAAAATCGCGGATATGCTGGTCGGCAAGCGACGGAAGATGCGAGGCTATGCGCCATGGCATCGCCTGACAATCCCGGTTCGCGGATCTTGATCGCGTTGCTGTGGCTGCTGGCCGTGACGGGCTGCGAAAGGCCGCCTGCGCTTTCAAAAGGAGAACGCTTTGTGGCGGCATCCGATGCCGCGCTGCATTACGCAGGGCGCTGGGATTTGACCGATCCAACAAAACCCCGTGCGTCATGGCCCGGCTTTGCGATCAGCATGAACATCGAGGGCCGCGCGATTTCGGTGCTGATGACCGACACGGGAAATTATTACAACGTCGAGATCGATGGCAAAGCCACACGCGTGATCGGTGGCGGGAAGGGCAAGCATCTGAAATATGTTTTGTCCGATGATCTGACACCCGGAATTCACCGGCTTCAGTTGCAGCGGCGGAACATCACCTTTGAAGACCCCACAGTGATCGAGGGATTCATCGTCGATGAAAGCGCTAAGCTAAGCCCGCCTGCCGAACCCACGCGGCGCATCGAATTCATCGGCGACTCCTTCACCGCGGCGGAAGGCAACGAGGCGCAGGCCGCGACTTTGAAATGGGAGGAAAAATATTCCGTCACCAACTTCGCCACTGGATATGCGGCTTTGATCGGAAAGGCGATGAACGCGGAAGTGACGGCAGTTTGCCGGTCGGGTTCGGGATTGGTGTGCGATTGGAAGGGACTTCGCAAAGATCCGATGGGCGAACGCTATGGATGGACGCAAATGGAAATGTCCTCGCCCGCTTGGAAGTTCGAAGCGCCGCATCCGGACCTGGTCGTGATTAGCCTTGGCCTTAACGATCATTCCGGACTGAAGAAAGCGGATGGCAGCATCAGCCCGGAGGATTCATTGAAATTCCGCGAAGCCTATCAGGCATTGGTCGCGCAAGTCCGGTTGCGGCATCCTGGCACGCGCATCGTGGCGCTAGCGTCATACTTGCCATGGACCCGCGAAAACATCGGTGCGGTCGTGGCTGCTGAAAAAGCCGCGGGCCATGATGATTTATCGTATGCCGAGTTCGATAAATTTCCCGATGGCTATGTCGCCGATGGTCATCCCAGCGTCGCCACCCATCATAAAATGGCGGAGCAGATTTTAACTCAATTCGCGCGCTCCGGAATCTCCGCTGCCTTGGGAGCGGCCGGGCGATAGGCGAACCTGGATTTCAAAGTGAGAATGGGCCCTTCGAAACATGCCCAGCTCAACCATGCCAATGACAGCGACGCGGTGGTGGCGATGATGGTGTAGCAAATCGTTGCCAGCCAACCGGTGCCGAGATGTGGGACCAACAGCCAGTCCCACACATAGCGGGCCCACACAGGCTTCAACGCGTGGTGATAGACGTAGATGCCATAGCTGTATTTCCCGAGCCAGCGGAGAACACGCGATTCGAAAAAAGCAGCGCCCCATCTTGCGGTGGCCGCCATGCCGACGCAGGCCGCGCTGACGACCAGAACGATTGTCGGCTCGTAGGTGGAAAGCGGCCACGGAATGAAGCTCCGCTCTAACAGAAGCACGACGCCCGCGACCAAAGCGACCGGACCGAGCTTCGGCATCACCTTGTTCCATCCGCCGCGTTCCCGCCACGTGATCGCTAGCCAGCCGCCGACCGCGAGCACGCCCAGGCGGCCGGGTGTCGAAACATAGGTCGAGCGATTTCCCATCCATTCGGTGAGTCCATAAAACAACAGCGGACTTGCCAGAACGAGCACGATGCATAAGCGCTTCAGCCATTTCACCGGCAGCAAGAACACTAACAGCGGCCAGACCAAATAGAACTGCTCTTCCACCGCGAGCGACCAGAAATGCCCGAGGCCCACCCAGGTCGGCGAGTTGAGCCAGTCGCCCTTCACGGCCATTCCGATGTTTGAGGCGTAGGCCCAGAACCACGCCATCGAATCGACACCTGTTAGAACGGCCTTGTCCTGCGGCGTGATGAAAACAACCGTCAGCCACGAGATCGCCAGCAGTCCGTAATACAACGGAAAAATCCGCAGCGCGCGGCGGATGTAGAACACGCGGAAGTAACCGGGCATTTGTTTGGAATCGATCAGGATGCCGGTGATCAAAAATCCACTCAGCACGAAGAACAGGTCCACACCGAGATAGCCACTCTTGAGAAGGCGCTCGAAGGGGTTGTCGCCTTTTAAATGCCCCCCCACCACGATGAAGTGGCTGAACATCACCATCAGGATCGCCAGCCCGCGGATGCCATCCAGGCCCGGCAAATGCCGGCGGCTGTCCCCCGGATGGTCCGGATGCCGTGAAGGATCAAAGGTTGTCATGATCCGGGGCCAAGGTGCCCGGATGCTGGGCGTAGAATCCGGATTTCTCCAACAATTTCGGAAGGATCACTTCGCGGCAGGCCGAAGCATTCGGGTGCAAGCCATCCGGAGCATAAGCCCGCCAACGCTCCGGCGCCCGATGGATGATCGTCCGCCAGGTCGCCGAGAAGTCGATGAGCCGGCAATGGTTCCGCTCCGCAACCCGCCGGTAACCTTGTTCATACTCCTTGATCCGCGGACGGACCGCGAGGGCGTCGCCGGTCGGAGGATTCATGATCATGATGACGATGTCGCAAAACTCCCGTTCTTCGCGGATCCGGGCAATCATCCATTCCAAATTCGCCATCGATTCCGCGACGCTCAGCTTCGAGGCCTCGAGCGCGTCGTTGGTGCCGAACTCGATGAAAACCGTATCAGGCCGCTGTCGGAGCACCCGCTGGTCCAGATGGGCGGCTCCCCAGCGCGAGTCCTTGCCCCCACCCGCGGCATTGCTCACGAAAAGCCTCGGCCCATAAGCCGAGCGCAAGGTCTCTTCGAATTCCGCCGGCCACGCCGCATTCGCGGTCAGGCTGGTGCCATAAACCACAACCTTCTGACGGTGTCCGGCGGCTAGTTCGGCGAGGAAATTCGCCGCGGAGTTCCCGGCTCCCGCGATTTGCGGAACGGCGGCCAGGGTGGCTGCGAGGAGGATGGACGGAAGGGATGCCATGGCTGAACGCGGCGGGGCATAGACCGGAGGAGCGTAAATGGCAAACCATTGAGGTGGGAAAATCGTGTTCTCGGCAACTGGTATTGCACGCGGAGGTCGTTCGATGTAATGTCCTCTGAAGGATGAGCACGCTTCAGGAGATCAAACTGGCGATAGGGACCTTGAATCCGCGGGAAAAGGCCCTGCTTGCGGCTGATCTATTTGCCCAGCAAGATGAACCCGATGCCGCCGTGCTCGAAACCGCGCTGGAGCGTGGCTTGAGCGAAGTAACTGCCGGGCGGTTCCGTGCCATCGAGGAAGTGCCTGCCATGCTATCGGGATGGATTTTAAAGTCCTGATTACCGACAGCGCTCTCCTCGATTTGCAGGAGATCGTTCAATTTGTTGCACAGGATGATCCTGCGGCGGCGATGCGTTTGGGCTCGAAATTGATCCGCAAGGCGATGGGCTTGGCGACTATGCCCGAGCGACATGTGATAGGGGATTGTGGATCGTGGTTTTGGTCCGCCCCCAAAATCTTCAATCCACAATCCGCGATCTCCCCAATTTCCCTCATTTCCCCTTGCCAAGTCCCGCCGGGTTTCCTATTTCCCGCGCCCCTCTTTCGCCGCATTAGCCACCAACGAAGACCCGGAGGGACGTCCACGCGGCAGGTTTTCAACATCGCCCGACCTGATTCAAGGCGGGAAACCAGACTCCAAAATGATCAACGAACTCATCAATGAAATGGTGGACGCCGGCGTCCACTACGGCCACCAGACGAAAAAATGGAATCCACGCATGAAGCCCTTCCTCATGAAGGACAAAGGCGGGATTTACATCATCGATCTCGAAAAAACCGTCCAGCAACTCGACAAGGCCGCCGATTTCCTCGCGGACCTCGTGGGCAAGGGCAAGAAAGTGCTCTTCGTGGGCTGCAAGCGCCAGGCGCAGGACGCCATCCGCGAAGCCGCTGAAGCGACCGGACAACATTACGTCAACCATCGCTGGTTGGGCGGCATGCTCACCAACAGCCTGACCGTGCGCAAGTCGGTCGAGCGTTTGAAGTATCTCGAAAACATCGAGAAGCAGCCTGAATTCAAGGCGATGTCGAAAAAGGAACTCGCCGCCCTCGGCCGCGAGCGCGAAAAACTCCTCCGCAACCTGCGTGGCGTGCGCGACATGGACAAGAAGCCGGACGCGGTGGTCATCGTTGACTCCGCCCGCGAAACCATCGCTGTCGCCGAAGCCCGCCGTTTGAACATCCCGATCATCGCGATCGTGGACACCAACGCCGACCCGGCGCTCGTCCAATACCCGATCCCGGGCAACGACGATGCGATCCGCTCGATCCGCATCATCCTCCAGAACCTGGTGGATGCGATGGTCGCTTCGCGCAAAAACTAAAATCTCCAACTCAACGGGCGTCCTGTCTTCGTGGCAGGCCGCCCCTTTTTTTCCTCAAATCACTTCCTTTTAAAAATCATGATCACCGCCTCAATCGTCAAAGAACTTCGCGACAAAACCAGCGCCCCCATGATGGACTGCAAAAAAGTCCTCACCGAAACCAACGGCGACCTCGAAGCCTCCATCAAGCTCCTCCGAGAGCGGGGCATCCTGAAGTCCGCGAAAATGAGCGACCGCGCCGCGAAGGAAGGCGTCATCACGTCCCGCATCAACGGGGATGCAACTTCCGGCCTCCTGCTTGAAGTGAACTGCGAAACTGACTTCGTTTCGAAAAACGAAAGCTTCCAGGCCTTCGTCGGCGACATCGCGGACGCGCTCGCCTCTTCCAAGGCCGCCGATCACGCCGCCGCTCTCGCCCATCAACACGGCGAACAAAGCATCGAAGACACGATTAAAGCCAAAGTCGGCGAAGTCGGCGAGAACCTCCAGTTCCGCAAGTACATCCGTTACGACGCGGCTTCAGGCGGTGTCGTTGCTTCCTACATTCACCTCGGTGGCAAGGTCGGCGTGCTCATCGAAGTCGCCACCACCAAGCCGGAAACCAGAGGCACCGACAGCTTCAAGGAACTCATCAAGGACCTCACCCTGCACATCGCCGCCTGCGCGCCCAAGGGCCTTTCCCGCGAAGACATTCCGCAATCCGTGGTGGACAACGAGCTGGACATCTTCCGGACCCGCCTCGCAGCCGAAGGCAAGCCGGCGAACATCATCGAGAACATCCTCAAGGGTCAGATCGGCAAGTTCTTCGCCGAAAGCTGCTTCCTTGAACAAGGCTTCGTGAAGGACGCCGACATCAAGATCTCCGCGCTTCTCGAAGCCAAGGGCAAGGAGCTCGGTGACACTCTCACCGTCACCCGCTTTGTGCGCTTCGGCCTCGGCGAGTGATTGACCTGCGGGGGCGGGTCGTGAAGATCGATCCGCCTCATGAGTATGAATGAAAAATGGCGGACGCGCGCGAGAAACGCGCTCGAAGCCTATTTCCGCCGCCGGAGTTTTCCGAGGATCACGCTCAGCCTGATCCTGGCCCTCACCGGCGTGGCTGGGCTTTTGATTTCTTTCATCCTGCTCAAAGCCGGATGGGTCCACATGTGGATGCGCTATCCCGTGGCCGTGCTATGCAGTTATGCGGTGCTGCTCGCGTTGATCCGTGTTTGGGTTGAAATCGAACGCGAGCGTTTCGACGAGGCCGATGCGGATCTTGAGAATGGGGACGACTATGACCCCGTCCCCGATTCATCATCGTCGAAGCTAAGTTCTTTCGATGCACAGGATCTTCCCACCGGCTGTCTGGATGTTCCGGGCGGCTGTTTGGAAGTGGGTGCCGAGGGTTGTCTGCCTGTCATTCTTATCGGAGTGGTCGTTTCGCTTGGGGCCGTATTCTTCATGACGGTGGCTGGTGCGCCGGCTTTGGTCGCCGAGGTTTTTCTGGATGCCTTTCTGGTCTCCGTCCTCTACCGCCGGCTCAAGCTCGCCCATCAGGAACACTGGCTTGGAACCGCTTTGCGGAAAACGTGGAAGCCGGTTTTACTAACCGCCCTGTTGCTGATGATCGGCGGATGGGCTTTGGAAATGATAGCTCCCGAATCCCATTCGCTCGGGGATGCAATCGAGGGCATCAGCCACCCGCATCGTCGGTAGGATACAGACCCGATATCTTATTCGAGAAATTTTCCCGGATTCAGAATGCCATTCGGATCGAGCGCTTTTTTGAGCGCCAGATGGGTCGAAAATGAAACTGCTCCCAAGGCTTGGTGAATCCACGGTTTCTTGGCGAGACCCACGCCATGCTCACCCGTAATCGCGCCCCCTTGTTCAAGAACCCAGGTGAACAAGCGGTCGAGCGCGGCATCGGCATGGGTCCGTGTGACCGGATTTTCATAGTTCTCCACCATCAAATTGGTGTGGATGTTGCCATCTCCCGCATGACCGAAGCAGGCGACCGCAATGCCGGTTTCCTTTTCTAACAGGCGGGCGAAATCGACGAGCTCAACCAGCTTCGAGCGCGGCACGACGATGTCCTCGTTCAGCTTGGTCAGGCCGGTGTCGCGCAATGAATAGGAAAACTCGCGCCTGAGTTTCCAAATGCGTTCGCATGAAATTTCATCAGGAGCCGTCTCGATGTAGGACGCACCCAAATCTGTTAGAAGTGCATGAAGCTCTGCGATTTCGGAAGTCACGGCGGCAGGTCGTCCGTCGATTTCCACAATGACGTGCGCGTTTCCCGGAGGAAATACCTCCGCCCCCAGGCGGCGGCGGGCGGCTTCAAGTGTGAAGGCGTCGGTGATCTCGAGCGCCGATGGCAAATGGCCCGCCTGTAAAATCGCCTGTACCGCGGCGGCGGCCATGGGGAACTCCGGAAAAATCGCCGCCAGCATCGCGCGGCTTGCCGGCTTGGGAATGATGCGCAGCGTCGCTTCCGTCACGATGCCAAGCATGCCCTCGGAACCCGTGAATAAGCCGATCAGATCGAAGCCTGTCTTGTTCTTGTGCAACCGTCCTCCGGTCCGCAGCACTTCGCCGTTTGCCAAGACAACTTCCAGGCCGAGGACGTAACTACGGGTGACGCCGTACTTCAGGCAGCGCGGTCCGCCGGCGTTGGTGGCGATGTTGCCACCGATCGAGCAATCCTTGAGCGAAGCGGGGTCGGGCGGGTATTCCCAACCGAGGGCGCGCACAGCTTCCTGCAAGTCGCCGGTGATCACGCCGGGCTGCACCACGGCCACTCCGTCCGCCGGAGCGATGTCGAGAATGCGGTTCATCCGCGCGGTGGAGAGGACAATGCCGCCACGCACCGGCACGCAACCGCCGACATAGCCGAAGCCGGCGCCGCGGGTGGTGACGGGGATCTTGTGCTCGTTGGCCAACTTCAACACCACCGCGACATCCGCCGTGCATTCGGCGAAAACGACGATGTCGGGCGAATGGCTCGCAAACCATTTGTCGCCGGAATGACTGGCCGTGTCCTGGGCCGCGACGCTGACCTTGGTTTCCCCAAGCTGTGATACGAGGGCGCGGAACCAATCCTTTGGCGAGCCGTTCATTTCGGGCATGGCTCTATCCATCGACGATCAGCACCGGACAATCAACCTCTTCACGGATAGATCTTCTTGTAATACTCGTCGACCATGCGGTCGGCGTCGAAGAAGGGGACCACGTCGTTCATCGAGTTGAGAACGATTTGGTTCCACTTGGCGGGCTCATCGTAGTAGAGCGGGAGGATATCTTCGTTCATGAGCCGGTAAAAACCGAACATGTCGTGCTTGTCGCGATCCTCGGGATCCAGCCCCGGATCGGCGGGCGGGATGATGAATGAGTTCTTGCCGTCCTTGGCGAACTCACAAACCCAGCCATCGAACGTGGAAAGATTCACCGAACCATTCATCGCCGCGGTCATACCTGAAGTTCCCGAGGCCTCGCGGGTGACGACCGGATTGTTGAGCCAGATGTCGGAGCCGTTTTTCAGGAAACGCGAGAGCTCGAGTTCGTATCCGACAAGGACCGTGGTATTGGGATAATCCTTCGTGAAGCGGATGAGGTGGTTGAAGGTATCGATGGCCGAGTAATCGAATGGGTACGGCTTGCCCGCCCAGATGATCTGCACCGGGTAATCGTTGTTGCCGAGTAAGTCGCGGAAGAGTTTCACATCGCGTGCGATCAAATCCGGCCGCTTGTAACCCGCGAACCGACGGGCCCAGACGAGAGTCAGGACATCCGGGCGGAACAGCTTGCCGGTTTGGTCGGCGACGACGCGGAAAAGGCGTTCCTTGAGCTCGCGCTTGCGGTGGCGGAGTTCCTCGATGTCACCGCGCTGGCGGGCGTGTTCGAGGCCGTGGTCCGCCCAGTATTTTTTGTTCTGGGCGTTGGTGACGTGGGTGATCTCGCAAATGTTGGGATAGTCTTTCCACATCTTGCGTGAAACCTCGCCGTGGAGTTTCGAAACGCCGTTGGCAACCCGGGCCAGCCTCAATGCGGCCAGCGAGTGGTTGAACTCCTCGCCGTCGATGCCGGTGATCTTGCGCACTTCCTTTTCGTCCACGCCGCTGAAAAACGAGAAGTCGCGCAGCAGGTTGAAGCCATGCTTTTCATTGCCCGCTTCTTCGGGTGTGTGGGTGGTGAAAACGAGCCGCTTTTTCACTTCGGCGACACTACGACGCTTGTCGTACAAATAAAACGCGGCCGAGAGCCCGTGCGCTTCGTTGAGATGCCACACCGCGGGATCGACCCCGAGCTCGTCGAGCAGCCGCGCCCCGCCCGCACCGAGGATGATGTATTGGGCGATGCGCCGCAGGTGGTCGTTGTCGTAAAGGCGATGGGTGATGGCGCGTGACAAGGGATCGTTTTCCTCGACGTCGGTGCTCAGGAAAAACATTGGCACCGTATTGAAGATGTCGCCCGGAAGATACATCGCTTTCACCCACACGGGATGGCCGTGGATGGTTACGGTAAAGCGGATGCCGGTGTCCTGCAGGAAGGCGTATTCCTTTTTCCGGAATTGCACCGCCAGTTCGCGGTCCTCGCCGCGCGCCTGGTTGTAGTAACCATAGGTCCAGAGGATGCCGATGCCGACAAGGTTTTGCTTCAACGCGGCGGCGGCCCGCATGTGCGAGCCGGCAAGGAAGCCGAGGCCACCAGAATAGATTTTGAAACTTTGGTCGATCGCGAACTCACACGAGAAATAGACCGCGCTCTTGGCGTATTCGGGGGCGATTTCGTATGCGTGGGAGAAGGGTTTCGGAAGAAAAGACGTTGCCATGATCGATAAGGTGCTTGTCCGGCGCGCAGCTTGCGAAAAGGCGCGCGGGAGAGGGGGCAGGAAGGTTGGTAATAGATGGGAATTAACCCGAGGTAAATTAGGGATGGAAGCCGGCTGGCGGGAAACCGTGGGGGGCTGCTAGGAAAATGTCGAGCTTCGTGGAAGGGTTGGGAGGAAGGGAAAAAAACGCCGCATTTGGGGCCGTCGGGCGGCGAAGAATGGCGAATCGTTGTCAGGAGGAAACCATTTTCGCGCGCACCGACTGCAGGGGATTTTCAATCCAGCGCCACGATGCCGCCGCGAGTCCCCAGGTGACCGCCGCAAAAACAACGATTTTCGCGATGGCAGCGACCGTGGGCTCCATCGATGGATTCCAAAGGAACCAAAACAACTTTCCGGCCACGAGCGGGGCGAGGTTGTGGAAGAGATAGATGCCGTAGGAAATTTTTCCCACGCGCTGGAGAAAAGGCAGTTCCAGAATGGCGCCGGCCTTTCCGGGAAAACCCGCCGAAGCCGAGGCGATGAAACCGCAGAGTGCGATCGACAGACAAGTTTGCTGGAGTGCCCGCACACCAAAGGTCGGCCAGCCGAATGCCTGTGTGCCGAGAAAATAAAGATAGCCGGTGAGCGCGAGCAGCGAGAGACCTTTGAGCGCGGGGCTCTCCAGCGACATCCCGCGGCGATGGGCAAGCGCGAGCAGCGCGCCGCAGCCGAAGTAGTCGAGTGTGAACCAGCTCAACAGTTCCGGGCGCGCGGCCCAGGTTGCTAGATTGTCGTGAAACATCCGCGAAACCGGACCAGCGGCCGTGAACAGAATGACGGCGAAGACCAACATTTTCCGCGGCACGAACCAGATGACCAGGGGCCAGATGAGATAGAACTGCTGCTGGATCGACAGCGACCAAAAGTGGTTGGTCCCGAAAGGCCAGGTCGGGAGAAAGGCCATGTGGATGTTGGAGAGATGAAAAACGTACCAAGCGGGCGCCGCATGCACGTCGGGTGCCCACACCAGCCACGCCAGCGCCAATGCGGCGTAATACGGAGCAAGGATCCGCAAGCCGCGGCGGATCTGATAGGTCTTCATCGCGGCCAGTTTCCACGGCACGCCCTTGGCATCGCCCCGGTCACGCTCGCGCAACAGCGAGCCGGTAATCAGGTAGCCTGTTAGAACGAGGAAAAAGAACAGAAAGACCTCAAACGGAAAAATCCGCGGCCACTTGGACGGACACCAATGGTCCCAACAAATCGCAAGCATCGCGATTGCCCTCAATCCGTCCAACTGCACCGCGCGGCCATTCACTCAACGCTTGAAACCACGATCGGCGGAAGGATGCACGCGTTTTCGGGGAGGACGGGGGCCGTGCTCCGGGCCCGGAACGCAAAAAAGCCGGTCGGAAAACTTCCCGACCGGCTTGGAAATCGCTTTGGGGCTTACTTCTCTTCCTTTTCGTCCCCGTCCTCTTTTTCTTCTTCCTTATCGTCTTTCTTTTCAGCCTTCGCTTTCACGACCTTCATGCTGCCGATGATGCTATCAAGCTCCTTCGAATGCTTTTTCGAGGCCTCCTCACTGCCCCAATAGAGCAACGTGATCGCCTGGTCGTCGCCGATGTCAATAAAGCTCAGGCTCACGCGGCAGGCACCGTCTTCATCAGTGGCATCCCAGTTCAGGCCGCTCAGTTTCATGCCGTGGACCTCGCTGTTGTGCTCCTTTTGCGAGTCCGCTTTGATCTTCACGCCGGCCTTCGTGAGATAGTCGATGGCTGCCTTGACCGAATCCTCAATGCTGTCCGCATCGTCGGTCTGCGCATAGAGCTCGATCGACTTGTCTTCGGTGACTCCGTCCACGGATTCGTCCGCATGGGTCACCGTCCATTTGTCGGGAAAGCTGAGAGTGAAAACCGGATCTTTTTTCGGGATCTTATAGTCCTCTGCGTGAAGAGGCAGAAGAAGTCCGAGGGCGGCAAGAGGTAACAGGATGTTTTTCATGGAAGTAACGTGCAGCTGGCGGAAGCATGTGAGCGCGTCAAGTTCCCGTGCGCATGTGCCTCAGAAATGGTAGTGCGTTTA
>JANMJQ010000165.1:0-2232 GCA_031371445.1 Akkermansiaceae bacterium
CCGGGGGCCGAACCGAAGCTGGTTTCCGCGGGCTTCAAGTTCACCGAGGGCCCCGTGGCGGACGATGAGGGCAACGTTTATTTCACCGACCAGCCGAACGACCGGATCATGAAATGGACGGTCGGCGAGGACCACGTCTCAACGTTCCTGGAGCCGGCTGGACGCTCGAACGGCCTGGAGTTCGATGGCAAAGGTCATCTGATTGCCTGCGCCGATGAAAAGGGTCAGTTGTGGAGCATCGACGTCAAAACCAAGAAGACCGAAGTTCTGTTAGATCGCTTTCAGGGCAAGTTGTTCAACGGTCCCAACGATGTGTGGATCCACAAGGACGGCGGCATGTATTTCACCGATCCATTCTACAAGCGCGATTACTGGCAGGGCCGTGACAAGCCGGAACAGGAAGCGCAGCGGGTGTATTACCTCGCGAAGGGCGCGAAGGAACCGGTCATCGTTGAAGAGACACTGGTGCAGCCGAATGGGATCGCCGGTTCACCGGATGGAACGACGCTTTTTGTGGCCGACATCGGCGCAAAGAAAACCTACCGCTACCGGATCGGACCGGACGGCAAGCTGACGGACCGCAGCTTGTTCTGTGAGATGGGTTCGGACGGCATGGCGCTTGATGCCGCGGGCAATCTCTATCTCACCGGCAAGGGCGTGACCGTGTTCGACAAGGACGGCAAGCAGCTTGGCGTCATCCCGATCGACAAGCCGTGGACTGCCAACGTTTCCTTTGGCGGCAAGGACATGAAGACGCTTTTCATCACGGCATCCGATGCGGTGTTTACGGTCGAGATGAGCGTGAAGGGATACCGCTAAGAGATAGGAGATAGGAGCTGAATTCATCTCTATCATCTCCTATCCACGATCCCTTATCTCCTATCTCTTCATCACAAATCGCCATACGGCATCGAGAACGTATCGCCATCCTCGATTTTGCCGCTATCCAGCCCTTTCCTGAACCAACGCGTCCGCTGTGCCGCGGTGCCATGAGTGAAGGCTTTCGGAGTCACGCGGCCCTGCATTTGCTTTTGAATCATATCATCGCCGATCGCATTGGCGGCGGTCATCGCTTCCTCGATGTCGCTCTTGTCGAGCTTGAGGTCTTGCTTCGAGTGGTTCGCCCAGACGCCGGCATAGAAGTCGGCCTGTAGTTCGAGTCTAACAGAATATTCGTTGTAGTCCGGCCGGCCCTGCATGGCGGCAACCTTGTCGGAGGTTCCCGTCAGTTTTTGCACATGGTGGCCGATCTCATGGGCGATCACGTAAGCCTGTGCGAAATCTCCGGGTGAATGGAAGGTCTGTGCCAGTTCATCATAGAAACCCAGGTCGATGTAAACCCGTTGGTCGCCCGGACAATAGAAAGGCCCCGCCGATGCGCTGCCGGTTCCACAAGCGGTTCCGATGCTGCCGCGGTACACCGTCAGCGCCGGCAATTCATAAGTCTTCCCATGACGCGCGAATTCGTCGGTCCAGACGACTTCGGTTTCCTTCAGCACGACTTTGACAAATTCGTAGCGCTCCTTGTCCTCCGCGGAACTGACGGCAGGCGGCGCTCCCCCGCCACTCAGCATCGAGGGGCTGATGATCCCGCATTTCCAAAGCAGCGCCCCCGCGACGATGGCGATCAGGATGCCCTTCAGCCCGAACACGCGGCCGATCATCATCAGCAGGCCAAAGCCGCCGCCTCCACCTCCCATGCCGCCGCCACCACTGCGGTTGCGTGCGTCATCCACATTGCTGCTACCTTCGCGCCCTTTCCATTCCATGATCGTATTTGGGTAAAATTCCTATCCCAAATAGCCGCGGCAATCTGCCGTCGCAAGTCCCAAGCCAAATTTAATCCCTCAATCCGATATAATCGAAGACCATCGCGTTGCTGATGAAGCCGTGCATGCCGGTGCCGCTGAGGTTTTGGATGGTGATCACGTTGGCTCCCACCCGGAAGGCGCTGGCGGGGATGCGAATCGTGTGGACGATGTCGAAGCCGCGATAAATGCCGAAGGTGATGCTGCGGCTGTCGTACGAGTGCGGGGCGGGGAGGGGACGGCTGCTCCACTTGTCGTTGACCTTGATGACCGGCCGGGATCCGTACTGGGAATCGGTGACACCGATTTCAAGATCGCGGTCCTTGAGGCGTTCGGCTGTTAGATTGAAGGCAATCCGGTTGCCGCTATTGACATCCTGGAATTGTGCCGCGGGGAAGTCATTGAGGTTGGCGGCCACCGCTTC
>JANMJQ010000025.1:0-28772 GCA_031371445.1 Akkermansiaceae bacterium
CACCGCGGCCGGATTTCCGCCGGCAGATCCGCACGCGCCCGCTGCCGTAATTGACCGTTTTCGGATATTCATCCTCTGCTTGTTTCCGTTTCGCGGCCACGGACAATGTACACCCCGGTACACCTGAAAAAGCCATTAAAAACCCATAAAAACCCCCATTTTGATGCGCCTCCAAACTCACAGCCAACAAAAAAGCCACTGGAAACCAGCGGCTTGTGCAAAAAAAGCATGGAGCGGGCGATGAGATTCGAACTCACGACATCCACCTTGGCAAGGTGGCGCTCTACCACTGAGCTACGCCCGCGTCGCTAAACGCGTGGGGGGGTTCTACACCGGGTCCATGGCCGGGCAAGCCAAAATTTGCAAATTTTCCGTGCTCGTCCGCGCTTTGCCGGGTTCTACTTCGCCCGCCGTCATGTCCGACAAACTCGCCGAAATCATCGCCACCAAACGCGCCGAAGTGGCCGCCCTCATGCCCCGCGCCGATCTCCTCCGCGCCGCGGCGCTCCAGCGCAACGATTTCGGTGGCTTCCGCGCCGCCCTCGACCGCGGGCCCGGACGCCTGGGGATCATCGCCGAAGTGAAGAAGGCCTCCCCGTCCGTCGGACTGATCGACCCCAATTTCGATCCCGAACGCCAAGCCAAGCGCTATCTCGAAGGCGGCGCGTCCTGCCTCTCGATTCTAACCGACGAAAAATACTTCCAGGGCTCGCTCGGCTACCTCTCGCGGATCTCAAAATTTTCGGACGCTCCCCTGCTCCGCAAGGATTTCATGATCCACGAGGTCCAGATCCATGAAGCCATCGTCACCGGGGCCGATGCCATTCTCCTGATCGTTGCCGCCCTCAAGGACGACCTGCTGCGGCGGCTTTACGATGAGGCGAAATCCTTGCAACTCGACGTGCTCGTGGAGGTCCATGATCTGCACGAAATGGAACGCGCCCTCGAACTGGGCGCGGATTTGATCGGGGTGAACAACCGCAATTTGAAAACCTTCGCCGTCGATCTCGCCACAACCGAACGCCTCGCGGAAGAAGTGCCGGAAGATGTTCTGCTGGTTTCCGAAAGCGGCATCAAATCACCTGCCGATGCCCTCCGCGCGCTTGAAGCCGGAGCCAATGCGGTGCTCATCGGCGAAGCGCTGATGCGGGCGCATGATCCTTCGCGCGAGATCGAGGCCTATCTGGCCCTGGAGTCTTATTGAGCGTATGCCCCTCACCGGAAAGCGTATTGCAGCACATAGTGCGCGCCGTTCGCGGTGCTGTCATACATCGTCACCTTGAGGTAATAGGTGCCTGTCCATTTCGGTGAAACCTCGACCACAGAGACAGGGCTGGTGTCTCCATCGGCTCCCACGCGGTTGCCGTTTTCGTCGTAGACGGCGAGGTCCACATCGTAGGCATCCTCGCAACCGGCGGCGACGAGGGTGTAGTCGTTGCCCGCTGACAGAGTCGTCGCGAGAATGGTGCTCTGGCCGCGGCGCAGCAGGCCGGATGAGAAGAAATCGCGGAGTTCATAGCCCCCAGCCTTCAGCTTGAGGAAGATGACGGCGGCTGTGATTTGGGCTCCTTTTACGGACCCGGTGGTGGTCTGCAATGGCATCAGCGTCACCAGAAGTCCGGCCATGATGAATTTCATCCGGCGGGAGTTCAGGACGGGGAGTTTTTCTAAAATCGATTTCATGATGTTGGAGGAGAAATGGGGAATCATGGTTTGGTGACGGGCTTGCCGGCGAGTGCTGCGAGGCCCTTCTTGGCGGCGGACGCGATCTTTTCCACGGACTCCTTCGGGATGTCCGCATTCTGATCCACAGCGGTCAGTTTGGAAATTTCCTGCAGCGCGGCGGCGGCGGTGGCGGAATCTTCGACAATGCCCGCGGAAAGCTTGCCCACCCGGCCGGCCAGGTAGGTGGCAAGGTCGGGCTGGCGGAACAGGCGCGACGTGGTTCCATCGTAATTTTGCGCGACTTCATCCGCGGCGAGTCCAAAGCCCCGCAACCATCCGGAGGCCGAAGCCACGGTGGCGATCTCGACATCGCCATCACGGACCAGGCTTTTCAAAAGCCGCGTGCGGAATGTGTCGGCAGCGGTCGAGGCTTCAGACCACTTGCCCTCATCGACCATGGCGCCGATGCTTTTGCCCTCGGCGGCGATCGATTCATCGGCACCGAGTTTCGCCGCGATCTCGAGCAGGACCTTGCCATTCGCTTTCACCTTGGCCGCGTCTTTCGCGTAGAGGCTGATGAATCCGTCCGCCAGGCGGATGCCAAGCTGATGGGCTTGCTCGGCGTCGGACGCTTTCGGATCGACCGGCGAAACCTCGCCAAGCATGGCAGTCAGTTTTTTCAAATCGATCTTACCATCCGCGGCACGGAGCATTTCGCCGGGCGTGGGAAGATTGAAACTTTCCTGGGCGGTTTTCCGTGTGGCCTCGTCCAAAGGAGCAGCGTCCTTTTTGACTTCCTCGGCGAATCCAATTGCGGAAAATGACACGCATGTGGAAGCGGTGAGGACTGTTAGATAAAGAAGCGGTTTTCTCATGATGTTAAAATAATGACTAGGGGGGCGCGATGCAATCCGTTAATCCGATTCGCGGATGTGGCGGCGGAATGCTTTTTCGAAATCCACCGTGAATTTCTCTCTGGCTGAAGTCGTAATGTCAAACTGCAAATCGCGGACTTCAATCCCTACGCTGTTAGATCCTTCACCACTGTGGTCGGGCTGTTGACCATGACCGCATGCACGCCATCGTCGCGCGAGGCTTCGGAACCATACATTTCGCTTTTGCCGATGACCTCGCCGTTGCCCGCCTTGAGGACAAAGTAGGGTTCGCCGATCGATGACAGCCTGCGTTCGAAGCGATGCGAATTCGGGCCGTTTTCGCGGGTTGATTCGATGCCACTTTGCGCGGACGCCTTGCTGGAATACACTTGGCTGCCGAGGATCACCTCATGATTGGACGCGTGGAGGGTGAAATGAAAGTTTTCCCCGTCCGCCTTCTTGATTTCGTAATACCCTTTCATGGTCTAACAAGCCAAGCCAGACCCGCCCGCTTGTCCATGAAAAACTTGGGCCTCGCAGGGTCTACCGCTTACAGTTCCTGGGCCTTTTTCAAGGCGGCCGCAACGAAGCCGGAGAATAGCGGATGCGGATGGTTCGGCTTGGACTGGAATTCCGGATGGAACTGCGCACCGATGTAAAACGGGTGGTTGGGCAGCTCGATGATTTCGACCAAACCTTCATCCGCGGACACCGAGGAAATCACCAGACCGGCCTCCTGCAGCCGCTCCTGGTAGTCCGAGTTGAACTCGTAGCGGTGGCGGTGGCGCTCATGGATGCGGTCCACGTTGCCATACAGATCGGCCGCACGGGTGCCGGTGAAGAGGATCGATTCGCAGGAGCCGAGGCGCATCGTCGCCCCCATGTCCTGGATGCCCTTCTGTTCTTCCTGCAAGCAAATGACCGGATACTTCGCCGCTTTGTTGAACTCCGTGGAATTCGCGTCCTTCATTCCGCAGATATTGCGGGCATATTCGATGGTCGCGATCTGCATGCCGAGGCAGATGCCGAAAAACGGAATGTTATTTTCCCGCGCGTATTGGGCGGCGAGGATTTTGCCTTCGATACCGCGGTCGCCGAAACCACCGGGGACAAGGATGCCATCGACATCACCGATCACCGCTTTCGCTCCGTGGTCTTCGATGGCCTCGGCTTCGACGCGAACCACCTGCACCTTGGTATCGTGATGCGCTCCGGCATGGATCAATGATTCGTAAATCGACTTATACGCATCCTGAAGTTCGATGTATTTGCCCGCCACCGCGATGGTGACCTTGTGCTTCGGGTGGATCACGCGCTGGACGAAGCGTTCCCAATCTTCCAAAGCCGGCGACGGTGTGTGGCCCAGGCCGATCTTATCCACCACCAGGCGGTCGATCTTGTCGCGCCGCAGGTCGAGGGGGCATTCGTAAATCGTGTGCGCGACATCGCGGAAGGCCACGACGTTCTTGCGTTCCACATTGCAGAACATCGCGATCTTCTTGCGGTTCTCCTCGTCGAGATCGGTTTCCGTGCGGCAGATGATGATATCCGGCTGGATGCCGAGCTCGCGGAGTTTGGCGACCGATTGCTGGGTCGGCTTCGTCTTCGCCTCGCCTGCCGCGCGGATGTAAGGCAGCAGCGTGACGTGGATGAAACAAACGTTCTCCTTGCCGACTTCGAGCGTGAACTGGCGCAAGGCTTCGATGAACAACAGGCCTTCCATGTCACCCACCGTGCCGCCGATTTCAGTGATGAGGACATCGGTCGCGGGATTGTCCGCGGTGACTTTGTGGATGCGGGCTTTGATTTCATCCGTGACGTGGGGGATGAACTGCACCGTCTTGCCGAGATATTCGCCGCGGCGTTCCTTTTTGATGACGGCATCAAAAACCTGTCCCGATGTCATGTTGTTCATCCGTGACAAAACGCCCGAAGTGAATCGTTCGTAGTGACCAAGGTCGAGGTCGGTCTCGGCTCCGTCATCGAGCACATAGACCTCGCCGTGTTGATAAGGAGACATCGTTCCCGGATCGACATTCAGATACGGGTCGAACTTCTGCATCAGCGTGGTCAATCCGCGATGCTCGAGCAGCGTGCCGATGGAAGCGGCGGCAAGCCCTTTGCCAAGGGAGGAAACAACACCGCCGGTTACAAATATGTATTTCATGAGGGCAGTTAAAAGTTATTTGTTAGAAGTTATTAGTGAATTCGATACAGGTGTTAGTTATCTCTTTACAAATAACTTTTAACTTTTAACCAATAACATCTTCTCCACCTCATGAGCCTGTTCGAGGGTATCGACGCCGGGAGAAGTATCGTTGGTTGGCAATACAAGGATGCTCGCGCCGTGTTGGAGGGCGCGGAGTTGCTCCAGGGACTCGGCTTGTTCAAGAGGCGAAGGCGGCCAGGTCACGAAGCGCTCCAAAAACGCACGGTGATACGCGTAAATCCCCTTGTGCCGGAGCACTTTCAGGCCCGGCACCGGGTTGCGGAAATAGGGCAATGGCGAGCGCGAAAAATACAAGGCGCGGCCATCGAGGGCGGTTGCGACTTTCACCACATTGGGATCGGCCACCGCCGGGTCGGAGGGCTCCAGCGGATTGGCCGCGGTGGCCATGTCAGGACCATTTTCCGCGGTGATCGCCGCCGCGAGTTCGTCGATGAGCTTGGGATCAATGAGTGGCTCGTCCCCCTGGATGTTCAGGATATGAGTCGCCTGCGGAACCGCTTTCACCGCCTCGGCGATGCGATCCGTGCCAGTCGGGTGATCCGGCGAAGTCATCGCCACCTTGCCGCCGAAAGCGATCACCGCGTCGCGGATGCGGGTGTCGTCGGTGGCGACGATGACGTCGTCAAGGCCGGCGCAATCCCGGCAACGCTCCCAGACGTGCTGGATCAGCGGTTTTCCCGCAATCAGATGCAGGGGTTTGCCGGGGAAGCGGGTCGAGCCCCAGCGCGCTGGCAGAACGCCGAGAACGTAGGTGGTTGGGCTGGTTTGGGACACGCTTGGCAAAGGTTTCGCGAGCGTATGCCGCGGACCCCGTGACGGACAAGAGCGGTTTCGTGGAAAAATCGAGGGCAGGCAGCGAACTTCCACTCTTTGGACTGCTACAGCCTGCTGTCGCTTTCGGTCCGGCAGCCTGCTGCGGACCCGTCTGACCCGAAGCCCGCGGACAGCAGGCTGTCTCACGGAAAGCGGCAGCAGGCTGCACGCAGTCTAGGGCCTTCGGCGGATGATCGCATCCACTCGATGGGGAATTGCTCGCGAATTAACAACGTTTGTTGTTGCCCCATAGACCATTGCTCCGGGAGTTGCCGTTTACGGGCACAGATCAAGCCGCATAGCAACGTCAAAAGCGCTGGCACCGGCTAGCAAATGGAATGAGCCTGATCATGAGACCGAAGTGCTTGTGGCCAGTTGCCCAGCCGCGCAATGTTGTTCGGCTCTCTGGATGATGAGATAGAGGTGCAGCTCGGGATATTGGTCATATTCGAGGTGTCGGCAAATACAGCCCTGCTGGGAGATGATCTCCAGGAGCCGGGGGATTCCCAAGGCGGCGTGATATAACGGCTGCCCCAAAAATGGGTTGGTGACATCCCCGGGCCGGTCAACACCCCCGCTGGTAAAGATCAGAATTCCGCCATGGTTCAGGCCCTCGCAAAGCTTTCTGAGAATAGCTTCATGAGCTGCAAGTGGAGCATGCCAGATGCTGTCCCAAGCCGAAATCAAATCATACTTCTTCGGGAAATCCCAATCGCAGATGTCTGCAAGATGGAAGAGCACCTCTGGATGTCTTTGCTTGGCTATCCGAACCATCTCGGGTGAAATATCGAGGCCCTCAGCTTCAAACCCCTCTGAAATCATCAAGTCAATAATCCGACCGCTGCTACCGCAGCCAACATCGATGGCAATCTCCTTTCTTGAAGCAAAACAAAAGGCTCTTTTGTGCTGTGCAATCCCGTTGGTCCGAGTGAAGTCGTCACTGTTCCAGTGGGAAGCGAGCTTGTCGTAGCTCTTTGCTGTCTGTTGTGGGCTCATATTATCTTGGCGAACTGTCTATTAGTTCACTGATGAGGGCTATCGTTTTGGGAGAAGCCTCGCAAGGGGAGACGATCCGAATTTTGAAGTTACACCAACTGCGTCTCCACGAGCAACCGATAGGTGCCATTATGCGCCAGCAACTCGTCGTGGGTCCCCTGCTCGATGATTTTTCCGTGGTTGAAGACCAATATCGAATCCGCGTGCCGCACGGTCGAAAGGCGGTGGGCGATGACGAGGCTGGTGCGGCCTTGCATGAGCTTTTCGAGGGCCTCGTTGACAAGGCGCTCGCTTTCGGCATCCAGGGCCGAAGTGGCCTCATCTAACAGAAGTATCCGCGGATCGGCGAGAATGGCGCGGGCGATGGCGATGCGCTGGCGCTGGCCGCCGGAAAGTTTGGTGCCGCGTGGTCCGACCAAGGTCGCGTAGCCTTCGGGGAGAGCGGCGATGAAATCATGGGCATTCGCCTCGCGGGCGGCGGTTTCGATCTGCTCCACGCTGGCACCCGGCCGGCCATATTCGATGTTTTCGCGGATGGTACCACCGAACAACAGAACCTCTTGCGGAACGATCGCCATCTGAGTGCGAAGGGCAGTGATCGACAAATCGGAAGCGGACCTTCCGTCGAACAAGACATCGCCCGTGCTCGGTTCATTGAAGCCGAGTATCAGCGAAAATGCCGTGGATTTTCCCGCACCCGACGGACCCACCAAGGCCACGCGCTTCCCGGGTTCCACTTGGAAATTGAGATCCGTTAGAACCTGTGCGTCGGGGCGCGAGGAGTAATGGAACGACACGTTGCGGAACGCGAGCGCGCCCGCCAATTTCACCGTAGAATCGCCATTGGAACGTTCTGGCTCGATTTCCAACAACTCGCGCAACCGCTCGGTGGCACCGGTGGTTTGTTGGAATTGCGAAATGATTTCCGGAAAGGATCCCAGCGACGCGCCGACGAAGATGGAGAACAGGATGAACGAAACGAAATTGGTGCCATTGATTTCACCATCCGCGAGCATGCGCGCGCCGAACCAGGTGACAAAGGCGATGGTGCCGAAGAGCGCGAAGATGATGAATGATAGAAAAGCCGCCCGCGATCTTGCGCCGCGCAGGGTCACGCTGAAAAATCCGCCGAGCGCGCGGTCATAACGCTGTTCCTCGAACGACTCGTTGGTGAATGCCTTCACGTCGGCGATCCCCTGCACGGTTTCCTCGATGACAGTTCCCGCTTCGGCGAGCGAGTCCTGCGCGGCCTTCGAATACTGCCGGACTTTTCTGCCGAAAAATGCGATCGCCAGCACCACGAAGGGCACAGAGCCGAGCATGACGAGCGACAATTTCCATGACGCGACGAAGATGAAGATCAAGCCCCCGATCAGAATGACCGTTTGTCTAACAGCTTGCGGGACGGTGTTGAGCAAGGTGTCGCGGACAATGCCGAGATCCGCCGCGATCCGGCTGCTGAGGGCTCCGGCACGTTGCTCCTGGAAATACGGCAGCGGCAAGCGGACGAGCCGTGAGAAAATATCGCGCCGCAAGCGGTTGAGCGCGGCCTCGCCCGAGCGGATGAAACCCTGCACCCGGAAAAACGCGACGCCGGCCTGCAAGGCAAGCACCCCGACCAATTCGAGGACGACGTGGTTCGATTTGGCGACAATTTGCGCGGGATTGACGCCGGTCTTGAGGGCGTCCGTGGGATTTCCGATGAGCTCTTTGAGGAACCATGGGAACGCCAGCGAAAGGATCGCGGTGAAGAACAAAGCGGCCAGCGAGGGGAGAAACACCGCCTTTTCCCGCATCAGATAGGTGAAAATCCACCGGTGGGAAGGAATCGATTTGCGACGCGGCGGCTCGGACATGCGCGTGCATCGGAGACCATCCGGCGGCAACCGTCAATGCAGGGTAAAGCCGGGGTTGCGCGTGGGGGCGGATTGCTGCATGAAGGCCGCGATGACAGGTCGTGAAATTCGCGAGGTGCTTGACAGCGCCGGCGTGCTGCCGAGCAAGCAACTCGGGCAGAATTTTCTCATCGATCCGAACATGGCGCGCTGGATTGTCTCCCAACTCGAGGCAAGTGCCGATGACGCCGTGGTCGAGGTCGGACCTGGCACCGGCTCGTTGACGACGCATCTCGTTGGCAAAGTCCGGCGATTGATCCTGATCGAGTTCGACGCAAGGCTGGCAGCGGCCCTGAAGGAGAAGTTCCGCGATGAGCCGACCGTCGAAGTCCATCACGCTGACGGCGCGAAATTCGATTCACGCGTTTTGTTCAAGCATCGGCCCGTGAAATTCCTCGGCAACCTCCCCTACTCGTCCGGCGGAGCGATCATGAAAAATCTGTTAGGCCGGCCCAATCCATTTTCACGCGCGGTCATCATGCTGCAAAAGGAAGTGATCGACCGCCTGGTTGCGGTGGCGGGCTCATCCGACTACGGGCTCCTGGCGTTGAGAACGCAATCGAACTGGGAAGTAGAGGCATTGCGGACCGTTCCCCCCGAAGCATTTTTCCCAAGACCGAAAATCGATTCCGCCGTCGCCGTTCTTACGCCTTACAAAACAGCGCGCCCGACCTACGATCACCGCTTGTTCGATGAAGTGATCCGCCGCGGTTTCGCGCAGCGGCGCAAGCAGCTCAAGAAGCAGCTTCCCGAAGGCATCGATTGGCCGGCCGTTGCCAACGAGCTTGGAGTGCCACCAACATCACGCGCGGAGGAATTGAGTCTCGCGCAATGGATTCATCTCGCACGCGCCTATGACACGCATCCCTTGAAGGACGTGGCGCAAAAACAGGAGGAGCTTTTCGATGTTGTCGATGATCGCGACGAAGTCACCGGCACCGCCACCCGCGGCGAGGTGCATGCGCAGCGGCTTTTCCACCGCGCGGTGCATGTCTTCGTGTTCAGCGATCGCGGCGACCTGTTGTTGCAGAAGCGTTCGGCATTGAAAGACATCTGCCCCGGCCTGTGGGATTCAAGCGTTTCCGGTCATCTCGATTCCGGCGAAAGCTACGACGCCGCTGCTGTTAGAGAATTAGGCGAGGAAATGGGCATCATCGTTGATGAGCCTCCGCAGGAAATCGCCCGCATCACCCCTCGCGAGGAAACCGGATGGGAACACGTGCGATTGTACAAAACCACTTTCGATGGCAAACCCCGCTACCCCGCCGCGGAGATTGAGGCGGCGATGTGGTTTCCGCTCGATGAGATTGCCGCATGGATCAAAGCCGCACCGGGAGATTTTGCGCCGGGATTTCTCCAGTGCTGGCAGGCATTCAACTCGATCTGATTTATGGAAGCCCGCCATTTGCTTTGGATTGCGTCGGTCATTGCCGCGCTCGGATTGATTTCGTGTGGCAAGCCGGATCCCGAAAAATTAACGTATCGGATCGTATCGGCAAAACCTCATGAAGCGGATGCCTACACCCAGGGATTGCAGTTGAGCAACGGCAGGCTTTTCGAAAGCACGGGTCAATATGGCCAATCCACGGTGCGCGAAATCGATTCTGCGAGCGGATCGCTGCTGCGCAAACGGCCGCTGGCAAAACAAGTTTTCGGCGAAGGCCTCACGCTGCTTGGCAACGAAGTCTGGGTGCTCACCTGGAAAGAAAACACGGCCTATGTTTTCGAACCGGATAGCTTCAATTTCATCCGCTCCCTTCATTACCAGGGCGAGGGCTGGGGGCTCACCAACAACGGCAAAGAGCTGATCATGAGCGATGGCAGCAGCACGCTCAAGTTCATCAAGCCGGGTGATTTTTCGACCATCCGCACGCTGACCGTCAAAGATGGCGACAGGGAAATCAAAGATCTCAACGAACTGGAATGGATCGACGGACAAATCTTCGCCAACATTTACATGACCGAACGGATCGCGCGAATCTCACCGGAAACGGGTGAAATCACCGGCTGGCTCGACCTCACCGGCCTGCGCAACCAGTTCGCCAAGCCGAACAACGCGGAAGTTCTGAACGGCATCGCCCACGACCCGAAAACCGGGCATCTGATCGTGACCGGAAAATACTGGCCGCGGATGTTTGAGATCGAGCTGGGGAAAAAATGAGCGGCTGCCGCTTCGGCCTGACCAACCACGGCTTGCCTCGCGGCTTTTGGTGGCTACCGTGCCCCGCGATGCCGCTGCCTGACCCCTCTTGGGAACCCGCGATCCGCGATCCTAAAAAACTCCGCAACACCGCGATCACGCTGGTGATTGTGATTTTCGTCGGCGGATGGTTGGTCCTGCTCGCGTATGGCAAATGGTCGGCCCAACAAGCGAAGGACCTCCGGCCCGCGGTGATTTACCGGATCACTCCCGAACGCGATCTGCGGATGATCCGGCAGGACGGCAAGGTCGTGAATCTCGTCGACCTTCGAGGCAAGGTTCTCGCCGTCAACGTCACCTCCCTCCGCGATCCCCAGGCATCAACGCTCAGCATGGGCGTCATGAAGAGGCTCGCCGGGCAACGGGCCGATGCAAAGGACTTCCAACTTGTGACGTTGGTCATCGATCCATTGCCCGCGGAAAAATTGTTGCCGGCACTCGCCTCCACCGCCGAAGCCGGAGGCATGAAGCTGCCGATGTGGTGGGTCGGCGGCAACGAGCCGAAGACCTTGCACAAGTTCATCAAGAACGAACTCAAGGCGACTTTGTTTCCTGAAGAGGTCAATGGCAAATGGACCTACGATTCATCGGTCGTCCTGATCGACAAGAACGGCCACATCCGCCGCGCCGTGGTACCGCAGAAGCGCGGTGGCCCTCCCTACATCGCGCCTTTCGATTTCGAACAAGCCGCCGCATGGGATGCCAAGGGTGTCCTAACCCGCACCGAAAACTCCAATGTCAAACAGCTCGAACTGCTGTTGAATGATACCATCGACAAACTTCTGGCCGAACCTTTCAAACCTTGATGAAAAACAAGAACCTCACCATCGCGCTGATCTATGGCTCGGTCGCCCTCCTTTGCGCGGCCATCGTCGCTGTCTCGATGTGGCTGCAAAGCAACATCACAGCGAAAACAGCGGAACGTCTTCCGGCGGCGGTTGATACCGGCAAGGAAACCAAAGAGCAGTGGTTTCCCATCACAAATGATCTAACAGCAGTCAACCAGGAGAACCAACCGGTCAAGCTTTCCGACTTGCGCGGCAAGGTGTGGGTGGTTGCCGAATTCTTCGCCGTGTGTCCGCGCTGCGCGTCCCGCAATGGCGCGGAGTTGCATGAAATCTACGACGAATTCAAAGGCGACCCGGATTTCCACATTGCCTGCATTTCGGTGGATCCCGTGGCCGACAAATCGGAAAAACTCGCCGACTATGCCAAAGCTCTCGGTGCGGACAGCAAAAACTGGTGGTTCCTGAATGCCGGCGATGTGAAGGCAACGCACCAATATCTCGAACACGAATTGAAGTTCATGGGCATCCGCGAGCGCATCGATCCGCTCGATGTCGAGAGCAACGGAAGATATGCGCACGACATGGCATTCACGCTGGTGGACCGCGACTTCAATGTGATCGGCAAATGGAATTTGACGGAGGCGAAATCGGAGGAAGGACAGAAGGTTGATCCCGACCTTTATAAAAAGACCCGGCAGGAGTTATTTGAGCGCATCCGCAAGGAGCTTGCCAAAAACAAGACCGCGGAAAAATGATGAACGGCGAACGCTCCGAGTGGCTCACGCGCGCGCCGCGGGAAGCCTTTTCAAAACGTCTCGGCATTGTCGCATGGATCACCACCGGCTTGGTGCTGGTGCTGGTTGGATTGATGCGTCGGCCGGAGCTGCACATCGACCTCGGTAGCCGTTCGATGGCCTTTCTGCCCGCCTGCAACGCCGCGCTCAACTCGCTGGTGGCGGTCTCGCTGCTATGCGCGCTGGCGGCGGTGCGCAGCGGAAAAATCGCATGCCACCGCGGCTTCATCATGGCGGCGATGACCTTGTCGGTGCTGTTTTTACTTTGCTACGTTACCTACCATTTCACTTCGGTCGAAACCAAATACGGTGACGCCGATTTCAATGGCACGCTCGATGCCACCGAACGCGCGGCAGTGGCGGGTTCCCGGCCCATTTATATCGTTTTATTGCTGACCCACATTGCGTTCGCGGGTGTGAGCCTGCCTTTCATTTTGTTCACCTTCATCAGCGGCTGGACCAACCGCTTTGCCGTGCACCGAAAGCTCGCGCGCTGGGTCTTTCCGCTCTGGCTTTACGTCGCCATCACCGGGCCCGTCTGCTATTGGATGCTGCGGCCTTATTATGGGTAAAAATTTGGAGGCCCAATGGGTCTTTCATTCCTCGGCCCGGGGCATCGCCCCACGCGTCACATCATACACATACCAATCCTCCAACTTCTTCCTCGCCCACGGATTTTTACGGAGGAATGTCAGACTGGATTTGATCGTGGGATCGAACATGAAGCAGCGGATCGGAATTTGTTCCGCCATGCGTTCCCAGCCATGCCGTGCGACGACCGCTTTCAAGACGCTCTCCAAAGTGATGCCGTGGAGCGGGTCGTTGGGGTGCTGCTCGGACATGAAGGGATTCTGAAATGCATCGGCCGTCCGGTCGAGTCATTCGGAAGTGGTGGAGATTGCGGGCTGCGGGAAACCTGATAGAAGCGGGCCATGGCAACGCCCGATTCCGTCCAGGATATGCCCGCCTGGGCGCGGCCGTTGATCAGGGCGCTGCAGCTTCCGGACCGGACAAATCCCGCGGAAGTCCTTGAACGCGCGAGCATCGCCGCGGACCGTCTGGCACCGGATACGCGGCGCTTGTGGCGCTTGATCCTGCTGGCGGAAGGCGCGGCGGTCCTTGCTCCGGTGACATGGTTGCTGGTGGTCCGGCTCGGCTTGCCGATGTCATATGCGGCTTATTCCGTCGCGCTTTGCACCTTGATGGTCGTCGGCATTTGCTGGTGGCTGCGGTGGAAAGGAGCGCAGCAAACATGGGCGCGCGCGCGGCTGCTGGCGGAAATCGCACGCTCGGCCGAGGCCACCGCCGGGATCGCTCCGGGAGCTACTACCGCTGCTCTCGCCGGTTCACCGAGCTTGCAACCACTGGCCGAATGGATCGCCGGTGACGCGGTCGCTCCGGCAATTTCTCCCGATCAAGCGCGGCAAAATTACATCACCAGCCGCATCGATCACCAACTCGACTATTATCGGAGAAAGAACCTGCAGGCCGGCGACGAACGCCACCGCTTGAGCCGCCATGTCACGCGGTCGCTCGATGGCGCGTTGTTCCTCGCGGTGGCCGGCATGGCCCTTTCGATGAGCCACACCGCGGAGCGTTGGCTGAGGTTGTCGGGCTCGGACTATGTGTTGGGTGTGGTGGGTGCCGCGCTGCCATTGATCGCAATTCTCATGCAGTCGCTCGGTTCTTATCTCGAACTCAATCGCAGGGCCGGACGCTATGCGCAGCAGGTCGAGTTTTTGGAATCGATCAAAGCGAAATCCGACGCGACGGCCACCGCGGAGCAAATCAATGCCACGGTTTGCGTGGTCGAGCGCGAGTTGCTGAGTGAAGTCGTTGAGTGGTTCTATCAGGCACAGCATACCGAGCCCTATTATCGCTCGAAAGACCGCAACCCGGACGCGATGGAAATCCGCGAAGCCTTGGCCGTTTCGAAGCAGTCGTGGTCACGGAAATCCATGGTATGGCTTGGCATCAGCGCGGGTTTTGTCGGGCGCGTCGTGCTTGGCCGCGTTTTGGTGGGGGCTCTGTCCGTGGTTCTAACAACCGCGTTCATCGCGTTTTATATCCCCAAGGATTCGGAAGAACTCAGCCGCTTGCGACGGGAAGACGGCAAGTTGCTTTCATCGTCCAACGCCAGTGGCTGGGAGCCCAAGCCGGAGCGCGCGGAAAAAGGCTTCATTCTGATCGCGCATGGCCTTCACGACGGCGTGAGGAGCAGCGGCAAGACACGCAATGGCAAACCGCATTGGATGGCGCGCTTGCAGGATACGATCGATGCGAAATTAAAATCCGAATCACCCGACATCTGCCTCGTCGACTGGCACCTCGCCGCGATGCCCGGGGTGTTTTCAGGGACGGGCGGCGGTCGTGCAAACACAAGTGATGATTACGATATTCCAATTCCTCCCGAAGTCTGGCTGCAGGATATCTCCGCGATCCGTCCCCAGGCTGAGGAAATCGGCGATCTGGTTGGCCTCAAGCTGGCCCTCGCCATCCGTGCGAAAAAACTGCGGCAGGACCGTCCCATGCATTTCATCGGCCATAGCGCGGGTGGTTTCGTCGTTCTCCACGCGGCCCTCGTCTTGAAACAACTCGGCCTCGCTCCCGCCAATTTTCGCGTCACTATGCTCGACACGCCGAGTCCGGTAGTCGCTGAACTCAAGGAACTTGCCGGGGATATCCCCGTCGATTTCTACTGCGCTTCGGCCTTCGTTACCGGCATTCCCGAAACCGGCTTCGCGAAATACTTCACCTGCTCCGACATCCCGGTGCCCGCCGGGATCGATCGTTATACCGGCGCCCATGCCTACGCCCACGAATGGTACATCGACACGATCTCCAAACCGGGCGACAAAGGCTTTGCGTTTTCGCCATTTGCAATGAGGCATTGAAACCTGCGGCAAAATTTCATTTGAATCTTAAATCAACCCCCGAAATCCCATGCGACCCCCAACCATTTCGAACATCGCCACGCTTAGCTTTCTCGTCGCGCTATCGTTTTTCCCCGCAATCTCCTCCGCCGATGAAGCGTCCGAGCAAGCCATGTGGAAAGCGATCAGCGCGGGCGATGCAAAGACCTTGCGAATGGTACTTCCCACCGCGGATGTCAACAAGGCCAACGCCGCCGGTGAAACGCCGTTGATGGTTGCATCGGCCCAGGGAAATTTCGAATGCGCCCGCGAGTTGTTATGGGCCGGCGCGGATCCCACCGCAAAGACCAGTGGCGACAAGGTTGCCCACGATTTCCTGAGGCCCGCCTTCAAAGGCTTTGTCCCGGTCGATCTCCTGCTGCGCTGCTACATCATGCCGCGTGGCCAGGGAACGCGGCAAGCCAAGGCCGGGGTGCGCCACCGGGTGCTCATCAATGACGCTTACGTTGATCATACCAACCCGCGCCTGAAGCCCCACTACTATGTCAATGCCAAGGAAGCCGAGGGCAAGGCCGAGGTTGATGACGATGGCAATGGCTTCGTGGACGATATCTACGGATGGAATGCATCGGATGATACCCCGCTGCAGATTCCTGAGATGATAACATCCTCCGGCGAATCATCGCGGACATGGCTCGAGCGTTTGGTCGCGGACTATGAACAAGTGGTCAATGAGGCACCTGGCTTCGAAGCCATCCGCGACCGGCTGTCGGTGCGCCATGAAAATCCACTGGTGAAAAAGATCGGCATCGCCCTGGCACAGGAGGCGGGGTTGGCGATCAACGATTTGAACTACGCGAAAATGGTGTGCGAAGCTTCCCATGGCACGCATGTGGCAGGGATCGTGTTGACGGCGAGCAACGGCGTGGCCGAGTTGCACGGACTGGGATGGGGCCAATTCAATGAAATCACGGAGGACAACCTGCAGGGCATGGATCGCATCGTCGCCCTTTCCCAGGAAATTGCGCCCAACGCACCGACCTACAGGGACTTCGTGCTAACCTTGCGCAACGAGCTGTTGAAGGACGCGCGCAAGTCGGGCCAGCGCTTCAGCAACTATGTCAAAACCAGCCAGGCGGGCGTGATCAACATGAGCTGGGGCAAGGACCTCGAAGTCTTTCGCCGGCTGGCTGGCATGCTTCATGACATCTATGCGAAAACCGGCAAGGATCCGGCTTCGATCGCGAACTTCAGTTGTCCCGCAGGCATGGACCTTTGCGACAACCTCGCCCTCGAACTCGTTGCCACCGACGCGGCATCGATGGCGCTTGCGATCTATCAAAATCCCGATGTCCTGTTCGTGATGTCGGCGGGCAATGACAGCGGCAACAACGACAAGCTGCTGCCCTCGCCCGCGTACTTGTCGCGGTTTTTCCCGAACGTCATCACCGTTGCCAGCATCGACCGCCAGTCGCGCTTGTCCCGGTTCAGCAACTTCGGCGCGCGCAGCGTGCAGATCGGCGCGCCCGGAGAAAACATCCTCTCCGATTTCCTCGGCGGTGTGAAGGGCCACATGAGCGGCACCTCGATGGCGGCACCCCAGGTCTCCGGAGCCGCCGCCGCGATCCGCTCGAAACATCCGGAACTGGACGCGTCCGCCGTGCGCCGGATCTTGTTGGCCTCCGCGGTCGCGGTCCCCGAATTGCGCGGACTCGTCGCCACCGGCGCGACCTTGGATTTGCCCGCTGCTTTGGAACTTGCCGACCGTTGGAAAAACGGCGGGGGTGCCCTCGTCAATGAATTCTGGGATTGGCCGCCTGGCGATGATGAGGCGGGCGAAGTCCTGCACCAGTCCCCTGTTGATTTGATTGAAATGCCTCCAACGATACCCGCCAACGGTCCGGCCATCACCACCAGCGCCGGCTTCGGCGACAAAGATCCGAGCTGGGTCCTGGTGATGTCGGAGGGCTCGGGATTGACGGATCAACAGGTCAAGATGAACCAAGTTTACCCCAACGACTGGATCAACGGGAATTTCCACAACCACCGCCGCATCACCTCGATCGCTGGCGACAACAGTGGCTGGACGGTGGTGATGAGCCATGGCGACTACGAGCAGCGCGTCGTCGGATTCGACTATGATCAAACGACGATCAGCAAGAACATGAACGAAGGTTTCCCCATCACCGCCACCGCGGGCTGGGGCGACAAGTGGGTGTTCGTCATGGATCAACACTGCTCGTATGGCGCGCAACGCTATACCTTGCCGGGCGCGTTCGACCAGGGGCGGCAGGACTGGATCGCGAAGTTATGGGATCAGGATTACCGGATCACGAGCATCGCCGGCGACGAGGGTCCCGGAGACAAGGACTCCTGGGTCGTTGTCATGAGCAGGAATTCCGGAATCGGCGAACAATCCTACAGCGGCCAACCCGGCGCGTGGCCTGTCGATTTCATCAAGGGAAAATTCAGTGAGGGTTTTGTCGTCACCGGGATATCGGGCCATGCGCCCGGCAGTTGGGTCGTGGTGATGTCCAAAGGGCCGGCGCTTATCAAACAACAGATCAGCCTGATCGGAGCGTTTCCCGGCAAATGGATTCAGGAACAATGGAATGTTTCCACGGCGAACGGCAAGCTCTCGTTGGCGGACACCAGTTCGTTGGGGAACAACATCTTCCCCACTACGAAGAGGAAATAGCAGAGCCAGTTCCGTTGAGGAGGTAGCTCTTGGATGTAGTTATCGGTTAAAAGTTATTTGTTATTAGGTGAGAATCTTCCCGAATAACTTATAACTTATAACTTATAACTCCAATCACGCCTCGCGGCCGCAGCATTGCTTGAATTTCTTCCCCGATCCACAGGGACACGGCGCGTTGCGGCCGGTCGATTCGATGGAGAAGCTCGGCTTGCGCTTGGGCAGGTTGAGCTTGAGCGAGGTTCCTTCGGGAGATGGCAATGACGAGGGATCGATGTTCTCCGAACTGCCCGACACCGCCATGTTGTCACGGGTGAGTGCCGCCTCGCCGCCGTGAAGTTGTTGCGGCGCGCTGTGAAGTTGCTGCAGGAAAGCTTCGAGGTTCGCGGCCGAGCGGAAGAGATTTTGCAAGGCCTCCTGCTTGATCGAATCCATCAGCGTCACGAACAACTCGTAAGCCTCGTTCTTGTATTCGATGAGCGGATCCTTCTGGCCTTGCGCGCGCAGACCGACGCCTTCGCGCAACGCGTCCATATTATACAAATGCGCCTGCCATTGCTTGTCGATCGCGACCAGCACCATCCGGCGCTCTTCCTGGTCGAGAACCTCCATCGGCAAATCCCCGACGCGGACACCATAGGCTTCCTTCACCTTCGCCACCAACATCGCTGAGATCGCTTCCTCGTTCGGGTTGTTGAGGAAATCTCCGGACGTGACGCTCACCGGCAGGGTTGCGTTCACCCAATGCAACAACTCGTTGTAGTCGGGCTCGCCATCATCGCGGTCTTCCAAATACTCGCGCACCTTCGCGGGAATCGTCTCATCGACGATTTCATCCACCAGATCGCGTGGAACCTCCGTCGTGAGCACTTCGTTGCGATAGCCATAGACGACCTCGCGCTGCATGTTCATCACGTCGTCGAAGTCCAGCACGCGCTTGCGGCCGGTGTAGTCGCGTTGCTCGACGCGCTTCTGGGCGGTTTCCACCGAGCGGTTGAGCCACGAATGCTCGAGGGCCTCGCCTTCCTTCATGCCGAAGCGCTCCATCATCGCCGTCATGCGGTCCGCCGCGGCGAAGTTGCGCATCAGATCGTCCTCAAAGGAAATGAAGAACTGCGAGCGGCCCGGGTCGCCCTGCCGCGAACAACGTCCGCGAAGCTGGCGGTCGATCCGGCGCGACTGGTGGCGCTCGGTGCCGATGACGAACAAGCCGCCCACCTCGGGAACTCCCGGCGCCAGCTTGATGTCGGTGCCGCGTCCCGCCATGTTGGTCGATACGGTGACCGATCCGATGTGGCCCGCGCGGGAAACGATTTCCGCTTCCTGCGCGTGGAACTTCGCATTCAACACCGAGTGCGGTATCTTCGCGCGCTTCAACATCCGCGCCAGCGTTTCCGATGACTCGACTGACGCCGTTCCCACCAGCACCGGCTGGCCGCGGCCATGCGCTTCCTCGATGCGCGAAATCACCGCGTTAAACTTTTCGCGGCGCGTCTTGAAAACCTGGTCGTTCTCATCGACGCGGATGTTCGCCGTGTTGGTCGGGATCGGCAACACGTCGAGGCGATAAATGTCATGAAACTCCGCGGCCTCGGTTTCGGCGGTGCCGGTCATGCCCGCGAGCTTCTGATAGAGACGGAAATAGTTTTGGATCGTAATGGTCGCAAAGGTCTGCGTTTCCTTTTCGATCGATACACCTTCCTTGGCTTCGACCGCCTGATGCAAACCATCGGACCAGCGCCGGCCCGGCATTTCACGGCCGGTGTTTTCATCGACGATGATCACCTTGTCGTCCTTCACCACATACTGGACGTCCTTTTCGAACACGCAGTAGGCTTTGAGGAGCTGTGAAATATTATGAATCTTCTCCGCCTGCGAATCCATGCGGACCTGCAGCTTCTCTTTCTCGGAAATCTTCTGTTCTTCCGTCAGCTCGCGGTTGGTGTCGATATCGGCAAACAAGGTGCCGAGGTCGGGCAAGGTGAATGAGTCGGGATCACCGGGGGAAAGATACTCGCGGCCCATCTCCATCAGGTCGGAGTCATGGCCTTTTTCATCGATGACGAAATAGAGTTCCTCCTTCAGTTCGAAGAGTTCCTTCTTCTGCGCGTCCTGGTGGAAGGACAGTTCGGCTTTCTCCAGCAGCTTGCGCATGTCCGGATCTTCCATGAAACGCATCAACTGACGGTTCCGCGGCTGACCGAGCTTGAGTTTGAAAAGCGCGCGGCCGGCGCCGACCGTGTCGCCCGCTTCCAGCAATTGCTTCCCTTCCGACGCGAGCTCGTTGCAAAGCTGCGTCTGCCGCTTCACCAACTGCTCCACCAGCGGCTTGTATTTGTCGAACTGGTGCGACGACTGCGTCGAAGGACCGGAAATGATCAGCGGTGTGCGCGCTTCATCGATGAGGATCGAGTCCACTTCGTCGATGATGGCAAGATAGTGTCCGCGCTGGACCTGCTCTTCCTTGGTCGAAGCCATGCCGTTGTCGCGAAGATAGTCGAAGCCGAACTCGGCGTTGGTGCCGTAAGTGACGTCGCAGAAATATTCGGCGCGGCGCTCCCAGGGCGGCATCTGGTTTTGAATGCAACCCACGGTCAGGCCGAGGAAGCGGAACAACGAACCCATCCACTCCGAGTCCCGTTTGGCAAGGTAGTCGTTCACCGTGACGACATGCACGCCAAGACCTGTTAGGGCGTTCAAATAAACCGGCAATGTCGCGACCAGCGTCTTGCCCTCACCCGTTTGCATTTCCGCGATCATCCCGCGATGCAACGCAACGCCGCCGATGAGCTGCACGTCGAAATGAACCATTTCCCACGCGAGCGGATGATCGTTGACGATGATCTCCATGCCCAGCAACCGGCGTGCTCCGTTTTTCACAACGGCGTAGGCCTCGGGCAAAATCTTTTCCAAATAGCGGGCCCGCGATTTGCCGAAGTCAGCCTCGATCTCATGGAAGGCCGCCTTGGCTCCCTCGATCGATTCCACGGTTCCGATGACACTCGAAGGCAGCGACGGAAATTCCTCACGCAACGGTGCCAGGCGTTCGTTCAAAGCCTCGGCGGTCTCGCGCAGTTCATTCTCCGCCATCCGCTCCACCACCGGTTTCGGCGGCACGATGAGTTCATGATAGCGCGACAGATGCGTTTTCCATTTCTCCGTGAATTCCGCCAGCTTCTCCACCGGCTCGCGCTGCAGGGCCTCCTCGATTTCATTGATACGGGCCACGGCCGGCCGGATGCGGCGCACTTCGCGCTGGTTCTTGCTGCCGACGATTTTCTGGAGAATCCACTTGATCATAAAGAGACGATGAGACGGGCCGCGGGCGATACACCAGCATTCCCCCGGACGCAAGCCCAAGGGCGCGGGGAAATTCAAGGGATGTTGATTTTACCGGGGATCCAGCACGGCTCAGGCCTTATCCTGGATCCCGGAACACTGCAAAGTCGCCGTGGAGGGCGGTGAAGAGATCGTGGATCGTAGATAGTGGATTCCAGAGCGTGGATTCAGCTTTCCGATCTCTTATCCCCTATCCCTTATCTCCGATCTCTTCCAATCCACGATCTACGATCTCTTCCGATCTCTCTAAATCCACATCGCATGAAAACCGCCATCGACCACCATTTCGATACCGGTGATGAACGAGCCGGCTTTTGATGATGCGAGCAGCAGCGTCGCGCCGATGAGTTCCTCGGCATTGCCGAAACGCGACGCGGGAGTCTGGCGCAAAATGTCGAGCACACGTGATTCATCGAGCACCTTGCGGTTCTGCTCAGCGGGGAAAAAGCCGGGCACCAGCGTGTTGACGCGGATGTCCTTGTCGGCCCATTCGCGGGCAAGGTTGCGGGTCAGGTTGTGCACCGCCGCTTTGGAGGCCGAATAAGTGAAGACGCGCGACAAGGGATTGAGTCCGGAGATCGAGCCAAGGTTGATGATCGATGCGGGCCGCGATTCATCCATGAAGTATTGCCCGAACACCTGGCAGGCCCGGAAGACCGCGGAAAGATTGGTGTCGATGATGCGCTGGTATTCGTCCTCGGGGATTTGAAGAAAAGGCGTTGGTGAATTGATGCCCGCGCCGTTGATCAAAATATCGACTTGGCCCGAGCGATCGAGCACCGTTTCGAGCAGCGAATGGAGCGACTCTCGCGCCGTCACATCGACCGGCACAAAGTAGCCCTTGCCGCCGTGAGATTCGATTTCCTCCAGCCGCTTCTCAGCCTTTTCGGGGATGCGTCCACCGAGCACCACTTCGGCGCCGGCGCGGGCGAGACCGACGGCAATGGTGCCGCAAAGTTCGCCGGTGCCGCCGATGATGACCGCGGTTTTACCAGAGAGGTCGAACAGGTCCTTGAGAAATGCCGCTGTTTGCATGACCCGAGTTTCTGAAAACGCAGCCGCGCTGCCAAGCACCGATTGGCCTTCTTGTATCACGATTTCGCCTCCATTTCCCGGTGTCTGGTCCCAGCTCCCGACCCTTAATTTCCGCTCGCCCCTCCCACTTCCCTGACACACGCTGTTTGGCGCGAACACTTGATGCTCTTGGAATGAATCGGCGAAAATCCACGGTTCGGTTGAACAAACTGACCGCAACAGCGATGCGAAGGTTTCTTTTCGCCGCACTTGCAGGAGGCCTCATCTTGTCTGGTGGATATGTGCTCAAGGTGCGAGCGCAGTGGATGCGGGCATTGCAGCTCTCTCAATAGTCAAGCCGCCGGATAGCGTTCCCAAGATGGCGATCGACCAGTTCAAGCAGGCCGCCGATCAGATCAGGGAACTTGCGGGTGGCTCGATAGACGGGTATGGCTACGACTACGATCTGGTTGGGCAACGATTCGCCCGCGGATTCACGAATGCATTGATCTGGACCCAGCAGAAACACCGGTGAGCGCGGCGCTATGTCGCCACCGGTTCAAGGATTGCCAATGTTCCCCATCAATCCAAGTCCGGCTCTCTGCGCCAGTGTGTTTTGCCGGTCGTCAAAGCCCCAGAAACAAGTCGCCGAAAGTTCGACGGCTTCCGAGACATGGAGTATGTCGAGAGTTCTAACCTTCAATTCAGTCGAGTAAATCGTCGCCAAGGTCAAGGCACGCTTCCAGACCACCTGTTTCTTCAGGCCGGACATCTCAAACCAACCTTCCTCGATCTGTTCATCAAATTGTCGAATCGCCCTTTCCGCGTGATTTTTCTCAAACCCATCCATGCCTACTTTGCGCCAGACCGAGTTATGGAATTCCAGATGTCCCAAAGGAGAAATCCGGATCGGGCCCGAAATGCCAAGAACCTCAGCCCGTGTCTTTTCCGTATGGGCATCATCGATGAAATAGCTCATCAAAAAGCTGGTGTCCGCATAGACGAGCCTATTCATCCGGCTTTCAGTAACGTTCTTCCTCCCGCATTTCCAATACGATGTTCCGTTGCAGTTGGGGCAGATCGCCCAGAGCTTCATTCCGTTTCCGGATCGACTCCATCCAGTCCACCCGGCTATCCGCTGACCCTGCCCCGACACTGGAATCAGCCACCAGTTTGGCGACAGGTTTGCCGCGCCGCGTGATGACGATGACCTCCCCCGCTTCCACATTTTCCAAAAGCTTGGAAAAATGGTGCTGGGCTTCGCGGACGGTGGCCGTTTTCATTGTTAACACTTTTGACGCACAAAACCTCCGGCGTCAATCCGGGAATCCGGTTTCACCCGAGCTATCACGGATTTCCGCGGGAACCATTGCCTTCCGCGGTTTTTGAAACAGCCTCGCATTGCCCCAGGGTCCCAACACTAGGGAAAAGCCAACCACAGATGAACATGATGGACGCAGATTCAGAGGAGATTTACACCATCCACTGCCATTCGTCCGGATTCCATTTCGCAAAATTAGATTCATTTTCACCTCCATCTGCGTCCATCCCGTTCATCTGTGGTTGAAAATCTTTCTATGCAGGTGCTCTTTCAGCTTATTTTTCACTTGTGTCGGAACCCTGCGCATCGCCCCCCGATCTTGATTGGCAGGCATCGAATGATTGAGAGAATCAAAACCGAAGATGCTTCCAAACATTCCCTGGCTATTGTCCGCGTCCAAGCGTCGGCGCTGGCTTGTGGGCGTTTCCGGCGGCGCCGACTCCGTGGCTTTGCTGCATCTTCTGTTAGACGCCGGTTTCAAGAACCTGGTGGTCTGCCATCTCGACCACGGTCTGCGCGGCAAGGTGTCCGCCGGGGATGCGAAGTTTGTCGGCAAGCTTGCGGCGAAATTTGGGATTCCCTGCGAAATCGGCCGCGTCGATCTGAGCGGGCGCAAGGATTCGCTCGAAACCGCAGCCCGCAAGGCGCGGCATGATTTTTTCGCCGAATGCGCGCGCAAGCATCGTTGTCCGAGGGTTGTGCTCGCTCATCACGCGGACGACCAGGCCGAGACGGTGTTGTGGAATTTGCTGCGCGGCTCGCATGGCTTCAAGGGCATGCGGGCGGAACAAAATCTAACAACCTCGTCCGGGATGAGGTTGGAGATCCATCGGCCCTTGTTGGAGATCCGGCATGCGGAGTTGGTCGAGTGGTTGCGCAGCCGCAAACTGGCGTGGCGCGAGGATGCGACAAACGCACAACCCATCGCTGTTAGAAACCGCTTGCGCAACGAAGCACTGCCATTGCTGGCGGAAATTTCCGGGCGCGATCCCGTTACCGCCTTTGTCCGTGGAACCGCCGACGCCGAAGACGCCGAGGCCTTGGCAGCCTGGGCGCTCACACAGGCAAACGTCCGCGATCCGCAGGGCCGCCTACATGTGCCGGCGCTGCGCGCACTGCCTCCCGTCCTGCAACGGCTCGCGTTCCGGGCATTTCTAACAGATCACGGCATTGCCAACATCGACCGCGCGCTGCTCGACCGCTGCGTCGCATTGCTGGACGTGAAAAATCCGGCGGCCGCCAATCTAACAGGTGGCGCGATCCTAAGGCGCGGTGCCGGGCGGATCCGCCTCAAGCGGTAGTTTCTCGCCCTTTTTCAAGCCCCACCAGATCTGCTCGTAGTTGTTCGGCGGCGCTTCGGCCTGGCGGATCAGGCCATTGGCGGTGATGGCTCCCCACGGATGCATTTCACCGCCCAACGATTCCATGACCTGCGCAGTCCAGATGTTGCAAATGCGCGGCAGGAAATACACATGGCGCGATTCCAACAAAACTCCCCCGCCCCAACTGGATGTGCCGACGACCATCAGCTTCCCGTCGGCGCCACGCATGCTGCAGTCGTTGAGGAATGCCGCCAGATCCTTGCCGCGTTCGCGTTCGACGAGCTTGGTCCAGATCCGTTGGTACGGACAAACCTCGGGGATATTCCAGTTTGCGGGAATCAACTCCATGACCGAAGGCGACGGCGCGAACAAAGCGCGAACGAACTTCCACGGCGTGTGCAGGCCTTTTTCAACATAGGCGGTTTTGTTGCCCCAACTCAGTGTGACATACTTCGGCTTGCCAAAGCCCACAGGCGGAACGAAGCCAGACTCTAACAGCCAGTCGTAATCAAAAACCATGCCGGTGTGAAGATCGTCGGCTAGCAACCACACCATCACGAGCGGTTCCTTTTCGCCGGGCTTCGGCGAAGGCACGGCTTTCACCACGGCTTGCCGGTAAGCCGGTTTGGGCACATCCGGCAACCGGATGCCGCAGCTCACAAAGGCCGCCGCAATGAGCAGCGACACGGCGGGCTTTGCGATGATGCCAAAGCGCCGCATCAGGCAGGCAGGAACGAGCAAATGTATTCGCAAATGCCGTCGATCACTTTGATGGTGAATCCGCTGTTGCCAGGCACGTCAAAGGCCGACCCGGAGTCGATCACCAGCGTTTCCTTGGTGCCATCCATGATGACCTCGCAGGAACCGGCGATGATCTCCATGCGCTCCGGAGCGGCGGTGCCGAAATGGAATTTGCCCGGATAAATCAGGCCGATGGTCTTCTTGCTGCCATCGGTGAAGAGAATGGTGTGCGATACCACGCGGCCGTCGAAATAGATATTGGCCTTGGCATCAACGGTTACGTTGGGGAATGAAGTCATTGGGGATTTGGTTAAAAGTTATTGGTTAATGGTTAAAAGGGAAAATGCAAAGAGCCGTTAAAGAATTTGAGATCACAGGTTAGTCAAAGATACACCAATAACGAATAACCTATAACCAATAACTTTTCTTACTCCACCGGCAAGCCAGCCTCTTTCCATGCATCCCAGCCGCTGCTCATGACGGCCGAGGAATAGCCGTAGCTGGCAAGGTGGCTCGCTACAGTCCGCGCGTCCGCGCAGAGGAGGTGGGTGCAATAGACAACGATCGGCTTCTTGATGGCGATGGCGGCCTTGATCTCGCTTTCGTGTTTCTCAATCTCAGCATCGCCACCATCCTTTGGCAGGCTGATGGCTCCCGGAATATGCCCGAGGTGATAGAAAAACGCAGGCCGCGCGTCATAGATCAGGACCTTGCCGCTTTGTTGCAACGCAAACAAATCGGTCATCGAAATCGAAGTCACCTTGCCGCGCTCGCTGGAGCGCGGTGCAGGATTCGAAGGCGCGGGGGCTTTCACCACTTCGGCCGGTTTGGCCACTGCGGAAGTCGCCTTGGGTCCGGCACAGGCCACCAAGCCCGCCAGCGCCAGCGCTCCGCATCGTTGGAACCGCATCGCCATCATTTTTTGATCCCCAACAGTTCGACGTCAAAAACCAACATGCCACCGGGACGACCGCCGCCGGGATTTTCACCGTAGGCAAGATCGGCCGGGATCCAAAAGCGGCGCTTTTCGCCTTCCACCATGAGTTGGACGCCTTCGGTCCAGCCCTTGATCACGCCATTGAGCGGGAAGCTGGTGGGCTCCCCGCGCTTGACGGAGCTGTCGAACAGTTTGCCGTCGGGAGTCCAGCCGGAATAATGAACTGTAACCGTGTCGGTGGCCTTCGGATGGGCGCTGCCGGTTCCTTTGGTGATCACCTTGGAAACCAGTCCGGAAGCGGTTTTTTCCGCATCGGCGGGGGCCGCCGCGACATCGGCGGGAGTGGCGGGAGCCGGAACGCCTTGCTTGATGGAAATCAACTCCGCCTCCACGACCAGCGCGCCAGCAGGGGCTCCGGGCGGCGGACTGTCACCGAATGCCAGTTTCGCGGGAATCCACAGCTGGCGCTTCTCCCCGGCAACCATCAGCTTGATGCCTTCGGCGAGGCCGCCGATACTGAGCTGGTCCAAGGCAATGTCTGCTGGTGCGCCTTGCTGGGCCGTGCTTTGAAGGAGCTGGCCTTCGCTGCTCCAGAGCGAGAGGTTGAGTTTTGTGGTGTCGCCGTCCTTGGGATGGTCGGTGCCGGTGCCTTTGGTTATGACCTTCGAGGCGAAGCCGGAAGCCGATTTTTCCGCGTCCGCGGGAGCGGCGGAAATGTCTGCGGGGGGCTTGGGAGACTGTTTGATGGAAATCAGTTCAACATCGAAAACGAGTGGGCCGCCGGGACGTCCGCCACCGGGGTTTTCACCGTAGGCAAGATCCGCAGGAATCCAGAAGCGGCGCTTCTCGCCCTCGACCATCAACTGCACGCCTTCGGTCCAGCCAGGGATCACTCCGTTCAGCGAGAACACGATCGGCTTATCGCGGGTCACCGAGCTGTCGAACAATTTGCCATCGGTCGTCCAACCCGAATAGTGGACGGTCACCGTATCCACTGGTCCCGGATGCACGCTGCCGGTTCCCGCTTTGAGCACTTTCGACGCGAGGCCGGAATCGGATTTTGTGGCGTCCGCCGGAGCAGCTTTCACATCGGCTGGGGTTTCAGGAGCGGGCATATTATCATTTTGGGCGCGGGCGATGGCGCAAAATGCAAGAACCAACCCGGCCGCGTGCGGGAAGTAGGGTCGCAACGATTTCGTCATGAAATTCATGGGCGGAAGCTCAACGGATCGCGCCAACCTGTCAATCCCGCGGCGAAGCGGTTTTTCAGGGGACTCTGCGCTGGCGGACTTCCATCACCGAGGGCTCATGGCAATACGGGCAAATGAACTTGCCGCGGAACAAAATTCCCAGTGCGACCGGCAACCGATAGCTGCCCAGGAGCGGCTTGGAATGGCGATGCTTGGAACATTCCTTTTTGACCAACACAGGCGTCATGCACAACGGACAGCGGGCGCGGCTTCCCGCGATCCACTGGATCAGGATCGACACGATGGCGAGCACCGCCAGGCCATAGCCCACAAGGACCAGGCGATGTTCGCCCATCACCAGAGAGTAGCCCAGCACCCCCAGCGACGCTGGCGCAAGGATGTATTTCAAGCACAACAAAAACGAAGCGAGCTTGAAGCGGAAAATGACGGAGTTGGAATGGAATCGATGCATCAATTGGCACGGCATCCTCTGTAGGCTCCGGACGCTGCGGGCATAATAGCACTAACAATGCCGAGCCAAGGAGATTTGATTATTTTATCCAGATTTTTCTAAACCCTAGGGGAAATTTCGACATTTAACATTCCTCAAATCCCTAATGGCAGAACTCCTTGGCAATGAGGGTTCGCTCGCGCCACGGGTGAGCTGGCTAACAGCGCGTCAATTCTCGTCAACACCTCGAGCGTGGGCACCAGATTGCCATCGAGCAAGCCACGCAGCATGGACTGCCAATCACCGACCTGGCAGCCATCTTCCCTGGCCAAGGAGGTTGCGACCTGCGTCAACCGCCCGCTCGCCGCAAGTTGCCGGCCGGTCCGCCGCAGCCATGCGTCAAAATACGGACGACTGACGATTGCTGTGAACACGCCGACTTGTATGAAGGATCGGGAGTCGCGGGTCAAGGGTGGTCGAAAGTCGAAAGTCGAAAGTCGAAAGTCGAAGGTCGAAGGTCGAAGGTCGAAGGTCGAAGGTCGAAGGTCGAAGGTCGAAGGTCGAAGGTCGAAGGTCGAAGGTCGAAGGTCGAAGGTCGAAGGTCGAAGGTCGAAGGTCGAAGGTCGAAGGTCG
>JANMJQ010000056.1:0-22531 GCA_031371445.1 Akkermansiaceae bacterium
GGCTGGAAGCCGTCGATCCATGCCATCGCATCGACGATGGAGAGTTGGCAGAAGTCCTGGATTCCAAGCCAAGAGGTTGGGGAAGTTTTCAGTTGGGAGTTTTCAGTTTTCAGGGAAGAAGCAGAGTCTCGATCCGGCGCCTCCGTCTCCCTCTTCTTGCTGAAAACTAAACACTGAACACTAGCAACTTCGCTTCCGCGAATTTTCACCGCCAGCCACTCGGGCTTCAACCGTTTGCCGTGACACACCTGACAAGGACGGTGCGCCATGAATTTCGCGAGCTTGCGGCGGGTGATTTCCGATTTCGCTTCGCGGTAACGTTGGAGCGTCTTGTCGGGGTCGAGGCCGGGATCTAACAGACGCGGGTCGCAATAGAGTTCGGTGCCAAGGCCTTCGCAGGATTCGCAGGCGCCGAGGTGCGAGTTGAAGGAAAAGTGCTTGGGCGAAAGCTCGCCGACGACGAAGCCCGTGCGGGGATTCCGATAGGATGTTTGAAATGACAGATCGCGCCACGCATCGGCATCCGCTTCCTGGATGGATGCGCGCGCTTCGGAACCGCACAGGCGCAGGGCGGTTTCAACGGAGTCCGCAAGCCGCGATTCCACACCGGGGCGGACGACGAAGCGGTCGACCACAATCTCGACGGACGATGGCTGCTCGGGCCATCTCGCGGAGGCTTCCTCGATTTCCATCACCTCACCATCGATGCGCAAACGGATGTATCCCTGGCGCTGGAGATCGCCCAGCAACCGTGTGGGTTCGCCGAGTTCTTCCTGGGGCAATGGTGCGAGCAAAACGACCTTGCTGCCTTCCGCCAATTTCACCAACACATCCACAATGTCCGCGGCGCTCATCCGCTGCATGCGTTCGCCGGTTTCGGGATCATGCGGCACCCCGGCCGCCGCCCAAAGCACGCGCAGGTAGTCGTAAATCTCCGTCGCCGTCGCCACCGTTGAGCGTGGATTCAGCCCCCCGCCCCGCTGCTCGATGGCGATCGCCGGGCTCAGGCCTTCGATCGAATCGACATCCGGCTTTTCCAACTGATCGAGAAATTGCCTCGCATAAACCGACAGCGACTCCACATAGCGGCGCTGGCCCTCGGCGTAGAGCGTGTGAAAAGCCAGCGAGGATTTTCCCGATCCGCTCGGGCCGGTGATGACGACGAGTTTGCCCTTCGGAATATCGACATCGATGTTCCGCAAATTGTGCTGCCTTGCGCCTCGGATGCGAATCGCGTCCACACGGTCAGAACAGTCGGCAGGCGCCATTCTTCCAAGCTCCAATTGAAAATCGCGATGCGCCAAGTACGCAGCGCTTCAGGCTTGCTATCTCCTTCCCACGCCACACCACACCGCTAGGCTACCGCCACCTGATGCCTACCCAGCCACTCCTCGAAGACACATTTCTCCGCGCCCAATGGAGTACCGAATTTGACGCCTTCGAATCCAGCCCCGCATCCGACGCCCTCCTGAACCGCATCCGCGCTTGGGCCGCCCGTGATCTTCTTACCGAACGCGCCTCCGAAACCGCATTCATCCAACGCTTCTTCGTCGAAACCTGGGGCTATCACCTGCAAGGTCACGAATCCTCACTCTTCACTTGCCGCCCGCAATACGAGGTTTCCGGCGCGGGCCAATCCGGCGGCACTGGCTTCGCCGACCTCGCCCTCGGCCACTTCGGCGGCGATGGCGTCCCGCAGATCCTCTGCGAGTTCAAGGACATCCGCTCCGGTCTCGATGCCAAACAGGCCCGCAAAGGCAACAACCGCTCGCCCGTCGAGCAATGCTTCGACTACCTCCAATCCGCCTGGCAATCCCGCGACCGCGACTGCCTCACCGAGCCTTTCTTCGCGCTCGTCACGGACATGAACGAATTCCGGCTATATGCCCGCCGCCTCGGGCGCGGCCAATACCAACGCTTCATCCTCTCCGGTCCCGACACGCCCACCGAGCCGTCCCTGCTTTCAGAAACCCCGGCCGGCGCGTTCCGCCGCTTCGTCTTCTGGCGGCTTTTCCAACCGGACATGCTGCTCGCCGACCGCGGCGCTCCCCCTCTCGACCGCCTGCTGCGCGACCAAGTCGTCCGCGAGAATACCATCGAAAAGGACTTCTATCGGGAATACCGGGAATACCGTGAGTTCGTCTATCACACTCTCGTCGAGGCGAACCCGAACTTCACCGGCACGCGCGGCCAACTCGTCCGCCTCACCCAGCGCTTTCTCGACCGCTGCATCTTCATCCTATTCTGCGAGGACATGGGCCGCGTCCTCCGCTACCCGCCCGCTCTGCTGCGCGACATCCTCATCGAAAAAAGCCAGAGCCGCTTCTACGATCCCGAAGGCTCCGGCCCGTGGGACGAAATGCGCGCCCTGTTCCGTGCCATGCGCGACGGCGGAAAATTTGGCTCCCACGCCATCGACCGCTTCAATGGCGGCCTCTTCGAGCAAGACCCGGAATTCGACGCCCTGCACATCCCCGCAAAAGTCTTCTGCGCCCATAGCCAAGCGACCCACCTGCTCGATCACAAGCGCACCCTCCTCTACTTCTCCGCCGCCTACAACTTCGGCCTCAGCTCCGCCGCCGGTGAGCGCGCCATCTCGCTTTACACGCTCGGTCGCATCTTCGAGCAATCCATCACCGAGCTGGAAATCATGGAGGCCGAGGCGGATGGCCGCGTCTCCATCAACAAACTCAGCAAACGCAAAACCGACGGTGTCTATTACACGCCCGAGTGGACCGTCAGCACCATCGTCGAGCAAACCGTGGGCGCACGCCTAGAAGACATCAAATCCGAGCTCGGTTTCGACACCCTGCCACCGCTCGACGCCGCCGCCATCGCCGAATATCGCGCCTACTTGAAGGACAAGCGCCGCACCGCTCCCAACGCCGGGAAATGGATCGCCTTTTTCGACAAATACCGCACCCGCCTCGGCCAACTCCGCATTGTCGATCCCGCCTGCGGCTCCGGTGCCTTCCTCATCCAGGCGCTCAACCGCCTCGTCGAGGAATACCGCTGGATCGTCGCCGAGGAAGAGCGCATCACCGGCGAGCGCAGGCTTTTCGATCAGGATTCCATCATCCGCTCCATCCTCTCCCACAACATCTACGGTGTGGACATCAACCAGGAGTCCGTGGAAATCACCAAGCTCGCCCTCTGGCTCCACACCGCCGCACCCGGCCAGCCGCTCTGCTCGCTCGATCACAACATCCGCTGCGGCAACAGCCTCGTCGGCCCCGACTTCGACGCCTTCTACAACCAGCGCCACGAAACCCTCTTCGCCGCCGCCGACCCCAACGAGCGCGAGCGCATCAACGCCTTCGACTGGCACGCCGCCTTCCCCGAAGTCTTCTCCCACGGAGGCTTCGACTGCGTCATCGGGAACCCGCCCTACATCAAGCTCCAGAACTTCCGCAGCGCCCAGGCCGACTGCGCCGCCTACCTCGTCGAGGCTAAAAATCCCGATGGCACCCCGGTGTATGCCAGCACCCAGAGCGGCAACTTCGACATGTATCTGCCCTTCATCGAAAAAGGCATCCGCATCCTCAAACCCGAAGGCCGCATGGGCTACATCGCCCCCAACGTCTGGATGGTCAACGAATACGGCAAACCCCTCCGTCAACTCATCCGCCGCACCCGCACCCTCGACCGCTGGCTCGACTTCAAAAGCCACCAAATCTTCGACGAAGCCATCACCTACACCGCCCTCCAATTCTTCCGCGGCTCCGCCGTGCCCGGTCTAACATGCGCCTTCGCCCCCGACGGCAACGCCGCCGCCATCCATTGGGAAAAAGCCGACCGAATTCCCTATGACGAGCTGCCGGAGGAGGATGCCTGGACTCTCGCGCCGAAGGCGGAAATGGAGTTGATTGGAAAACTTAGCAAATCGTGCAAAACCCTCGCTGACCGATCAAAGGCAATCGTGGTTGGCATTCAAACCAGCGCCGATTCCATTTATCAGCTCAAGCGAATTGCAAACGGACAGTATGAGACAAAGACGGGCGCTACGGTGCCAATCGAAGACGCATTGATGAAGCCGTTAGTTTCTGGTCCTGAGGCCAAGCGCTATCTCAATCCGGAAACGGAAACCTTTGTTCTTTTTCCTTACGACTTGTCCGAGGCGAGGCCACGTTTGTTTGCCCCGAAAGAAATGCTTTTAAGATTTCCTCAAGCATGGTCATACATTCTATCTAACGAGAGTGAATTACGCCGCCGCGAGAATTCAAATTTCGATGATGCGAAGTGGTATCGTTTTGGACGCAATCAAAACATAGACAAGCAAGAGCTGCCAAAACTGATCGTAGCCCAGACAGTTCCATCTTTACGTATTTGCTACGACCATACTGCTGCATTTTACCTGAACAACGTCCGTGTAAACGGCATTCTAACCGAGAATCCGGAAGACGCTTGGTATCTCCTGGGCGTAATGAACGCTCCGGTCTGCGACTTTGTTTTCCGACGAACCGCAAAAACCAAAGAAGGCGGCTACTACGAAGCCAACAAACAATTCATCGCCCCGCTCCCCATCCCCCACGCCTCGCCCGAGCAGCGCGCGGAAGTCGGCCTTCGTGCCCGCGAGTTGCAGGAACTCCACACCCACCGCCGCGACACCATCGCCAAACTCGACCAGCGTCTCCACAGCGCCCAGACCACTCCGATCACTCTCCAACCCGACCGCCTCTGGTCGGACATCGGAACCCCCGCCACTTGGAAGGAATCGCCGGAAGCTCCCGCCGGACTCCAAGGCCGCGCCCTCACCGCCTGGGCCAAGGAACGCCATGCCAAAGCCCTTCAAGAACGGCTAGACACCCTCGACGCCCTGCTCCAACCCGGCGTCGCCATCACCGTCACCAATACCGAAGACGAACTCGCCCTTCACATCAGCGGCCGCGAAGTCCTCCGTCACTTCGACCGGCTCCATCTGCCCTTCACCGCCGCCCAATGGCGTCACGCCCTCCGCGGCATCAACGTCACCGAAGCCTTCAACGCCACCCGCCTCCTCAAACTCCTCCTCACCCTCCGCACCACCACCGAAGACACGCTCCGTGACCGCATCCTCGCCCTCGACCAGGAAATCACCACCCTCGACCAAACCCTCGCCACCAAAGAATCCGCACTCAACGCCCTGATTTACCAACTCTACCACCTCACCCCCGACGAAATCGCGATGGTGGAGGGCGGGTGATTTCCCAAAAAATCGAGTTTGCAATCACCGCCGAACCGGAATACTGAACATTTGTTCAGCACAGTGCAAAAGCCTCTTTCCAACTCCGCCCGCAGATTGATTTCGTTCCTCGAAGAGCGGGATCGCGACGGTTTGGCACCGCCAACCTATCGTGAAATTGCCGAAAACCTTGGATTCCGGAGCACGAATGCAGCCAGCGAGCTTGTCGCGAAACTGGAATCCGGCGGACACATCGTCCGTGATCCGAAAAATGCCCGAAGCATACGCTTGGTCAAAGTTGCCTGCACAGGCATTCCGGTGTGGGGGGTGGTGACTGCCGGATTCCCGGATTCCACCGAGTCACCCGGCACGGAATACCTTGGACTCGACCCCTTGATTTTCGGCATTGCCCGTTCCGAGTGCGCTTTCGCCCTGAAAGTCCGCGGTGACTCCATGATCGGACGGCACCTTGCCCCCGGTGATCTGGTGATTCTGGAACGCGACGTCCGACCGAAGCACAACGACATTGTCGCCGCATTGATCGACCGGGAAACCACCCTCAAAACCTTGATCATCGAAGGCGGGCACGCTTTCCTTCGTGCCGAAAATCCAGCCTACCCCGATCTCTTGCCCGCAGAAGAACTCATCATCCAAGGCGTCGCCAAGGGCGTGATCCGCAACATCGCAGCATGAAATCCTCCGCCATCAAACCGCTGCCGAAGCCTCCCGTGGGTTACCGTTTATTCCGCTCGGATGAAATTGGCAAGTCGGCGGAACTGTTCGCATACCAGCACATGCTGCAAAGGGCTTTCGCAGAGATGAGGCTCACGGCCGTGTTGACACTCAATGGTGTGCCGACCGTCTATGTGAGTGATAGCGAAATGCCACTCGCTCCGAGAGAAGCCGCCGAACTTCAGCGAGATTTTTGGAATCAGGGAGTGGCATCCGTGCTTCTGGTTCGCGACCCGCATCACGTGCGTGTGTTTTCCTCAATGACGCCTCCTCTCGATCCCGAGAAAGCGACCGAAAATCAATTGAACGACCGCATCGTCGAAACCATCGACATGGCCACCCAGGCGGCATGGGCGGTGAACTTCTATCAAAGCCTCGCGAACGGCTCTTACTACGCCACACCCCAAGCGGCATCCCGTTTTGACCGAAACGAAGGTGTCGATTCATACCTGATCAATAATCTTGAGGTTGCGCGAAACGTGATCACCACCGGCAGTGCCGCGCTGCCAGCCGAAGCCGCCCACTCCTTTCTAGGGCGCATTCTGTTCGTTTCCTACCTTTGCCACCGGGGCATCCTGAAGCTTGGCAACTACCTGCCGGGCGGGCCGTGGGAGGATCTCCGGGATTTCCTCAGCAAAACACCTGCGGATAAAGCCCATCACCTGCTTTATCGAAATCTGTTTCCCGCCCTTCGCGACCGTTTCAACGGCAGCATGTTTGATGTCGATTTGGAGAAGGAAGAGAAACTCGTCAATGCGCGGCATTGGCAGGATATCCTGCATTTCCTAGAGGGTTCCAAAATGGCTTCCGGCCAAAAGACGCTCGGATTCCGGGCTTACCGATTCGACTTCATTCCGGTCGAAACCATCAGCTCGATCTACGAGAAATTTTTCCAGATTGAGGATGGCCAGGCCAAAAGAAAAGAAGGCGCGTTCTACACGCCCCGCCTGCTGGCCGAAATGACTTTGGATTTGGCGCTGCGTGGACGCAAGACACTTGAAGGACTTCGTGCCATCGATCCTTCCTGTGGTTCGGGCATCTTCCTCGTGATCATTTTCAATCGCTTGGTGGCCGAGTGGAACTCGACCCGCCAGCGCAGGCCGTCACCGAAGGAACGCGCCAAGGCATTGTTACGCATTCTCGGGCAACTGCGCGGAGTGGATCAAAATGCCACGGCATGCCGTGTGGCCTGCTTCAGCCTTTATCTCGCGTATCTCGATCAATTCAGTCCGGCGGATGTGGAAGATTACATCGAAACCACCGGCAAGATGCTTCCGTCGATTCTCGATTCACCATCCGGAAGAAAGCCCGATTTGCCGGTCGTGGTTCATCGTGATTTTTTCGATGTCGCAGATGAATTCGAGGGCCGGTTCGATCTCGTTGTGGGCAATCCCCCATGGGCGGGCCGTGGCACTAAACAAGCGGCCAACGCTTTCATCGAGAAGGCCCCCGTATTGTTGAGCGAAGGCGGAAACGCCGCGCTGATCCTTCCCTCGAAGATTTTCCTCAATCCTTCCGGGGAGGCATTTCAGCGAAAATGGCTCGGCCTCGTCACTCTGGACACACTCGTCCAACTTGCGGACTACAGATTCATCCTGTTCAAGGAAGCGTTATGTCCCGCTTGTATTGCGGTTTTCTCAAAGGGAGCGCCTCCCAAGTCCCATCGCATCGAATACATCACGCCGAAAGTCTCGCTGTTTGACGTGCGGGACGGCTTGATCCCCGTATCTCCGAACGACCGCAAATGGATCCGCATCGCCGACCTGCTGGATAACGACTTGGGGCAATCCCCCGGAGTTGTCTGGAAGACACACATGTGGGGAACACCCAGGGATCGCAAGCTGCTGGATTACCTGTCCACGTTGCCCCGCCTCGATTCCATCACCCACAAGCTGAGCGATGGAAAGAACACCGACGGCAAACCTTGGGTAACCGGCCAAGGAGGGAAGCCATGGCATCCGGAAAAAAACAAAAAAGCGGACCGTGCTTTGCGCGACTTCGGAGTGTGGAAGACGAACGACCTGTTCGTCTCTCCATCCCTCATTGGCATTTCGCCCATTCTTTCCAAAGAGTCCTGCGTCCCGCTTGAATCGCATTTAAAGTCGAAAGGCTATTCGTTGAAGCAGCTCTACAGCAAACCTCCCGAACAACTTTTCAATCCTCCACTCGTGGTCGTGAATCACGGATTCACTAGAGCCGCACTGTCAGAATTCCCCGTCCGATTTCAACACACTCTTCAGTCATTCACGAGTTTCGGAGGTGGAGACCGGAACGAGCTTTTGTTTCTCGCTCTGTATCTCACATCCAAACTCGCAAGATATTTTGTATTCCACACTTCCGCAAACCTCGGGATCGAACGCGACAAGGTTCACCTCGAAGAGGTGCTTCAATTGCCCTTCATGCTTTCAGACGATGAGGCGGCACCGAAAGATGCGCGGCGGATTATCTCCAAGATCGCGGATCTCACGGCAACTCACCAGAAGGCATTAGCGCAGCTTGAGAGTGAATGCATCCCGACTGATCCTGATTCCGATGACTGGTTTGAGGACGTTGGAAAACCAAAATCCGCAGCTTCTGCCGGGCGAAGCGCAAAGAGAAGCAAACTCTCCAATGAATTCCGGGAGCAAATCGACGCACTGATTTACCGTTACTTCGGTTTGTCGCTGCAGGACATAGCCGTCGTTGAAGACACATGTAATATCATCGACAAGGGCGACACCCCTTCATCCCTGGAGAGTGCCATTCATATCCCAAACCTCCGTCCGGTCGAGAGCAGCGAAGCTCTGTCAGACTATGCTGAGATGATTTCCGCAACACTGAACGGATGGGCGGCTAATTCCGTGAAGGTCGTTGCCAAAACAGCAATTCATCCGGCTAGTGGCATGGCATTGGTTGAGCTTGGACAGAGCAAATCAACAGAACCTGTGCAATTGATGTTGGATTCCGCCCGAGTCATAGAAGCCGCTCACCGACTCCAATCCGCATCCACCTCCAAGTTGGGTCGTAGCTTGGAATTCCGCAGGCAAGGATGGTATTTTGATGGGAAACGCATTCTGATCGTGAAACCGGCCCGCCTCGGGGAATGGACGCGCACGGCCGCGCTGAATGACGCGGCGGAGCTTTATGCGCATATCGCGAAATCCCGTGAATCAGCCAAAGCATGAATCAAGACGCTCGCGACTGGCTTCCACTATTCCCCGACGAGGAGATTCCCCACATCCTCGACGCTATCAAACGGTGCACGGCAGGGATTCGGAAAATTTCCGAGCAAGAACACGAAACGCAAATCACCAAACGTCTCCACATCAAACTCAAAGCCGATCCTGCGCTCCGTGAACGCCCCGTATGGCCGGATCGCGAGACGGCGGAGGATGACGAGGATACAGGGGAAGAGGGCAGGTTGGATTTGCGCTTCATGCTTCAAGACCCGGCGCTGAAGCCGCCACCCTATTTCGCGGTCGAGGCGAAGCGACTGCATGTAACCTTTCCTTCAGGCTGGCAATCGCTGGTGTCGGAATACGTTAGGGGGGCTCAAGGTATGATGTGTTTCATCACCGGGCGCTACTCCAAAGGACTCCGCTCTGGAGCCATGCTCGGCTACGTGTTCGATGGCGACATTGCCCGCGCTTCCCGATCAATTTCTGAAATGACCGCCAAGAGCGCGAAAGCTCTCAAACTGCTGAACGTCCCCAACAAGCCGGGGATTCATTGGAAAACGGTTCACCATTTGGGCAACCGGGAATTCGTCATTTTCCATCTACTTTCTGAGGTATGATCCCTGCACCCTCGACCAGGAAATCCCTACCCTCGATCAAATCCTCGCCACCAAGGAATCCGAGCTCAACGACATCATCTACCAGCTCTACTACCTCACCCCCGAGGAAATCGCGATGGTGGAAGGTGGGTGAGCCGTGGTGCAGCCCATTGTAAGGCGGATTGCACTTGGAACTGATTCATGAGCGAGGTTAGCCTTCGCTTGTCAAAGCAATGGGAATTCATCTTGTAGAACGGACTTTTGAGATTTGCGGGCCTTCAGGGCTCGGGGCTGCACCGCGTCCTGAACTCGTGGGGCCGGTGTTGTCGAGGCTGCATGACACGCTGGTGGATTCCGTGCGGATGGGTTACGCCGCCGCCGTGCGGACTCGACCGGGGTCCTCTCCCTACAAACAACTACTGGGCATGATTCCGGCCGAGGAATCGGATGACGATTTCCTCATCGCCATGGAAGCGATGGACTGATGGATGTACGGATGTACCGGGCGTTCGCGGAATACAGCACACTGGCCAAAGAGCAGGGCTTGGCCATTTTCCATGACAAAAATGACCTCTGGATTGCCGCAGTCGCCAAAGTCAGCGGAGCCACGGTAATTACCACCGCTGCAAAAGGCTTTAAACCGCTACGGGACGGCAAGCATCTCGATGTCGTCGTGCTGGATCCAAAAACCGGCTGGCCGGTGCCATGACGTGATTCCCATCCAGCTCGTCCGCCTCGATGACGGACTCGACCTTGCGGGTGTAGTCATGCGTGAACTGACACTTAACAGAGTGCTTGTTCAACATGTGGCCGTTTTCCGAATGTCTGGGATTTTGAAAAACTGCCGAGCTGCTCGATGGCGATCGCCGGGCTCAGGCCTTCGATCGAATCGACGTCCGGTTTTTCCAACTGATCGAGAAATTGCCGGGCATAGACCGACAGCGATTCCACATAACGGCGCTGGCCCTCGGCGTAGAGCGTGTGAAAAGCCAGCGAGGATTTTCCCGATCCGCTCGGGCCGGTGATGACGACGAGTTTGCCCTTCGGAATATCGACATCGATGTTCCGCAAATTGTGCTGCCTTGCGCCCCGGATGCAAATCGCGTCCATGCGGATCATTCAGAGATTGAAGAGATCGGGGATAGTGGATCGGGGATAAGAGAAGGACGCATTAAGATTATCTGCAATCCTCAATCCTCAATCCCACTCCATTCTTCCGGCCCCTTGATCAGGGAAAATACGAACGAGATTGCCACTTCTTCCTCTTGTGTCTTCAAGTCTTGCGTCTTGAATCTCCCCGTCATGCGCTTCCTCCTCTGGCTTTTGATCTCCCTCCTCGGCGCGACCGCGGTCGGCGTCGCCGCGTTTCAACGCAATGAGCCGGTCAACGCCCTGTGGCTCGTCGTCGCGGGTATCTGCACCTTCGCCGTCGCTTATCGGTTTTACTCCGCATGGCTGGTGGCCAAGGTGCTTACCATCGACGACAACCGCGCGCCGGCCGCGGTGACTTGCAGCGATGGCAAGGACTTCGTGCCGACGCCGAAATGGGTCGTGTTCGGCCATCACTTCGCTGCCATCGCGGGACCGGGTCCCTTGGTGGGGCCGGTGCTTGCCGCGCAATTCGGCTATCTGCCAGGCACCTTATGGATCCTCATCGGCGCGACCCTCGGCGGGGGTGTGCATGATTCGATCATCCTCTTCTCATCGATGCGCCGCGACGGGAAATCGCTGGGGCAAATGTTGAAGGAAGAGCTCAACCCCGTCATTGGCATCATCGCGATGATCAGCCTGCTCGCCATCATGACGATTCTGCTGGCGGTGCTCGGCCTGGTGGTGGTCAAGGCACTCGCGGAAAGTCCCTGGGGTTTGTTCACGATCGCCGCCACGATCCCATTGGCCTTCGTGATGGGAGTGATGCTCAAGAGCGGCAAAGTCAGTGTCACCGCGGCATCGGTCTTCGGCGTGGTCGGGTTGTTGGCAGCGGTTTATTTGGGCAAAGACTTGCCGCAGTCATGGCGATCCGCGCTCACGCTGCATTCCACCCAGCTTGCGTGGGCGATCATGATCTATGGCTTCGCGGCGAGCGTGCTGCCGGTGTGGATGCTGCTGGCACCGCGCGATTACCTGAGCACCTTCATGAAATTGGGCACGGTCGCGGTGCTCGGTATTTTCGTGGTGATCCTCCACCCACCGCTGCACATGCCGGCCATTACGCCATTCGTGCATGGCGGTGGCTTTGTGGTCTCGGGACCGGTGTTTCCCTTCGTTTGCATCACGATCGCCTGCGGTGCGGTCAGTGGCTTTCATTCGCTCATCGCTTCGGGCACCACGCCCAAGCTGCTTGCCCGCGAGAAGGACATCCGCCTTGTCGGTTATGGCGCGATGGTCGTGGAAATGCTGGTTGCTTTAATGGCCATCATCGCGGCCTGCGCGCTGCAACCCGGCGAATACTTTGCAATCAATTCCCCCATCGACCCCACCAACCCCGCTGCAGTCACCGCGCAGATCGAAAAAATCAACGCGCTCGGTCCGGAATACAAGGTGACCCTGCCGCAAATGCAGCAACTCGCGGCCGATTTGGGCGAGCCAAACATCATCGCCAAAACCGGCGGCGCGCCGACCTTCGCCGTCGGCATGGCAAGCATGTTCGCCAAGGTCATCCCCGGCAAAACCGCCCTGTCGCTGTGGTATCACTTCGCCATCATGTTCGAGGCGCTCTTCATTCTAACAACTCTCGATGCCGGAACCCGTGTAGGGCGCTTCATCTTGCAGGATCTGTTAGGAAATATCTCGCCACGCCTCGCCAACACGCGTTCATGGACCGGCAACATCCTCGCCACCGGCCTGCTGGTCGCGGCCTGGGGATTCTTCCTTTACCAGGGTGCCATCGATCCCGCCGGCATCGCGAAAAGCCTGTGGCCGATCTTCGGGATTTCCAACCAACTCCTCGCCGTGATCGCCTTCTGCCTCGGCACCGTGATCCTGATCAAGATGGGCAAGACCCGCTATTGCTGGACCACCGTTTTGCCGATGATTTTTCTAACAGCCGTCACCTTCAGCGCGGGCTGGATGAAAATATTTTCGCCCAACGCGCTCGGATTTATTCCTGAAATCGCCAAGCAGGAAGCCGCCATCGCCAAGGGTCTAACAGGTCCGGCGTTGAAAGCCGCCCAAACCGCCCTCTTCAACGCCCGCATCGACGTCGCTGTCACCGCGACCTTTCTGGTCTTCGTGACCCTGATCGTCCTCGGCACCGCGCGGGAGTGCTGGCTGCTGTTGTCGAAGCGGAAGCCAGTCGCGCTCAAGGAAAGCGAGTATATCAGGCTCGGTGCCACCCCTTCGGATTTGGTGGGGACCAGCGTGGTGTGAGCCGCCCACGTGCTTGATAAAAAGAATTACAAAAGCACGGTCATTTTTTCCATGAAATATTCATTTTCGGCGCTCGACGAACTCACTCCTCGCGTCGCCAAGGCTTACGCCGGCAAATCCGGCCAGACCCTGCGCCGCGATCTGGAAGAACTCGAAAAGCTGGAGCTCGTCCAACGCCGGCCCGGCAAGGTCCGCGCCAACCGCAAAATCATCCACTCGTTCCGGCCTTTGAGACGCCGGGACGAAGCGCCCGCAACAAGCTCCGGGCCGGAGCTTGCGCCGCAGCGCGGAGGCTGACAGTTTCAAGACCGATGCCGACACTCAACTGGACTGGCAAGGATGCGTCGTCAAACGCCATCATTACGTGATCATGAACTCCGCAGCCGACGCCCAAGCCTTCGCCCGTCAATTCAACGACGAAGAAGCCGTGTGGCGGGCCTTTGAAAACCTCCGCCTAATTCGGCGTCTTTTAAGTGTGCGCCACCCTTTTCCGGAAGAATGCCTCGACCGTGCCGATTGGCTCGAAGCGGAGCGTCACGGGCGTCCGATGCGTGCCATTGGAATCGCCGTCGATCAGCCATGAAGAATCCACCTGTTCTGGAATCGCTCATTCTCGAAATCCGGGGGCAGAAGGTCCTGCTGGATGCGGATCTCGCCGTGATCTACGAGGTTCCGACTAAGGCTCTGAACCAGGCTATTAAGCGGAACGAGGCTCGGTTTCCCGGAGATTTCATGTTCCAGCTTACTCCCGCAGAGAAGTTGGAGGTGGTCACAAATTGTGACCACCTCAGCCGCTTGAAATTTTCAAAGCCTCTGCCCTACGCCTTCACCGAGCATGGAGCAATCATGGCCGCCACGGTCCTGAACAGCCCGGCGGCGGTGAAGATGAGCGTGTTCGTCGTCCGGGCTTTTGTGCGGATGCGCGAGCAATTGCTCGCCAATGCCGCCATCCTCCAGCGGCTTGCGGAAATTGATCAATCCCTGCTGAAACACGACCACTCGCTGGGCGTGATCTGGCGGCAGTTGCAACCACTGCTCCAACCACCCAACCACCAGCAGCACCCCCGAAACGCCAGATCGGCTTCCGCCCCGACGAGCCATGATTGTTCCAAAGCCCTATCAACACCGTGTTCTCGGCTCGTTCCGGGATTTCCTGCGCGCGTGTTCCGCGGGCCGGAATTTGCACAACTCGTATCACGACATTCTCGCGGCGAATGAATTACAAGCTAAGCAACATCACATTCCACAGCGGCGCCTCGGATGGTTCGGCGGGAATAGCATGCGGACCTGGCCATTTCATCGCGGCAACCGATGAAGAAAACACCTTGCGGTTGTTCTCAACCGCGGGCGGCGAGGCGGTCTCCGTTTTGAAGAACCTGAATGAATGGGAACCGCTTCCTAAAAAGTTGGGAGACGATGGAGTTACTTACAGGGAGGCGGACATAGAAGGTGCGACGCGGATTGAAGATATCATTTATTGGATCAGCTCCCATGCGAGGGACAAACATGGCAAGTCATGTCCCGAACGACAAATTCTCTTCGCCACCCGTTGCATCGGTGAAGGTTCGGCAGCCATGCTGGAAACCGCGGGAAGACCCTACACCCGCCTGCTGGAAGACCTTCGTTCCGCAAGTGGATTGAAGTTTTTACAACCGTTCATGGATGCTGAAATTCCTCCGAAACAGCAACATGGTTTCAATATCGAATCGCTCTGTGCCAGTGACGGCCTGCTCTATATCGGCTTCCGCAACCCAATCATCGATGGCAAGGCGCTGATGCTGCCGCTGGCAAATCCCGCGGCGGTTATTCAAACGGACGCAAGGGTGGTATTTGGTGAACCCATTTTCCTCGAGCTCGGCGGCCTCGGGTTCCGCGACATGGTGAAGTGGCGGGGCGGATTTTTGATCGTCGCCGGAGATTACCGCGATCGTTTCACCGACAAGGACGCCGAGGCGCCCAAGCTGTTTTTCTGGAGTGGAAAAACGGACGATGAATATCCGCAAGATCTGAACGTGGACCTCCTCGATTTGAATCCGGAATCGGCCCTGCTGTTCGGCGGTGAAAACGGCGGCCGCGTTCTGCTTCTCAGCGACGACGGCAAACGGGATCAACCCGCTGGGAAGAAAAGGAAGGGAATCTCAACGCGTCGGTTTCGCAGCGCGTGGCTTGAGAGCGACCATCCATTATAACTTTTTTTCTCGTCCTCGCCCGCCCCCCTCCACACTCTGCGCCCGCCATGCTCAAAGCCGGAATCGTAGGACTACCCAACGTTGGAAAATCAACGCTTTTCAACGCCGTCACCCGCACCCGCAAGGCCGAGGCCGCGAATTATCCGTTTTGCACGATCGATCCGAACATCGGCATCGTCAGCGTTCCCGACTCGCGGCTGGCCGTGCTTTCGAAGATTTCCGGATCGCACAAGCTGGTTCCGACGGCTATCGAAATCGTCGACATCGCCGGCTTGGTGAAGGGTGCCTCGGAGGGGGCGGGGCTCGGAAATCAATTTCTTGCAACCATTCGCGAGACTGACGCCATCGTGCAGGTGGTGCGTTGTTTCGAAAACGACGATATCATCCATGAGTTGGGAACCGTCGACCCGATTCGCGACATTGAGATTATCAACTCGGAATTGATTCTCGCGGACATGGCCGCTCTCGAAAAACGACGATACACGCGCGAGAAGAAGGCCAAGGGTGGTGACAAGGAGTCGAAGAAGGAAGTGGAGCTCATCGATGTGATCATGCCGCATCTCGACCAAGGGAAGCCGGCGCTGACGATCGATTTCAGCGACGATGACAAAGAGATCGTCCGCGATTTTTTCCTGTTGTCATCAAAGCGCACGATCTACGCCTGCAACGTCGCGGAATCGGAACTCGCGGCAGCCATTGCGGATCCGGATTCGCATCCCTTCGTCGCCAAGGTCCGCAAGTTCGCCAATGAGCACAGCGGTTCGGAAGCGGTGGTGATTTCCGCCCGCATCGAGGAAGAACTCAGCGATCTCGCACCGGAAGAAGCCGCGGAATTTTTGGCGGACATGGGAGTCACTGACTCCGGCGTTTCGGCCTTGATCCGCGCGGTGTATCACCTGCTCGGCCTGCGGACTTATTTGACCACCGGTGTGCAGGAAACCCGCGCCTGGACAATCATCGCCGGCGACAAGGCTCCTGCGGCGGCGGGCGTGATTCATTCCGATTTCGAACGCGGCTTCATCGCTGCCGAAGTGGTGCATTACGATGACCTGGTTGCGGCAGGCACCAAGGCCGCGGCGAAAGTCGCTGGCAAAGTCCGGATCGAAGGCAAGGAGTACGTGGTGAAAGACGGAGACGTCGTCGAGTTCCGCTTCAACGTTTGAAACCCACCATGAAACCGTCCGGACATGCCCCGTTGTTGTCGTCAATCGTCGCGGTCACGGCCATTTCCGGATTCACGTTTTGTCAGAAAAAAGCGGAGCCAGGCGCGGCAGTAAACACCGCGTCTTCTTCCATCGATTCCCCTACCCGCGAAAATCCGCGGCAAGCTCCGGCGGGTGATGCTCCGGCCGGCATGGTCTGGATTCCCGGCGGAGAATTTTCCATGGGCGAAACCGCTATATCGACGGGCATGTGCGGCGATGCCGAGGCTTCACGCGATACCGTGCCGATTCACCGAGTGGCGGTCGATGGATTTTGGATGGACAGCACTGAGGTCAGCAACGCTGAGTTCGCGAAATTCATCGCAGCCACCAACTACCGCACGGTCGCCGAACGTCCGTTGAATCCTGCCGAATTTCCAGATGTTCCGCCCGAGGCATTGAAACCGGGCGCGAATGTCTTCACCCCGGTTTTGGCGCCGGTGCCGCTCGACAACCCGATCCGATGGTGGCGTTTTCAAAATGGTGCCGATTGGCGGCATCCCGAAGGCCCGGGCACGGATCTCGCGGGCAAGGACAATTACCCCGTGGTCCAGATCGCTTATGAAGACGCGCAGGCTTACGCAAAATGGGCTGGCAAGCGCCTGCCAACCGAAGCCGAGTGGGAATTCGCCGCGCGCGGTGGAATGAGCGGCAAGGCCTTCGCCTGGGGTGACGATCCTCCCACAGCCGCCAATTTCCACGCGAACCTTTATCAGGGAGCTTTCCCGGGCGCGGACACCGGTGAGGATGGCTATGCCGGTGCCGGACCGGTCGCGAAATTTCCGGCGAATGGCTACGGCTTATATGACGTGGCGGGCAATGTCTGGGAGTGGACCACCGATTGGTATCGCCCCGACACTTATGCCCGCGATGCCACGATGGGCGTGGTCCACAACCCGCACGGGCCGGACAGCGGTTTCGATCCATCCGAACCCGGCGTCGCGAAGAAGGCGATCCGCGGCGGCTCTTTCCTGTGCACGATCCAATACTGCACCCGCTATCGGATCGGCAGCCGCGGGCAGGCGGAGCCTAATTCACCGACCATGCATCTCGGCTTCCGTTGTGTGAAATGATTTTATGAAAACCCAATTCATTCTCGCCACCACTTTTCTAACAGGTTTCGTGGGAGCCGCAGACCGACCGAACGTGTTGTTCATCTGCGTGGACGATCTCAAGCCGCGACTTGGCTGTTATGGAGATACTGAAATCAAAACACCTAACATCGACCGGCTCGCAAAGCGCGGCACCTTGTTCAAGATGGCGTACTGCAACCAAGCCGTCTGCGCGCCATCGCGCAACGCACTTCTAACAGGTCTGCGGACCTCAACGGTTGGGATCTATGATTTGGGAACGAATTTCCGAGTGGCCACGCCAGACGTCGTGACACTGCCGCAGTGTTTCAAAAATTTCGGTTACCGCACCGAAGCCGTCGGCAAGATTTTCCATGTCGGCCATGGTAATCACGAGGATCCCGCATCATGGAGCGTGCCGCATTTCCCGGCGAAATCGGTATTTTACGCGCTGCCGGAAAACAACGGAACCGTGACGCGCGAGGCGGCGTTGTTCTCCAACCAGGGGGCGGCGTCATTGCCACGCGGCCCGGCCTTCGAAGCCGCTGATGTTGCCGACGAGGGCTACCCGGATGGTGTGATCGCCGCGGAGTCGGTCAAGCGTTTGCAAGCCGCCGCCGCAAAGCCGGGCGAGCCGTGGATGCTCTGGGTGGGATTTTTGAAACCGCATATGCCGTTCTGCGCGCCGAAGAAGTATTGGGATCTCTATGACCGCTCGAAATTCTCGCTCGCGAAACTGGATCATGCACCGGCTGGCGCACCCGCCTTCGCGCCAACCACCTGGGGCGAGGTCCGGAACTACAAGGACATGCCGGAACAGGGGCCGATGAACGAAGGCCAGGCGCGGGAAATGATCCACGGTTACAGCGCTTGCGTGAGTTATGTGGATGCGCAGGTTGGAAAACTGTTAGATGCGCTCGACTCCTCGCCCTTTTCCAAAAACACCATCATCGTGTTATGGGGCGATCACGGCTGGCATCTCGGCGACCACGGCCAATGGAGCAAGCACAGCAACTACGAACAAGCGACACGCATCCCGTTGATCGTATGCGGCCCGGGGCTACCATCAGGCCAGGAGACGATGCGCATGACTGAGTCAGTCGATATCTATCCAACCCTTGCCAATCTCGCCGACATTCCAATCCCCGACAGAAATCCACCTCGCAACATGCTTGATGGCCACAGCTTCGCCAGCACACTGCGCGATCCAATGGCGGATCAACGCGAGTCGATCCTCCATGTGTTCCCGCGCGGCGACAGAATGGGCCGGGCTGTTAGAACCGAACGCTACCGGCTGGTGGAATGGAAGAAAATCGGCGAGCCGGCCGACAGCGCGATCTACGAACTCTACGACTACGAAAAGGATCCCGAAGAGACCCGCAATCTCGCCAGTGAACAGCCCGTGGTGGTTGCGAAGTTGCGCGCCTTGCTTGCCAACTATCCCGAGGCAAAACCGCAGGTGTCCGCTGGTGAGGATCGCGACGCGAAATTCACCCAACGCGACAAGGACGCGGACGGCAAACTCAGCCGCGACGAATTTCTCGATGGCCAGCCCGATCCCAAGGAGGCCCGCAAGCGCTTTGAGAGCTTCGATCTCGATCACAACGACTCGCTCGACCGCAAGGAATTCGTGACCATGGGCGGGACAAGGTAAGCGGACTTTTATCCACTCTCCCTACGCCGGCACCTTCATTCCTTCCGCTTCCGCCAATCGCTTTTGTTTGCCGTCGAAGGTCAGGAATTGTTCCGCGCCAAGATGAACGGCGGTGGCGACGTGCAGGATGTCCGCGAGGCGATGGCCGTGGGTTCCTGTATACTTGGAGCTGAGTCCATCGGCGATCCGGTGAACGTCCGCCCAATCGGGTGAGACCATTTCATAGACACCTTCTGTTAGATCGGCCTGCAAGGCGCGCAACATCGCGGTCCCTTCACTTTCCGAAAAGCCTTTGGTCTGGTCTTTTTCACGCAACCAGATTTGAAAGCGGATGGACTGTTTGAATTCCAACAGGAGAAACGAAGAAACTGGCAATGGACCCAGGTAATTCCCCTTGAACTCAATGGCCGCGATCGATGTATCGCGCATTTGATAGAGCGAACAGATGAACGATGTGTCGGGATAAGCAGTCATCCTTCCTCGCCCTCAAGCTCCGCCTCGCGCATTTCCCGCACTTCCGCTTCGGAGAAAACGCGATCACCCCAAATCTCCTTCAATCTCCCGAGGAAATCCGGTTTGACGTACTTGGCGGATTTCGGCGTCGCCGACAAAAATCCGATCGGCTTGCCGCGCTTTTCGATGCGGATCTCCTCCCCTTCGCTGAGCCATGCCTCGGCCTTGGCGAAGTTGTTGCGCAGGTCGCGAACCGTGAGGATTTTCATGTGGACACTTTATGTCCACATGGCGATGAAGTCAATAGCCGCCCGCGATATACCCTTGCAGTTGCTGGATGGTATATTCCTGGCTGCGCATGACCCACTTCATGAGGTCGCCCATGGAGATGAGGCCAGCGAGTTCGCCGTCGTCGATGACCGGGAGGTGGCGGATCCGCTTCGAGGTCATGAGCTCCATGCACTTCGCGATGCCATCGCGGTTGCTGACGCTGATGGCCGGGCTCTCGACGATTTCGCCGACCTTGGTGTCCCGCGAGGTGCGGCCCTGGAGAACGATTTTACGGCTGTAGTCGCGTTCGGAGAGGACGCCTATGACTTCGCCATTTTGGACGACGACGAGCGCACCGATGCCTTTTTCACCCATGCGGCGAATTGCCTCGTAAACCGATTCCGCGGGGTCGGCTGTCCAAACGCTGCCGGTCTTGTCCCTCAAAATGTCGTAAACCGTACCTTGAATTTCCATGGGTGTTTTTAATTGATGGGGTACCAATTTGACTCATCCACAGCATCCGTCAAGAAGCATCGGCAAAGCATCGGCCCAGCCCACAGGGCTCCCTCATTTTGGATTTTCAACCGCGAATGGACGGACAATTAACGCGAATAAGAGATAGTGGATAGTAGATCGTGGATCGGGGATGGAAGACCGCAGGCGCAAATCTGAATCTGGTTTCTGGAATCTGGATTCTAGTCTCTCCATTTTCCCGTCCATTCGCGGTTCGATCTCTCAAAGTGAAGAGCCCTGGGCCCAGCCTGAAATCCTTCGTTCTTGCCGCTTTGCGGGTCGCATGGCTTGATGGGCGGCGTGAAGGCATACCTCGATTTGATGCGCGACGTGATGGAGCATGGCGAGGAACGTGGCGACCGGACCGGCACGGGCACCCGCTCGGTTTTCGGTCGGCAGGCGCGCTACGATTTGCGCGAAGGTTTCCCCTGCGTGACGACCAAGAAGCTGCACCTGCGTTCGATCATTCATGAATTGCTCTGGTTTTTGCGCGGCGAAACGAACACCGCCTATCTCAAGGAGAATGGCGTCAGCATCTGGGACGAGTGGGCCGATGCAGAAGGCGAACTCGGACCCGTCTATGGCAAACAATGGCGGGCCTGGTTGTCGCCCGATGGCCGGACGATCGACCAAATCCATTTGCTGATCGACGGGTTGATTGGATATCCGCACTCGCGCCGCCACATCGTATCGGCATGGAACGTCGGGCAGATCCATCAGATGGCCTTGCCGCCCTGCCACCTGCTGTTCCAGTTCTATGTCCATGAAGCGCGCGATGGCGGGAAGCCCGGCTTGTCATGCCAGCTCTATCAGCGCAGCGCGGACTTGTTTCTCGGCGTGCCTTTCAACATCGCTTCCTATGCGTTGCTCACGAAAATGATCGCGCACGTCTGTAACTATGAAGCCCGGGACTTCGTGCATACGTTTGGCGACGTGCATATTTACTCGAACCACTTCGACCAGGCGAAGCTGCAACTCTCCCGCGAGCCGCGCGCGTTGCCGACCTTGTGGCTGAATCCGGCGGTGAAGGACATCGATTCATTCACCATCGATGACATCCGTTTGGAAAACTACGATCCGCATCCGCACATCAAGGCACCGGTGGCTGTCTAACAGAAAATGTTCGACTACGAAAAACGCGGCGAGCAACCGATCTCGCATACCGAGTTTCTCCTGCGCCTCTTGCGCTCGGCGGCGATTGCCTTGGGCTTGGTCGGCGTTTCGCTTGGCGCGGGGATGCTTGGGTATCGGACCCTCGAAGGAATGTCGTGGACGGACTCGTTTCTCAACGCGTCGATGCTGCTCGGCGGAATGGGACCCGTCGATCCCATGAAGACCGAGGCCGGCAAGATTTTCGCTGGAGCTTATGCGCTTTTCTCGGGCCTCGTGTTTCTGGTTTTGGCCGGTCTCCTGTTCGGCCCGGTCGCGCATCGCCTGCTGCACCAGTTCCACTACGACACGGACCAGAAGGACGGTGAATCATGAGTTGCCGGCTGACAGCGGTGGTGGCGATGACGCCGTCACGGGTGATCGGGAAAAATGGCGGCCTGCCCTGGCATCTGCCGGAAGACCTCGCCTATTTCAAACGCACGACCAGCGGCCACGCGATCGTAATGGGGCGCAAGACCTTCGAGTCGATCGGCCGGCCCCTGCCGAAACGCCGGAACATCGTTCTGACCCGCGACAAATCGTGGACAGCAGAAGGCGTCGAGGTGATCCACCGGCCGGATGAACTGCGGGGGCTCCCGGGACTCGACGGCCAGGTCTTTGTGATCGGCGGGGCGGAGGTTTACAGGGCCTTCCTTCCGGAAATCGACGACCTGCTGGTGAGCCATCTTTTCGCGGAATATGAGGGCGATACCGAGCTCCCGGAATTCGAGGTCGATTTCCCCGAATCCGAGGGGGTTGAGCGGCATGCGGATTTCGAAGTGCTCCGGCATTTCCGCCGAAGCTGAGAGCGGTTTGGAAGAGGCTTGGGAGCGGGGGTTGCGACCGAGTTTCGGCTTGCCAGCGGGTTTTCCCACGCCTAAAAGCTGCCCGCACAGCTTCTGACGAAAGAAAGGAGTGGGTCTCGCACCCACTCTTTTGCGTCTCCGGACATCAGCAGCGACCCGCAGATACCGCCCGCCATGACCAACGACATCGTCGCCCTCATCGAGTATTA